>JAVEVO010000094.1:0-26011 GCA_034005005.1 Myxococcota bacterium
CTCCGTCTGCACCTTCACCACCGCTGACCTCGCGTGCTGTCGTTCGTCCTTGCTCATCCTGCGCCTCCCCCGCCCTCGACACTAATCTTCGGGGGGGCCGCTGTCTCACTCATGTTGACACAGAGGGGCCGGAACGGTCCCCGCCGCGAACTCGGCCTCGACCTCCACGGGGAAGCCCGCCCGTCGTTCGGGAGGCTGCACCGTGCTGCTGGTAGGGTTCTTCGGCCTCTTGCTGCTCGGCGGGCTGGCCGTCGTCGCGTGGGTCAGCTTTGCGCCGCACCACGGCAGCAGCCCCTGGACGACCGGGATCACGAGAGGTGCGGCGCCCACCACTGACGGGACGATACGAGAGCTGAACCAGCGCGCCAGGAGCCGCTACTATGACCAAAAGGACTTCGCTGCCGCGATCGCCGACTGGACCCAGTCGCTGACACTCGACCCCCGCCAGCCGGACCTCTATTCTCACCTGACCTTCGCGCTCTGCCAGACCAAGCAGTACGATAGCTGCGTGCGCTACGCCGAAACCTGTCAGCAGATGGCCACCACCGGCGAAGTCCAGGCCAAGTGCCTGCGCAACATGGGCCGCTGCCAGTGGCTCGCCGGGCAGCAGACAGCGGCTCGCGCAACCCTGGTCAGGGCGCTGCAGCTCCCCGACGACGAAGGGGGACGCAAGGCGAGCCTCAAGCTCCGCCAGAAGTTCGAGAGCGGTATCGGCATCCCCCACTGCTACCAGTGAGCTCGGCGTCGCCCGACGAGGGCGACGGATCGGGCGGGCGCAAGCAGTGGCTCCAGATGTCAGCTCCCCCTGCTCCACTGCGTTGTCCTGCTAGGAACGGCGCGGACACGGCCCTCGCGCCTGCCGCCTCGCCGACCAAGGAGGCACGCGATGAGCATGGCGACCCTGCTCGACTTGCCGAAACTCGTGGCAGCGAACACCGAACAGGAAGGGGAGCGGCCCGCGACGACCACGCGGCGAGAGGAAGTACCCACAGGATCATCAATTTCAGGAACTGAGTACCAGATCATCCCACCGCCAACCGTCTTGTTGCCCGAGATCCTCGAACTGCTCGAGGAGCTGGCGGTCGAGCGTGCTCCCCGCAGTTGTGGGGAGGCCCTGCAGAGCAGCCGCGATCCCCGGCCGCGGCAACGACGCGCGGGCCTGAGCACCCGGCTGGCGAGCCTCGGCGCCCTGCTAGTGGATGCGCTCCTGGACGGTGAGGGCGAGCAGCTACTGAGCCTGGCGCAGGCGAGCCTCCCGTGTCGGACCGACCACGGAGGAGGACCGCGGCGGCGCGTCCAGGCTCTCGAGCCCATCGCCCCGCCCAACGGAACCGACCTGGCGGAGGCAGCCCGCGACGGCGTGAGCGGCACGGTGATCGATCGCGCGTCGCCGGGCGAGGGGCAGGGCCCCCCGGCGAGCGCAACGACCGCACCGGGTGGGGGCGAACGGCTCGAGGAGGGAGCGCTCCCGAATCCGGCCCCAACCCGGTTTCCGGGAGCCCCCCTGGCCCCGCCGGTGCAGGTCACGCCCGAGCTGGTGGCCGACCTTCAGCAACAACTCCGACGGCGCGCCCTGGGCGTGTCGGTGGACCTTGCGGAGCGGGAGGCCTCGCTGGGCCCGCGGACCCGGCGCCGCCTGGCAGAGCAGGTGAAGCTCCTCGGCGAGACACCCCGGTGCCTGGAGCGACCGGCGGAGATCGAGCAGGAGCTCGCGCTGCTCGAGCGGTCCCTCCCGGCTCCCCCCGATCACTGGGCCGGATGCGGGCGAAAGGGCGACCACGCGCTGACCTCCTGGGTGACGGCACGCGCCCGGGCCGTCCAGGATGCGGCCCGCACCCGGGGGCCGGCAGCCGCGGTCCGGCGGACCGACCGTCTCTTCTCCCGCCTCAGCCGTCACTCCGCACGCAGCCAGCCGGGCACCGTCCACGGCCTCGCCCGCGTGCACGGGCCGCAGCGCCTCTCGTGGCTGGCCGACGCCCGCGCCGCGGAGGAGCGAATCCGGCAGCTCGTCGGCGGCGACACGGCGCCCTCCCCCAGCCAGCCCAACCTGGACGATGCGCTGCGGCAGCTCACGGACGAGACGAAGGCCGGGCTCGACCCGCTGGAGTTTCGCCAGCGGGTCAGTACCTTGCTCGCCCTGGGGCTGTCCCCCACCGAGACCCGGCTCGTCCGGCTCGCGATGCCCTACCTGCCCGCGCTCGACGGCGGAGGTTTCGGCAAGCTCCGCCGGGCCGTCTTGAAAGCGCTGGAGGCCGAGATCCCGCCCGCCCCGGAACAGGAGCAGCTTCCCGCCGACTGGCCCTGCTGGAGCCAGACCCGGGGCCAGCGAGCCGCGTTGCTCGGCGGCATCCCCCGGGCCGAGCGCCGGAAGCGTCTCCAGGAGGTGTTCGGCTTCGCCTCCCTCGAGTGGCTCCCCGACATCGGGATCCGGCGAGTCCACTCCCTCACGGAGCGGATGCAGGCCGGCAGTCTCGACCTGGTGATCGTGCTGCGGGCCTTCACCTCGCACACCGTCTCGGCCAAGGCCTTCGAGGCGGAGACGCCCCAGTGCCGGGTGATCCTGGCCGACAACTACGGAGTCAACCAGGTCCGGCTCGGGCTGGAGCGCTTCTGCGAGGAGCGGGCGAACGCGTGACCGCGCGGCGGCAAGGCGGAACCGTGGAGCGAAACGAGGTGAGGTGAAGGGCAGGCGGGACGGGGCTCGGCGGTGATCGCGCTAGCCTTGCCCGGCGGCCGTCCTCATCTCCGCCTGCTGGGCCAGCAGCCGGTCGTGCAGAGCGTCCGGCGCCAGATCGAGCCCATTGGGCCACCAGAGCAACCCATCACGACCCCGGTGACGAGACATCAGCGCGGGACGAGGCCGGCTCGGGCCCGCTCCTGGCGCACCGACTCGTATTCCCGCCGCACGTCGGCGCGCTCCTTGGCCTGCAGCGAGCGGGCGAAGGACTCCTCGGCCTCGGGGAGCTGGCCCTGGGCTCGCTGGCAGCGGCCCCGGTTGGCGTAGCAGTGGGCGCGGCGCCCCGGATCGTCCTCGACCTGCAGGCAGGCCGAGGCGGCGACGATGCACTCCGCATGGCGCTCGAGCAGCAGCAGAGCCCAGGCCCGGTTCCCATCGGCGATCGGGTAGCTGGGATCGACCTGCGCGGCTTGCTGCCAGAAGACGGCCGCCTCGGCGTACCGCTTGGCCTTGAAGAAGGCGTAGGCCTTGGCGTTCAGCTTGTCGGCCTGTTCCCGATCGCCGCGTGGCGGCCGGCGCGGCGGTGGATCCGGGGCGAAGGTCGGCAAGGCGACCCGGGACGGAGCCGGGGCCCGTGCCGGGGCCGGCTCCCCGGGCCAGGAGAGGACGTAGATCGCCACGGCCCCCGTGACCAGCAGCACGACCAGCAGCGAGAGCGCCAGGAGCGCACACCCGCTCCGGGACCTTGCCGGTCTAGGAGGGTTGGGGGGTTGCACCGTCGGGCCCGAGGCCACTTCGCCGGCCGACGCAGCCGCAGTTTTCTGGTCCTTTGGTCCCGCGGTGGAGCCCGGGGGCGCTTCACCCCCCGGCTCGGCCGGGGCCTCCAGGACGTACCGCCCGAGGTACCATTCGACGATCTCGCACAGTGCGTCGAGGGCCCGCAGGGCCTCGCTCGAGAACACCGTCGCCCCCGCGTGCGAGCCGAGGTTCCCGAAGCGCTGGACGAACTCGATGTAGCCGAGGATGCGCTGGCTGCGGACCTCGGCGCGCAGGCCCGGGTCCGAGATCATCTCGCCCAGGCTCTTCTTCGTCGCAGGCCCGCCGCTGCGCCGATAGACATCGCCGACGATCACCTCGAGCACGAGCCGGGATTTGTTCAAGGAGCCGCGGGGGTCCGCGGTCGAGTAGCGGAGCGCCCGCTGCAGCTCCACCTGGCCGTGCTCGTCGAGCAGCCGCTCGATCCGGCTCACCCGCCGGGAGAGCTCGGGAAGACTCGATCCCTGCTCCGACATGCTGCCTCGTCCCCGTGCTCCCACCGCTGCAGCCGCAGCCGTGACCTTCGTCAGAAGAACGTATCATGATTTCCGGTGCGAGCGTCGCGGATCGGCGAGCCGGCCGGGACGTCCTGAGCCGCGGGCTCCCTCCTGCACGTCGGAGGGCTCCCGGGCGAGCAGGAACAGCCCGACCAGCTCACCCCGGGCCGACGAGGTAGACGAGGACGTCCCCACCGCTCTGCCGGAGGGTCGCCCGCCGGGACCGGCCGTCGAGCCGGCAGACCGTGTCGAGCTCGGCCCCGTCCGCGAGCCACGGCGCCAGCTCCCCGACCCGCAGGAGGCCGGCCGGGCCGGGCCCCGTCGGCCCGGCCTCCTCGCCCGACGCGCGCACCTCGAGCGCATCGCAGGAGGCGAAGGGCTCCCACGACAGCCCGGTCTGGCGGCAGAGGAGGAACGAGCCCGGTCGCTTGCTCATGAGGACTCGTGCGACTTCGGCCATCTCCGCCCACTCGGGCTCACCGAAGGAGAAGGACTCCACGACCTGCTCCACCGAGTAGTTGCTCTCCAGGGGACGCTCGGTGACGCAGTCGGCGCCCCGCTGCCGTTCGAGGAGCGAGGCCCGGGGGATGCGCAGCGGGAAACAGCGGATCTGGGTGCACCCGTTCCGGAGCAGGTAGTTGACGCTCTCCAGGAAGCTCTCCCGGGTCTGTCCGGGGATGCCGAAGATGAGGCTCACCTCGTAGGAGACCCCACGGGCCGCAAGGCGTCCGAAGGCCCGGCCGGCCGCGGCGAGGTCGTTGATCCGGCCGATGGTCCGGGCCTCCTCGGGGACGACGGTCTGCAGGCCGAACTCGAGGTGGATCCGCCCCCCCTGGCAGAGCTCGAGGAACTCGTCTCCCCGCGCGCCGGCGAGCTGCTCGAAGCGCGCCTGGACCGAGAACTGGATCGGTAGCTGGACCATCTCCCGGGTGATGTCCAGATAGCGGGAGCCGGTGTTGAAGGTCGCGTCGAGGACGTTGACCTTCTCGATCCGCCGGGCGCGGAACAGGTCCAGCTCCTCCCGGAGGCGCGCCGGCGAGAACTCGAAGACCTGCTTGTTCGCAGCGTTGCGCCACTCGCAGAAGCCGCAACGGTACGCGCACCCACGCTTGGTCTCCCAGCGGAGCATCCGCACTGCGCCGTGCTCGGGCAGGGGGATGGTCCCCCCCAGATAGATCGAGGGCAATCGGTCGAAATTGGGCCGTTCGGCGAGGATCACCGGGCACCCGGGCTCGCCCGCGGCCACCCGGAGCAAGGAGGCTTCGGCATACCCCTTCAGGAAGTGATCGGCCCCCGGGTAGGTGGCCGCGAGGTCCTCGTCGGGGGTGGCGGTGATCTGGTAGCCGCCCAGGGCGATGGCGCCGCGGTATCCCGCGGTCCGCAAGGCCGGCACGAGCTGGAGCACGAGCCGCTCGGACCAGGCGTAGACGGCCAGGGCGATGACGTCCAGCCGGGCCAGATCGTGGCGCGCGAGGCGGCCGACCAGCTCGTCCAGGTCGGGGCGGGGAGTGGCCAGCAGGTCCACGACCTCGAGCTCAGTCGTCAGCCCTCCCGCGGCCGCCAGCGGGCTGGCGCCGAGGTAGGCGAGCAGGGAGGCCACGGAGTACGACAGCGGCGGATCGTGGGCTCGGACGAGGTCGAAGGACACGATCAGCAGGCGACGGGGCCGGGTCATGCGTAGTAGTAGGGCAGCGCCAGGGCCACCGCGTCGGGTTGGAGGAGGTGCCCGCGCCCCTCCCGCAAGGCCGTGGCCCAGGAGCTGGCCGCGAGGAACTGGCCGAACCGTCCATAGCCCTCGATCGCCGTGCACACCTCCTGAGCGGCCGCGAGCAGCGCGCCGGACCGGTCCGGGTCGATCAGCGCGAGGACGTGGAGCTCGACCGCCCGCATCAGCTCGAGGATCGGGGCGGACCGGGGGACGAGCAAGGCCTCCCGTAGCCGTCGCAGCAGCTCGGGGCGACCGCGGAGCGCGTCCCGGCCGAGCACCAGCAGCCACTTGCCGATCAGGTTCGCGGGATAGCCCGCCCCCTTCTCGTCCACGGCCTCGTCGAACAGCTCGACGATGGACTCGGCCGCCGGCTGCACCCCCGGGAGCGTGGCGGCCAGCCAGCAGAGCCGTAGCTGGTCGAGCAGCAGCCAGCGCCGCTGGGGATGGTCGGCAGCCACGAGCGCCGTGGGCCCGGTGAGCTGGACGAGCTGATCGGGCCGCAGCGCCGGGAAACGGTCGAGCGCCTCCGAGAACCAGCGCAGGGCGCGGGGCAGCGAGCCGGCACGCCAGTGGAGGGCCACGAGGTAGCTCGCCCCCTGGAGCCACAGGGCGCCGCCGCGCTGGAGCAACCCGACGTCGGCCTGCAGCAGCCGGTCGGCCTGCAGCAACCGGTCGGCCTGGGCCGGGCGCACGTCCAGGTCGGCAGCCGCGTCCGGCAGGCTCGCCAGGAAGCCGAGTGCCTGCCCGAAAGTACCCTTCACCTGGGCCAGCAGCGAGTCCCGGGTGTGCCGGTCCTCGAGGTCGAACTCCTTGATGGCCGCCAGGACCCGGGTGATCATCCGGTGGTCCCGCTCCAGGAATCCCTCGACGGCCTCGAACTCCAGCCGGTTGAAGTAGTGGCTCTGGGCCAGGTAGAGGTCGTCGACCACCGAGCGCTCGATCCATTCGAACAGGGAGTCGAAGAGGCGCCCGCCGTGCTCCTCCCGGAGGCTCAGGTACTTTTGAACCACGACCTCGCTGGCGCGCTCGTCCAGCCTCCCGTGCGCAGCCAGCCGCAGCTCGGTCCGCAGCAAGACGTAGTCCAGCCGCGCCCGGTCAGCCCCAGCGGACCCCGCCGCGCCGTGCCGGACGGTGGCCACCAGGGCAGCCGCCTCGCCCGCCTGGCCCCGGGCGATGAGCGCCTCCAGGTAGGGTTCGAGCTGGCGGCAGAAAGACACACCGCCGCGCTGGGGCCCGGCGAGCAGCTCGGCGAGGTGCTGCGGCAAGGGCAGCAGACTGGGCTCAGTCATGCCGAGAGCTTGGCACGCCCGAGCATGGGGGTCAACGGGGCTCGCCCCCCGGCCCGGTGACCGCGCAGCACGCGCCCGGGAGGACCGGAGACCAGCAGAGCAGTCAGAACGTCCCGCACAGGAGCGTTTCGCGGGCGAGGAGGTGACCATGAGCTACCTGTTCTTGCCCGAGGACTACGAGCAGATGAATCGCCGTATCACGGAGATCATCGCCCGCATGCGCCACTTCGGACAGGAGATGGGGCTGGCCTGCCAGGAGGGGGCGGAGACCTTCCACGACAACTTCGCATACGAGGACGGCGAGCGCCAGCACCGGATGTGGGGGGAGCGGCTGCGCGCGCTCGTCCGGGTCCGCAACGAGGCCCAGGTGGTGCGCCCCCCCGAGACGGGGAGCGTGGTGGGCCTCGGCCGGCGGGTCACGGTCCGGGACCTCGGCACGGGCGAGATCCGGCGCTTCCGGATCGGCAGCTACATGGTCTTCGGTGACGGCGACGAGGTCTCCTATCAGGCCCCCTGGGCCGCCGTGCTCCTCGGCGCGACGGTCGGCGAGGTGCGGGAGTGGGAGGAGCGGGGCGTGATCCGGGAGCTCGAGGTGCTCGAGGTCGCCTGAGCCGATCGCGGCGCTGCTCGACAGTCGACAGGTGGGGCTGCACCGCTGCCGGAGCAGTCCCCCGGACACGGAGGGTCCCATGGAACCAGTCTTCCGGCCAGCCAGCACCTCGCTCATCCCCGGCCACGATGCGCAGTTGCGAATCCACCCGCCCCTCGCCCACCCGCCCTTCCTCGTGGTGGAGGGGCTCGACGGCACCGGGAAGAGCACGGTGAGCCGGCTACTCGCCACATCCCTCGGCGCCGAGTGGCTCTCCACGCCCATGGCCGAGCTGGCCACCCAGCGGCCCCTCATCGAGCAGGCCTTCAGCGGGTCGGCCCAGGGGCTGCGGCTGTTCTACGCGGCCACGGTGCAGGCCGCCTCGGACCGCGCCCGGCTCAACCGGCAGGCGGGACGGGGCACCGTGGTCGACCGCTACTGGCTCTCCACGGTGACCTACGCCGAGGTGGCCGGCGAGACCGACCTGCCCTTCGCTGCGCTGGGCGCCAACTTGCTCGTCCCCGACCTGACGGTCTTCCTGGTGGCTCCCCTGGCCGTGCGGCAGGAGCGCATGACTCGCCGGGGCAAGCTCACCGCGGCCGATCGCCGGACCCTGGATCCCCGCGAAGAGCAGCGGCTGCTCGCGACCTACGACAAGCACGCCGCCAGCTTCTGCGGCGCCCGCCGGGCCGTCCTCGACGTCGGCGACCTCGAGCCGGCCGGGGTCGTGGAGGCGATCCGGCGGCGAATGGAGAGCTGAGGGGGCGAGAGGCCCGGTCTCGCGGCCCTCGGCCTCGTGACCAACCCGATCTCGCTCAGGGACGCCCGGCTCACTCTCCCCACAGCGGGAGCGTGGCGGGCGCGACCGCGTACTTTCGATACAGTCGTCGCCAGGTGAGGGAACAGGGCTCGCCAGCCAGCGCGCGCCGGACGGATCGCGGCTCGAACTCACCCCGCAGGAAGTGACCGCAGAGCTGGCAAGCAGCAGCGAGCGCCGGCCGGAGCTGCTCCGGATCGGTCGGCGGCTCCGCCAGGGCGATACGCAGCCCCGCGACCCGGGCGATGCCACCGGCCACGCCGCAGGGGTAGTACCCGTGCCGGTTCAATCCCAGGCCGCAGTCGGCCGTCACCCAGCAGCCCTCGTCGAAGTGAGCCCCGCGGCACGCGGGCAGGTCCCGCGGGGCGAGGTTGAAGGGCTCGAAGCGATCCTGGTCCACCCCCTGCTTGCGGGTGTTGCGGACCACGACCTCGGCGGGCAACCCGGCGAGGACGCGCTGGACGATCTCACCGTGACCGTTGGTCACCAGCCGGATCTCGGTCTCGGGGGCACGCTGCGCCCGGTAGCCGAGCAAGAGGTCCAGGATCTCGTCGAGCTCCGGGTGCAGGGTCGGCTCGCCTCCCAGCAGGGCGATGCGCTCCCAGTGACGGCCGGCCCGGATGCTCTGGTCGATGAAGCGCGCGACCTGCGCCGGCGTCATCCGAGCGGCGCTCGGGGCCTGGCGACAGGAACGGTCGCAGTTCTTGCAGCGCAGGTTGCAGTCCCAGAGCAGGTCGAGCTCGATCCGCGCCAGGTTGGGGCGGTAGCGCACCCCGCGGCGCCGGTAGGGAGACCCGACCACCGGTGCCGGCGAGCGGTCGTGCGTCATCGGCGACGCCCCGGCCCAGGGGAGACGGAGGCATACCAGGGCAGCGCGGGAGGGTGGTCGTGGTAGCGGGCGTAGAGATCACGCCAGGTCGGCGAGATCACCTCGCCGACGAGGGGCCGGCGGAGGTTGCGCGGCACGAAGTGACCGTCGTGAAAGCGACCGCACAGCCCGCAGAAGGCCTCGGCCTGATCCAGCAGGTCGTCGTCGTCCTCCGGCAAGTGGAGGCGGCCCAGGCCGAGCCCGACCACCCGGTCGATGCCACCGGCGAGGGCGCAGCAGTAGTAGCCATGAGGCGTCAACCCCATACCACAGACCGCCGCGATCGAGCAGCCGTTGCGGTAGCTGCTGAAGGCATGCCGCCGGGTATCGAACGGCGCCAGGTTGAAGGGACCGAAGAAGGGCTGACGGGCCGTCGATTTGCGGGAGTCGTCCACCTCGACCCCCGCCGGCAAGGCCCCCAGCACCCGCAGCGCGGCCGGGCCAAACCCGTTGGTGACGAGCTCGACGAGGGTTCCCCGTGATCCGAGTCGCTCCTGCAGCAGCGTCAGGATGGGCAGGAGCTCCGGGTGCAGGGTCGGCTCGCCGCCGAGGACCCTCACCCGTCGCCAGTGCTTGCCGGCCTGCTCACTGGCAGCGACCAGGGCCTCGATCTGGGCGAGGCTCATCCGCTCGCTGCTCGGCGCCTGCCGGCAGGAGCGGTTGCAGTTCTCGCACTTCAGGTTGCAGGCGTACGTGATGTCGACCTCGAGCAGGTCACGGCTGCGGCGGTACTGCGGACCGAGCAAACGGGTCACCGGACGGCTGACCCGGAGCAGCCGATAGCCGGCGCGCACCCCGAAGAGCAGCCGTCCGAGGGGCTCAGCCCGGCCAGTGAAGGCCGTCTGCGGGCCAAATGAAGCCATGGAGCGGTCCCCCGCGATATTCGATCCGTCCGGTGAGGTGGTGACAGAACGCGCTGTTGAGGTAGCCCTGGGTGACCATGAGGGTCCAGCCGGACCGGGCCCGATGCTGCTCGATCGCTGCCCGTGCCTCGCCGATCCACTCGACGTAGGGGAGGATCAGGGACCGTTCCAGGCGCCCCTCGAGCCACCGAGCGACGAGCTGGCTCCAACCGAGCCGACGCTTGAGCGCCTGCCACTCTGCGCGCTGGTGGAACGGTGCGCCGAGCAGCACGTCGAGGACCTCGACCCGTGGAACCGGGCGAAAGGTACCAGCGATCTCGCGAGCGGTCTGGATGCAGCGCGGCAGGGACGGGGTGAGGATCATCGCGGGCGCGCTCGGCAAGCGGTGCGCGAAGACGCGCACCTCGTCGGCCCCTGCCTCGCTGAGGTCCACCCGGTCCAGGCTCGCGGCGCTGGCGGCGACGGCCGCCTGCTGCTTGTCACCATGGCGCAGCACGACCACCTGCCCGTCGGCGAGGCCCTCGCGCACCGCCAGGGCCGCCAGCAGCTCGTGGGGAGCGAGGATTAGCTGCTCGTAGGCGTCGCCGGTGCAGGCCTCCCAGGCCGGCCAGTCCTCCACCAGGTCATGGTGCTCGTACTGCACGGCCGGGATGCACCCCTGCTCGACCTTGGCCTGGACCGCCGGCCAGATGCCCCCGGCGCGCTTGACGCCGTTTTGCGGGTGGATGAAGAAGCTCCGACCATCGCCACCGCGTAGCGAGAGCCAACCCTCCTCTTGCTGCCGCTGCTGCAGCGAACGGTACCAGGTGAGCTGCAGCCGCCCAGCATCATCCAGCGAGTTCGGCAGCGGTCGCAGCGCGAACAGCTTGCGCCGGTCCAGCAGGCAGCAGCGCACCTCGGGCACGAAGCCCCCCGGAGGGGCCGAGTAGAGCCGATAGGCCGTGCTCTGATGCGCGATATTGAAAGAAACCGAGACGTTCATCGGATCGGCATCCAGCGCGAAGGCCATGTCGCTGAGGAAGTCGTGCAGCCGATCCCGCCGGCCGATGATCACGTCCACGTCCGCTTGCAGCAGGTACTCGCCCTGCGCACGCTCGAACCCGTCGAGCTGCGGAGCCACCGGCACGTCGGTTACCGAGTGCGTCTGATCCGTCTCGCAGCCGAACCAGCGGCGGTTGAGTAGGCGCACCTGTACCGGATCCGTGGGCGTTTCGTACCAGAAGTCGATGGCGCCCTCCTGGACCAGGGTGTCCAGACCGAGCTGGAGCTGTTCGCGGCTGGCCGGGCCATACTGCCGGAGGAATCGACCGGGCCGGGGGTCGACCGCGACGAAGCGCTCCAGGAAGTCCTGCGGCCCGAGCTGGCCGATGATGTGGCGCACCAGGCGAACGACATGCGGGCCGTCCTGGCCGCACACCTTGATCATCAGGCTCACGCTACCGGCGTGCCCGCCGCGCCGAACGCTCATGGCTCGACTCCCAGGCCACACTCCCGCACGAATGGCCCGAGCGCCCGCGGCTTTTCGACGAGGGTCCCCGCCAGGGCTCGTCGCTGCAGCGCGCGCAGCCGGGGAGAGAGCCCGTGCTCGATCATCAGACAGGCCCGCACGAGGTTGTGCGCGATCGCCGCCTGCTCGAAGGGCACGACGTCACAGCCGATATCGACCAGGACCAGCCGGTCGTCACAGACCCGGAAGCTGCTCGGCCGCATCCCGAGGTACATCAACCCGCCCCGGGCGAGGTCGCCCACCATCCCGGCGACCTGACCGCGGCGGCCGCCCGTGTAGGGAATACTGGCCTGGTGATCGTAGGTCAGGACCCAGAGCGCGCCGACCTGGCGCAGAGTCAGCGCCTGCGGGGCCCAGGAGCGTCCAGCGGCGACCCTCATCAACTCTTCGATATTCCTCACCATCTTCTCGATCTCGCAATCCTGCCGGCCCGTCCAGCCATCGAACAGCTTGTAGACCCGCGCGCCCTCGGTGAGGACGACCCCCTCCCGGCCGTGGCCGAGCAGCGTCACCGGCGCCCCTGCCAGGCAGCGGCCGAGGTTGGCCGCCGCCCGCAGCCGTGCGTGCCGATCCACCAGCGGCGCCCGGCGATACTGCCCTGGAGGAGCCCCGAACAGCTCCTCGGCTCGCGCGCAGAAGGCCCGGTGGACCTCGTCGGACATCAACGCGACGTAGCGGTCGTGGAAGCGCCGGAGCCCCTCCAGCTTGGCCGGGCTCCCCCGGCTGGAGAGGGCCTGACGCGCGGGGTCCAGGAAGTAGTCCACGGTGAACTGGCGCGTGAAGGCCCAGTGCACCCAGCCCGCCAGGATCAGCCGGATCGCCAGGTCACGATCCAGGGTGCTCGGCAGCTCCTCGGAGAAGCCGCCGAGAGCCAGCAGGCGTCCGAGGCGGACGAAGGTGTTCGAGCCCTGCCAGCCCGGGTTGCCCGCGAGGAAATCAGTCAGCACGAGGCGCGCGAGCGGTCGGCCGGATGGACGATCATCGCCCACGATCGTCCGGATCCCGCTCACGACGCCCTCCGCACCGCTTCGAGCAGCGACCTCCAGGCAGACGGCGAGATGGTCGGGGTGCCAGCGGTCGTCATCGTCGAGGAGGGCCACCCAGCAGTCGGTCTCCCGGCCGGCTGCTCGCCGCAGGGCCTGGTTCCAGCTCGCGGCCGCGCCCTGGGCGGCGGTGCGCGCCAGCTCGTAGACCACCTCGACCCCGGCAGCCAGCACCTGCTCGAGTGCGCGGCGATTCGCCTCGCGCCAGGGCGGGTCGGAGTCGTCCACCACGACCAGGAGATCGGGCAGACGGCGCTGGCTGACCAGGGAAGGGAGCGAGCGACTGGCCAGCAGACCAGGTCGGTTCCGGGTGGCGATCACCGCCACGACCCTCTCCGCGCTCACGTCCAGTACCTCCGTGCAGCCAACCGTCGGCAGGCCCAGGCGAGCAGCTTTCGGCGCGACGCGACGAAGCTCTCGCACCGCTGGTTCTCCGCGGTGAGCACGCCGGTGAGCGAGTAGATCGAGTGGACCAGATCACCGACGACCCGCACGGTCCCCGGTGTCCGCGTCAAGAGACTGACCGTCAGCCAGTGATCTTCCCCACTCGCGACGTCGGGGTAGAGCAGCCGGCAGCCGCTCCCGAGCACGACGTTGCAGGACGGGAGCTCAGCGGCCGGCTGGCCCGCGGCCATCCCCTCCAGTCGGGCCAGCAGCCCGGCCGAGGTGAGCAGAGAGCCGTCCGCGAGGTTCGGCCGTGGCAGGATCACGCCAGCGCGTCGCTGCAGATTGCCACCGATCAGCACTTCGGGGTCGCGTCGCCAGTGCCTCCGGGTCGAGGTCGTGCTGGTGAAGAGGCGCTCGATGCGCCGCAAAGTGGTGTGGTCGTACAGCTCGTCGTCCGCATCGAGCCGGACGATCAGGCGGAGGTTGGGCGCGCTCGCGCGGACGAGGTGCAGGCCGAGATTGCGCGCCGTCGCCGCCCGCCCGCAGCGACGGGTGACCCCGACCACCGGCAGCGCCGGCCGCAAGGCAGCCAGCCGGGAGCGCCAGTCATCCTCGGAGGCGTCGTCCACGAGCAGGACCAACGGCCGACCCAGCAGGCCCTCCTGGACGAAGATCGAGGTGAGGGCCGGGCCGAGGGTCGCCGCACCGTTGCGCAACGGCATGACGATGACGAGCGCCGGATCGACCTTGGCGATGGCGGCGCGAGCCTCGGCGAGGGACCGGGTCAGCAGGGGGCGCGGCGCCCTCATCGCCTCGGCCCGGGGCGGTTCAGCTTCCGCCAGAGGCTGCGCAGGGCCTGCTGGTTCTTGTAGACCGTGACCAGCAACCCTCCGGCCATGACGAGCAGCAGCCCGACGAGGTGACGCGCGGCGAACTCCCGCCGGCGCTCGGCCGGGACGTCACGCTGACCGAGGAAGACGAACTCCATCCCATCCGCGTGCAGCCAGCGCCCGAACGTCAACGCGTCCTGCAGGTCCTCGGGGCGGACGGACCGGCGCGTCATCCACGACGACGCGTGCGCGGTCAGCCAGGTGAGGGGCTCCCGGGGCTGGAAGATGGGGGGGCATGGAGTGACGTGAAGCTCGGCCATGGTCTCCTCCTCGTCGCGGCCTCTCACCTCCCTCAACGGCCGACACCGGACGATCTGACCGCCAACGTAGGCCATGAAGTCGGAGCGACGGTCCGTGCGCACCGACCCGGCCACCGCCGCGGGACGTTGCGCCCCACGCCCCCCTACTCCACCGTCACCACCCGGCGCCCAGGCCGGAGGCTGCCGCGGTGCTCTCGCGCCACATACAACGTCACCTGCGGGTAGCGGCTCTCGAGCTCGGCGCACCCCGCGTCGTCGGTCACCGCCGCGGCGTAGCCCTCGGGATCCTCGACGAGGACCCGCATCCCGGAGACGGGCTGGCCATCGGGACGCTGCAGGACGATCGTGAAGCTCGGCATCGGCTCCTCCGGCGGAGGGAGGCAAGAGACGCCTCCGGCTCCACCACGGAGAACCGGGTACCAGAGGTGGATCTGACAGGAGACCAGGTCCTTCAGACGTGATCCAGCAACGAGAGCCCGGCTTGACCGGAGGTCGGTGCGGCGCGAGGACCACCCAGAATGACCGTGCAGCCCGGAGGGCCCGTTCACCTCCCGGAGACGCGCCCGGCAGAGGGAGAGCCCATGAGCCCCGCACCCCGCGATCAAACGAAAGTCCTGCTGCAGCGAGGCATCACGGTCCCTTTTGACCAGCTCCCACCCCGCACCATCGCGCTCGACGGCTACGTCCAGGGTCCGGCCATCGACCCCCAGCACCAGCGCTACAGCTTCGATCACCATGGCGGCTGCATCCGTCACGCCACCCTGGCGAGCTGCGAGATGGCCCTGGACGCGGTGGACGTCGGCCTCGACCCCACGGGGATGCTGCTCTGTCTCAACGATCTGGACGCGGACTCGGTCCTCTCGGCCTGGATCCTCCTGCGCCCCGCGGCCGCGGCCGAACCCCGGGTCGCGTCCGCGATCCGGGCGCTCGGCCGGCTCGACGCGCTCGGCCCCGCGTCCCGCGGGCCCGGGCTCGTGCCCGCGCTGCGCTGGGCCCTGCAGCCCCTCCTGCAGGCGGAGCTCGCGGGCACCGTGCGCACCCTGGACGACACGGCCTACCGCGGGCTGCTCGACCAGTGCCTGGAGCGCCTCGACCGTTGGTGGGCGGCTGGCGGCCCCCCCGACGACCCGCGCTTCCCCCCACCGCCGTCGCCGCCTGACGCGCCCTTGGAGATCCTGCACCGGGGCGCCGGCTGGGTGCTCGCCCGCACCGCGGTCGGCCTGAGCGGCTTCCGGCAGCTCTACCGGCGAGGGCTCCACGCCGCAGTGGTCGCCAAGCCCCTGCCAGACGGCACCACCGAGTACACTCTCGGCAAGGCCTCCGAGTTCGTCACCGGCTTCGACGTACCCCGCTTGCTCCAGTGCCTCGCGGCGGCCGAGCGGTGTGCGAACCCCGCGCAGGACGGGCGGCACACCTGGGGCGGCGGCTCGACCATCGGCGGCTCCCCCCGCAACCCCGACGGCTCCTCCTCCCGCTTGAGCGGGGAGCAGGTCGTGGCCGTCATCGAGGAGGCGCTGGGGGGAGCGGGAGAAGGTCGGGGCATCGACTACTGATCGACCGCGGACCAGCCGCGGATCAACCGTCGATGTACTCTCGCCAGCGCACGAACCGGAACTCGCTCTCCTTGACCACTGCGCCGTCGGCCGTCTGCTGCCGCGTGACCCGGCGCTCCGTGGTCGCGGCGAAGCAGCGGACTCCCACGGTCTGGAGCAGCCCGCTCAGGGCCACGACCAGGGTCGGCTCCCCGGCGAGCGCGACCCCGGAGACCCCGCGGCCGACCTGCGCGACGATCTGCTCGGCCAGCAGCAGCACATCCTCTCCAGAGGCCAGCGGCGGCACGAGCGGCATCCCCCCCGGGAGATCCTCCGGTTCTCCCAACCCGAGGTCCCGCGCCGCGTCGAGCTGCTCCCGGGACCAGCTCTCGACGGGGTGGTTGGTCAGGTTGACGAAGCGGGAGGCGGTGGTCTGGGGGCTGGCCTCAGGCACCTCGCGTGCAGACGCCGGAGGGTCGAGCTTCTCGACCTCGGCGATCAACTGGTCGACCAGCAGCCCAGACTGCTGCAGTTCGCGCTGCACCTCACCCATCGTCGATTTCTTGAGCTTCTTGGCAGAGTGGTCGCCAGTCCAGCAGTGATTGAGCTTGTTGCGGAGGTCCTGGACGGCGATCCAGGCCTTCGCATAGCGATCCCCCAGCTCGGGAGACGCGAGCAACAGCGACTGGACCCCCTGGGCCTGGTCCGCAGGGAGCGCCTCGTGCTCCCGGGGCTCCTCCTCTGCCGAGGTATCTGTGGATTCCCGGTAGGCACCGGTCAAGCTGGTGAGCAGCCGGTCGCTCCGGGTCCGAAAGCCAGTAGATCCCAGCAGATAAGGCTTTCCTTGGGGGCTGGGCAGAGACTTCATCCCGGCCCTGTCGACGACCCACACCGCGACGCTGGTCACCACCTCCCGCAGCAAGGAGAACGCCTCGACGATCCGTCCGTGATCGCTCAACCACTGGGCGGCGGCGAGCTGCCCCCGGAAGTAGCCGGCTCCTCCGGGCACGGATGGGAACTCCCCGTGGGTGAGGGGTTCCACCGAGGCGCCCATCTCTCGCACGAGACGACCGAAGGGCGCGAGACGTGGAGCGGCGCTGGACTGCTCTGCGGCCTCGGCGAGGCGCTGCTGCACGTCCTTGGCGCGGGGGGCGATCTGCTCGTGGTGCACCAGGGTCAGAGCGTCATCGAGCAGCGCCAGCCTCTCGGGCAGATCGGTGAGCGCCTGCGGCCGATCCTGCCGCAGTTGCTGCCGGAGGAGCTGGGTGGCAGGGAGCGCGAGCTCCACGATGCCCCGCGCCCGGCCCGTGCGCTCCCACTCCGCGGCAGCCTCGGCCCAGCGGGTCACCGTCTGCATCGGAGTGAGGTCGAAGATCGGTGCGACGACCGCGTCCCGCTGCTCTACCGACATGGAACCGACCACCTTGAAGATCGTCTGCCCCTCGGGCACGGATGGTGAGTGGCCGTCGGCATCGACACAGGCTTCGAACGCCCCGTAGAGGATACGCTCCAGCCGCACATCCAGGACGTTGAGATAAAACGCCAAGGAAAACAAACCCGTAGCAGGGAGCGAGCGGAACCCATGAGTGATGTCGAAGACGAAACCCCGGCAGCCATCCAACGACTCGCCGACCTTGCCGAAGATCTCCCAGAGCTCGTCTTCGGAGTGACCATCCGGGATCCGCACCTGGTGGATCGCCGCTTCACCCAGCCCGATGCGCCCCAGCTCGGCGATCAGGGATGGCCAGTGCTTCTTGGCCGCCTCCGCGGTCGTGAGGATCGTCACCTCCGCGATCTCCGACCGCAGCAGCTCGCAGATCGCCGACTGCACGAAAGTGCGCGGCGTTGTCAGGTCTCGGCCGTCGAGGGAGTAGCGCATCGGGATGTAGGAGGTCGTACCGAGGAACGAGATCAGCCGGATCTGCTCGGGCATCAGGACTCCTGGAGTGAGGGGATCGACGTCGTCTCTGCGGCCCGGTCGGTCAGCTCAGCCCCCGGACTTCCGCGACGCGTAGTACTTCTCGAACACGTCGAGCCGGTTCTTGTCGGCAGGCTTGGGGTTCTTGAGGGTCTTCCTCAGCCTCTTCCGGATCTCGACCAGCTCCTCGAGCGGCCAGTCTGCTTCATGCTGAGCTGCATCAGCCAGCTCGAGGAGCTTCCCCTTCTCGTCTCCGGCCGCCTGGATCCGAACTCGCCAACTGGAAGGCTGGCTGCTGACGCTGGCGGGCTCGGATTTGCCCTCCTCCGGCGTCGCCGCGATTGCTTCGTCGAGGAGGGTCGAGGCCCAGTCTTTGCCCTTGAGAAAGGCCCGACCCAGCTTCTGGATGATGCTCTCCCGCAGCGCCGCCCACCGCGCGGCGTCACCGGGGCGGCTCTGCACCTGCTCGGTTGCCCGCTGGCAGAGGCGAGGGACCAGATCCGCAGCGTTGCCGGGCCCGAGATGCGGGACCTTTTGCTCCAGCTCGCACCAGGTCCGCGCCGATCTCTCCGCTTCTTCCTCGCTGCGGGACTTGATCCGTTCCAGGCTCATCCGTCCGTAGCCCGCGTTGGTCTTGGCGCCGAGCCCCAGCTCCTTCAGCCCCTCAGTCAAAAGCGTGAGCGCCGCCTCGCGCCACTCCTCTTCGCCCTCCAGGACGATCAGGTACTCTCCGCTGACCGTGGCGAAGGCCACCGGAATCGGGCTGTCGGTGTCGGACGGCGGAGGCGGATCTTGCTCATCCTGGTAGTACTTCGGATGGTGGACGGTCATGACGTCCAGGTGGATGGGCAGCCTCGTCGTCCTCTTGACTGGACACCACCAGGCATCCCAGAAGCAGACCCGCCCCTGCTCGTCGGTGGTGCCGAACAGCTCCTCGAAGGAGGTCCGGGCTGCGGGACCTGTTGGTCGAGCGTTCGGTTCGGGCTTCCGCCAGGACTCGTCCTGCGCCAACTGGTGCGCCGCCGCGGCCGCCAGCCCCTTCAAAGCGCTGCCGGGCAAGATGGGCACGCCCCAGGTGTGGTCCAGGTGCAGACCCGCCTCGATGACCCCCTTGGCGCCGAGTCCGATCACCAGCCGGCCTTCGACCTTGGCCTTCGCCAGGGTGGCCCGGGGGTTGTCCCGCGCCAGCGCCTCGAGACGCTGGTACGCGTCGAAGTAGCCACGCGGCGCCTCGAGCTTGCCGATGTCGAGGATCAAGTCGGAGCGGCACCCCACACCGTCGCCTCCCGACTCTTTTGTCTGCTCGACCAGGTACTTGTCGAGCCAGAGGCCGGCGTGGGTCGTCGCCTGACAGATCGTCTCCTGCAGGTCACTCCTCCGGCACGGCATCTCAGCCCTCCTTGGGCAGTTCGCTCTGCGCGAAGCGGCGGAACCAGATCCCCAGAGTGATCAGGTCTCGGGAGAAGGCCATGTACTCGGCGAGGCTCGCTCCTTGCGCCCGTTCGAGGAGGGCCTTGGGGCTCGGCGCGCCATAGACCGCCGCCAGGTCCTCCAGGTACTTTCGTTCTGGCTCACCCTCGCCGCGGGACCAGATGAAGGCCAGCGCCTGGCTGGCGCCGCTCTGCTGCACGAGCACCGGCATCTTCAGCGCGAGGGTGCGATACCCAGCCCGGGTCTTCGGGGAATCCTTCTGCTCCAGCACCTTCTGGAAGGCGCCGTGCGCCCACTTCTGCTGTCGGGTCATCTCAGCCCTCCTCGCCGACGAGGACCAGACGACAGCGGCCCCGGCCCACGGTGGCCTTCCCGCCGACCTGCAGCGGAGCCGCCGTCAGCTTGGCCACCTCCTCGAGCAGTTGCGCGACCGACAGACCGGTCATGACATTGGGCAGCGCGCCGATCACGGAGAGCAGCACCGACTCCACGGGCAGGCTCTCCTCGTGCCAGAGGTTCTCCACGGTCTTGGTGTCCCGCTTGAGCGCCACCCGGGCGACCACGTCGGTTGCGTGCTGGGAGAAGAAGCCCATGACGTCGTCGTGCACGATGCAGAAGCGCTCCGTGAGCATCGCGGCCCAGGCGGCGTCGCCAGGGAAGAGCCGCGCGCCGATCCACGCGGCCCAGTCCTGCGCGTCGGGGTGAGGTGCGGGGAGCAGGTCGAGGTCCTCGAAGATCACGCGCTCCTTGCCACCGAACTGGGCCTTCAGGCTGCAGACCCCGGTGACCTGGGCGTCGCCGAGCGAGGGCGATGGTACTTTTGGCAGGGCTTCGGCAGCAAAGCCGATCTCGAGCGCATCCCGCGTGCACCGCCGCAGCAGGTAGGGCGAGGTCACCCAGGCGAAAGTACCGGCGACCGAGCGCACCGGCAGCAGCAGCAGGTTCGCATCGCCGACGATCAGCGCTCCCGCATGTTCGGCCGCCTGCTCGGTGGGCGGACCGAAGAGGCTGCGGGTCTTCTGCTCGTTGCCACCAGCTTCGGATCGATCCCGCAGGGAGCCCTTCAATGAGCTGCCCGGCAGATAGGGGTAGCCGGTGGCGCAGTCCCGCGCGATGGCCAGCTCGATGGCGCCCACCGACTGGCCAGTGCCCGCGTGCAGAGGAGAAAGGGCATGGAGGAAGAGCAGCCGGGTGTTCATTGCATCTCTCCGAAATACTTCAGAAAAGCGTCAAGGGGGTCTGGATTCCCATCAAGGGGCCGGATCATGTTCGCCTCGGCGGGGCTCAGGTCGATGTGCGCAACATGAGCGGTGCCTTGTTTGTCGACCAGCTCCACTCCCGCAGCGAGCCGGGCCGGATCACCGAGCACCAGAGCCAAGGCCCGGAACCGGTCCGGGGCCTCCTGCACGGGACGGAGGATCAAGGGCGAGGCCAGACGCTCCCCGCTGACGGGGACCAGACGCGAGTCCTTCGGGTCACCTTCCCTCTCGTCCTTGAAGTGGAAGATGATCGGCAGACCGAAATGGGCTCGCGGGTACTTGGCGACATGAACCTGCCGCACCGAGTGCTTGAGCGCTGCCGACCGGGTGACCTGACGGATCTCGTCAGCCTCGGGCCAACGGCTGCGCCCGGGGTGCTTCTCGCCGTCCTTGCCCGCATTCCTGCCAACACCCGGCCCTTGCCGAAAGGCGTTCAGCCTCGCCAATCCTCGCTCGAGGCAGTCGAGGGCAGTGCGCCGACTCCACGACGAGACCCTCAAGGAGGCATCGGCCAGACTCGGGACCCCAGGAAGCGCTTTCGCGATGCGGCGAAGACGTTCGAAGAGCTGCTCTGGCGATTCCTTGTGCGCCCCAACGCGGTGACCAGCTAGCGCACCAAATCCGCGCCGCGTGCGCCCACCGATTCCCCCAAAGGCGAGCCAAGCGTCAATTGCATCCTCGACCTCATCCTTAAATTTGCCAGATTCGATAACCAGATTGGCCTTCCCTGACAAATCGTGCAATTTTCCACACGGAATGCTCTTCCTGATCCCATCCATAGGGGTCTGCAATGGAAAAGCCCCGTAAGCGATCCCCTTCTCGGCAATCGCAACCAAGCGGGGGGGACCATCCTGCTCTTTTTTGATCCGGAAGACCTCGACGTCCTTGAACTCACCATCGAGCCCTTCGACGCGGATCCTTACCTGGGCAGGCTTGCTTGCCGCCCCCCAGATCATGGTCTCCTTCTCTCTCATCGCGGCGATCGACCCGCAGGCCGAGCCATGGGTCGCGCGCCACCAGAAACGCAGGTGCCCACGGATCGCTGCCCCGCGCAGGGGAGTGATTCGGTCGGGCTCTTTCTGGTGTCTCGTCTGCTCGTCACCATTCACATGGACGCCCCCGCCGAAGACGGGGGTGATGACCTCGAGCTCGACGCGGATCTCGGTGCGGCCACGTTCCGCCGGGGTCTTGAACTCGATCGGTGCCGGCTTGCCCATCAGCCCACCCCCACCAGGCAGAGACCGAAGCCGTCGCGACGGTCCTGTTCTTCGTCCGAGACGCAGGTCATCCACCGCTCACCAGCCCACTGGGCAGCAGGGACCCCCGGAGGAGGCTCGACCCAGTAGACGCTGCCCGCGGGAGCCATCCGCCGCGTGGGTTTGGGGCCGAAGCGCTCTTTCTCGGTGCTGAAGCCGGAGACGATTTCCGGACGGCCGACGCAGGCGGCCACGACCTTCGCTCCGGCGATCTCCCGGGGAACCGCACCCTCCCGGAACAGGGCCGGCGTGACCAGGACCACCCGCAGCCGCTTCGCCCCCGCCGGCCACGCCGGCGGCTGGGGCCAGAGCACGGCGGCCCCCTCCCGGAGGAAGACGGGCCGCCGCTCCCCACCGAGGAGCACGGTCCCGCGGGACAGCGTCGCCGCTTCGCAGCCAAAAGCCAGCGCCAGTCGACGGAGCTCCCCCGACCCAGGCTCGCGCACGGCGAAGCGCAACCCCTCGGTGGAGAAGAGCTTGCCGTCCTCGGCCGTCCGGGTCCCGCTGGCGATGCTGACGTGCACCCGCTGCTCACGCACCGGGCCAGCGCGGCCGGGCAAGGTCCCACATTCATCCCGGTCCGGCGGCGCGACGAGCCAACCGACCAGCTCCTCCTCGGTCCAGAAGAGCGGCCCCCGGACGGGCTTGCCCGCAGGCGGCTCGCTGGCCGGCGCCACCAGGTCGAGCTGGCGGTCGCGGTGAGCCAGATCGCTGTCCGCACCCTCCGGCGAGGGAGCGGGCTGCAGCCGGATCCGCACGACCCCTCCTCCGGGACTTTCGAACCACACGACGTCCGCCGGAGCGGGGAAGAGCGGACGGATCGGCTCACCGGTCGCCGCGAGCTCGGCGAGCCAGGGCCCGAGCACGGTGATCTGGCGCGACGCGTCGGCGGAGACCGTGAATGTCCCGTTCTCGTCGGTGGCGAGCCGCGTCCGCACCAGACCGGCGAGGGTCGATGGCCAGGGGCTCAGCAACGAGTGCATCCGCAGGGCGCCGGCCTGGATTGGCCGACCGTCGCCCAGCATCACGGTGTCCCTCGGCTCCAGGATCCATGGAATCATTGCGCCTCTCCAGCAGCACCAGGCCGCGCAACGGCCCAGGCAGCGGTCCAGCCATCCAACAGCACGCGAGCGATCTGCAGCTCCGCGGAGAGCTGTCGTACCCGCTCCAGGGCCTCACCCAGGGGCACGGGAGTCGGCTCGGGGAGCACCGCGCCGATCCCGAGCTGGACGAGCAGCAAGTCGGCCACCGTGTTGGCCAGCAGCTCAGCTCCGCGCTGCTGGCGCTTGCGGCCGACGGCCCGACGGACGAGCGCGAAGAGCACTGCGCCACCCTGGTCGGCCACCTCCTCCCCGGGAGCGCGCAGCTCGAAGGGGCGGCAGAGCTCCTCCAGCTCGAAGGCGATCCCGTCGGGCAGCTCTTCGGCCCCCAGGAGCTGGCACCAACCGTGGAGCCGCTCGACCAGCCCGGCCGACCAGCGTGCGCTGCGCTCGACGTCGCCACCGCTGCGCTTGCTGACGATGACGGCCAGCGAGTCGCGCTCTTGCTTCGCGAGCCGCTCTGCCCGCTGGGCCAGCTCCCGAACGAAGGACATGGGCTCCAGGTGATGAGCGATGGCCAGCCCCACGGAGAGCGTCGGCCGCTCGGCCGCGGGGAGGGTCTCCACGGCCGAGGCCAAGGCATCTACGAACGCCTTGCGCAGGGCGTCGGCGCAGGACGCGGCGGTGTGCAGCGGCAGCAGGGCGAGGACATCGTCGCCACCCGCGTAGATCAAGCTCCCGGCGTGGCCCTCGACGATGGGCTGGCAGCCGATCGCGAACTGCTCCAGCGCCTGGGCCAGTCGGCGATGTCCCGCCATGCCGGCGGACTGGCCCAGCCTCTGGATCGCCTGGCCCATGCGGTCACCGTCGGCCTGGAGCAGGGCATAATAGATCGGCGGCCGGGACACGCCCAGGGAGCGGAGAAAGCCCCGGAGTGCCTGGCGGGCCTCCTCGACCGCGCGGTCCAGGGGCAGATGCGAGTCCTTTCCGGTGCGGGTCCGGTGCTCCTCGAACAGATCGGACAGCCGATCTTCGTAGAGCACGCTGCCGTCCAGGCCCACGGCATTGCGCTGCGAGAACGTGCGGTCGACCGAAATGCTCTGAGGCACAGGCCCCGGCTGACCGAGGGGATCGGTCAAGGTGGCCTGACGCGCCGTGCCCGTGCGGATGCGCAGCCGCTGCAGATCCAGGCCGAGCTCGCGCAACCGCTGCTGGTAGCGCGCGAGCGCTTCCTGAGCGGGTTTCCCGAGGAGCGCCAGGCGGGTCAGCAGTGGTGCGGCGGCCATGTGCGAAGAGCTATGGAAGGCGGGCTTCGCCCTGCCTGGCGGCGGCTCACCCTCTTCCGTGAGGGCGGCGAGCGCCAGCTCACAGCCGAGCCGCTTGAGCAGGCCGATGCCACAGAGACGCTCCGTGCGAGAGATCCCGTAGCGACGGCGGGCCTCTTCGGCCGTGACCCGACCTTGCTTCAGGTCATCATAGAGCGACTCGTCGAGGACCGACTCACGCGCCCCGTCCAGAGACGACTTGGGGATCCCGTAGGGACGCTCCCAGGGTACCGGTCCCCAGAGCCGCGTGTTCTTCCGGCTGGCGAGCAAGGCCTCGGCCTGCTCCCGCACTGCAGCGTAGCCGCCGGGGTCCGGCACGGGCAGCGAAACCCACTGAAACTCCATGAGATCGTTGATCTGCTGCCGTGCCACCCGCTCATGGAAGCGGCGGTCGGTCTCGAGCCCGGCGAAGGCCTCATCGGCGAGCTCTTCGAGACGGTCCCCCATGGCCTCACGTGCTTGCTGCGCGGCGGTGGCCGGCGAGACCCCGTCGGGAAGGCACACCAGGATCTTGTTGGCCACGGCCGGCTTGTCGTTGCCCAGCGCGGCAGGGAAGATCAGGGCCGTCGCGCCGACCTGCCGTTCGAGGTCCTGGGCCGTGGCCCGGGAGAGATCGCTGAGCAGGTACGATCCGAACCAGAGATCCTGACAGCGCCGAGCCGAGGCGATGAAATCCTGGACGGGCCCGAGGCTGATCAGCAGGAGATGTTGTGGCATGCGACGTGTACCCCAGTCCCAAAGTCGTATTCCAATCCGATCGAACGGGAACAACGCTACGCGACACACGGACCATCGAGCAAGGAGAAAGGTACAACCATTTGATTTCTAGATGTTTTCCATTAAAACGCTCCTGAAGCACCACCCCTCCAACACAATGGCCGCCTCCGCTTCAGGTCCCCGCCCCACCCCCGATTCCCCCCACCGCCCCACCCGCTGAGCCCCTACCCCGATGCCCCCTTGCCCCGGACAACGCCCATCGCTGGCCGGCTCTGACACCTAGGCAGCAGATTTTACTCCCGGCCCGCCCCCGCCGGGCGAGGCGACCGGCCGCGGCCCGGTCCGGCGGCTCAGTAGCGATACTCCGCGACCACGACCCAGGCCTGCTCCTCCAAGGTCCCGGCGCTGGCCAGCCGCCGCAGCCGCCGGATCTCGTAGCCGACATCTTGATTTTGCTGGAGTTCCTCGAGGATCGACCCGGGATCTTCCTCATCCCGCAGGCAACGATCGAGCGCGGCGAGCAGGCGGAACTCGGTGTCGGCCGAGAGCGACTCCCGCTCACGCTCGGCCTCTGCCGGCAGGCCGAGGCGGTCGAGGGTGAGGGCCCACCAGCGGCCGCGGGACTGTTGCACGTGAAGGGGGCACAGACGCCACTGGTGCTCGATCGCCCGGGGGTCGAGCTGCTCGGCAGCCAGCTCGGGCCGGCCGAGCTGCAGCAGGGAGCGTCCCCGAGCGAGCCGGAGGAAGGAGAGCTGACCGGCGGGGGAGCGGGGATCCGTAGCGATCCCCTGCATCCAGCTCGCGGTCAGGGGGTCCTCGCTGCCGAGGATCCCTTGGACCCGACACAGCTCGCAGAAGGAGTGGCTCGCCTGGTAGGGCTGCCCCAGCTCCACGAAGCCGACCACCGCGCGTCGCAACAGCGCCGCGGCGTCCGGATACTGGCGCACCGCGGCCAGGGCGCGCCCCAGGGCGCCGAGCAGGATCAGCTCCTCGAGGCTCTCCTCGCCGGGAGCGGAGAGCTGACCGCGGGCCCGCTCGAAATAGTCCAGCTCGGCCTGCTCGTCGCAATCGGCCGCGGATTGCACCAGATGGGCCAGGATGCGCAACCGCAAGGGACGCCGCCAGGAATGGAGCCACTCCGGGTCGGGCCAGGGGATCAACGCGGGGAACCCGAGATGCCGCAGATTGACTGCCCTCGTGATTTCAATGAGCTTCAACGAGGAACCGTCGGCCTCGGCAGCCGCGCTCCCGAGCAGCCGTTGCAGCAGGTCGCAGGTCTCGAGCACCGCCTTCGGCGCCAGCAGCAGGCTCCCCTGGTCGAG
>JAVEVO010000004.1:0-99658 GCA_034005005.1 Myxococcota bacterium
GCGGGGGCGCGGGGTCGGCCCCGGGCGGGGGGGCGGGCCCCGGGTTGGGTCGGGTCTGCTCGATCCGGGGGGAGCGGGGCCAGCGGGCCGGATCCGGGGGGGGGGGCTCGGCGGGAGCGGGCCGGTCGGCCGCCGGGGCCGCGGCGGGGGCGGCCACGGGCGGGGGCACCAGCTCGGGGGGGGGGAAGGTCAACCACGGGGTCGGCGTCGGCAGGCTCTCGGTCGCCGCGTCGGGGGGCGCGGGCGAGGCCGGGGGCGCGGAGGGTGGCGGCGTGCCGGGGGTGGGCGCGGCCACGGGGGGGGGGAGCGCCGACGCCGCGCGGGTCTGCCGCTTCTGGAGGAGGATCAGTCGCTCCAGCTCCCGGGCGAGCTGCGCACCGAAGTAGAGCACCTCGGACAGCCCCTCGCTGCCGATGGGCTGATCCTCGTTGTCACCGAGGAAGAGCAGGACGGTGCGGTCCCGGACGACCACCGGCAGCAGCAGCCCCTCGGCCGGGAGCTCTCGGCCGAGGGCCGCGTAGAGCTCGCCGAGGGTGTCGTCGTGGTCGATGGGGCCGAGGTAGTGCTGGCGGCTGCGGACCACGTCGAGCAGCAGGGAGGGGCGGCCGAGATCGAGGGCCGTGGTGTCCAGGCGGTCGAAGCGGGCGGCGCCCTCGCCCAGGGCCTGATGCGGGCGCAGACCGCTGCCCTTGACCGCGAAGGAGAGCAGGTTGGCGAGCCGCTCGCCGAGGAAGGCGAAAGCCACGGCGAGCAGCCCGTCCCGCTGCTCCTCGCCACCGAGCAGCCGGACCGCGGCCTCGACGGTCAGCCGGGGGCGCCGGGGCGGTGGGGAGAAGGGCCGCTCCGGGGCGGAGCTCGGGGCCGGGGCGGAGGCGTCCGGGAGTGGCGCCGGTTCCCCGGTAAGGGCTGCCGGGTCCCCGATGGGAGCTGCCGGTTCCCCGGTGAAGGCTTCTGGTCCCCCGGCGGGAACTGCTGGTTCGCTAACGGGAGCTGCCGGTTCCCCGGTGAAGGCTTCTGGTCCCCCGGTGGAGGCTTCCGGTTGCCCGGTGGGAGCATCCGGTTCCCCGGTGGGAGCATCCGGTTCCCCGGTGGCCAGGGCCGTCTGGCTTCCCGGCGGCGCGACCTGGTGGGCAGCGGGCTCCGGCCGGGCCGTGGCGGTCGGATGGGCGGGCAGCACCGGCTGGGTGGGGAGGTCGTCGACGCGGGCCGACGGCGGCGCGGCGACGACGGGGATGTCCGGCCGGGTGGGGGGCAGCTCCGGCGAGCCGTCGCCGGCAGCCGGGGCTGGCGCACCGCGGGATGGCTCCCGCCACTCGGCCGCCCCGACGGTGTACATGACCGCGGCGGACTCGGTGGTCCGGCCCGAGGCGGGGAGGAACCAGCCGGCCTGGGCCGTGAGCTGCTCCAGCCGGGCCTCCTCGGAGAGGGAGCGGAGGTCGGCCCCCGGCCCCCCGCGCCCGGCCTCCAGCTTCTGCAGCAGGTTGAAGAAGCGGGGCCGCAGGGGCTGCCCGTAGTGGCGCTCCAGGGCCTGCAGGTAGCGGATCTCGGGCAGGACGTGGGGCTGCAGCTCCAGCCCCACCATGAAGGACAGCTCCTCGGTGAGGGCCGGGTCGAAGCCCTCGCCGACGAGGCCCGTGAGCCTGTCGCCGGTGTGCGCCAGGGGGAGGAACCCATAGCGGTCGACGAGCTGACGGGGGAAGAGCTGCTCCAGCGCGGCGCGGGGCTGGTCGATCCAGCGGTAGTCCGCGGCGGGCAGGCCGGTGCTCTGGGAGAGCAGGAGCAAGAGCTGCTCCTCGTCGAGCGCACCCATCTCGAGGAGGTTGGTCCCGAGGCTGCCGCCGTAGATCACCTGGCGCTGGATCGCCTCCTCGACCTTGCGGACGGGGACCGCGCCTGCTTGAACGAGGACCGAACTGAGCTTCGAGGACATCTGCCTGCCTGCGTGAGAGGGCCGGTGGAATGAAGTACCACTCGCCGCGTGAGGCTGTCAACCGCGTGGGCCGGGCCGCGGGGGCCCGGTCGGCCCCAGGTCGGCGTCCGTGGCAGAAGGCTGTAACGGATTGAAAGGGAATGTTTTTTTGTGTCGCGCGCTGGCCGGGTGGTCGCGTGAGGCGAGCGGGCCGGGGCTGGCGGTCAGGGGCCGGCGGGCGGCGGCGGGGCGGCCGGCCAGGGAGGCCCGACCAGGAGGTAGCTCCCGCTGAGGCGGTCGTACAGGGCCCGGCGTTGTCGGTCCGCCGCGGCCCACCAGAAGCCGAGGCCGCCGGGAGGCACCGTCAGCAGGAGCAGCAGGGTCCGCCCCAGGGCTCGCCCGGGGCGCAGCGGCTGGAGGTCGGGGCCCGCGAGCTGCAGGCCCCAGAGCCAGCCTCCGGGCGTCCGGGCGAACAGCGGCGGAAAGACGGTGAAGTAGGCCGCGACGACGCCGCCGCCGAGGAGCGTCCAGCGCAGCAGCTCCGGGAGGCTCCCGAGGACGCGATCCGCGAACCAGTCGAGGGGGGGCAGCGGGCTGCTGGCGAGCAGCTCCCGGAGGGGCAGCCCGGCCAGGCTCCCCAGCAGCAGCGTGCCGCCGAGGCAGAGGAGCAGGTCGCTCAGGCCGGCGAGGCCGCGGCGCCAGAAGGGGGCGCTGCGCCCCTCCCAGGCGACCCGCGGGGCCCGTGGCGGGACGCGGCGGGTCATCCCAGCTCGCCGAGCTGGTGCTGGACCAGGGCGACGCCGACCACCATCGCGGTCTCGGCCCGCAGCACGCGCCGGCCGAGGCGGAAGGGCACGAAACCGTGCTCCTCGGCCAGGGTCAGCTCCGCGTCCTGGAGCCCGCCCTCCGGACCGACGAGCAGGAGGACGCCGGGCCCCGAGGCGGGGGAGAGGGCCAGCGGCCGGGTCGCGGTCGGGGAGCCGACCAGCCGCACGGGCCAGCGGTCGGCCGCGTCCGTGTCCAGCCGCCGCAAGGCCTCGGCCAGGGTCGTGACCGCGTGGACGAGGGGCACTGTGGCTCGCCCGCACTGGCGGGCAGCCTCGCCGGCGATCCGCTGCCAGCGCGCCTGGCGCTCGTCTCGGCGCGCGGCCTGGGGGACCGCGACCGAGCGCGCGCAGACTACCGGCCGCAGCTCGCTCACGCCCAGCTCGCTGGTCTCCCGGACCACGCGGTCGAGGGCCGCCCCCCGGGTGAGGCCGGCCAGCAAGGCGAGCTCCGTCGGGCCGTCGGGCCGGGCCGCGGGTCCGCTCGGCCCGAGCGCGAGGCGCAGGCCGTCCCGGGCGACCTCGCGGATCGTCGCGGGCCGCTCCCGCCCCTGGCCGTCGAACAGGAGCAGCTCCTGGCCGGGGAGCAGCCGCAAGACCCGGGCGAGGTAGTGCCCACGCGGGCCGCTCAGCTCCAGGGGCGCCGGGGTGGGGGCGGCCCAGGCCTCGGGGAGCAGCAGGCGGCGCTGGGTCACGGGGCGGGCTCCCCGGCGGACCCGGGGACGCCGAGCAGCAAGGTGGCCCAGTGGTCCCCCCCATCCCCGAGCTCCTCGCGCTGCTCGAGCAGTCGGCAGCCGAGCTGCGCGTAGGCGGCCACCACGGTCGGGCTCTCGGGCAGGAGGATCCCCGACAGGATCAGGCGGCCACCCGGCGCCACGCGGGCGACCAGGTCCGGCGCGAGCTGCAGCAACGTCCCCGAGAGGATGTTGGCCACCACCAGGGGGAAGGTGCCCACCACCGCCGCCAGGGGGGTGGCGGAGAAGTCCGTCTGCGCGGCGACGCCGTTGATCGTGGCGTTCTCCCGGGCGACGAGCACCGCCTCGGGGTCGTTGTCGATGCCCGTCGCTCGGGGAGCGCCGAGCAGCACCGCGGCGATCGCGAGGATGCCCGAACCGCAGCCGACGTCGAGCAGCGGCTGAGGAGGCGCCGCGGCGAGGAGCTCGAGGCAGAGGCGGGTCGTCGGGTGGTTGCCCGTGCCGAAGGCGAGCCCCGGATCGAGCGTCAGCACCCGGCGGGGCTCCGCGGGGTCGACCGCCTCCCAGGGCGGGCGCACCAGCAGCCGCGTGCCGATGGGGATCGGTCGGAAGAAGCGCTTCCAGGCCTCGGCCCAGCCGGGGTCCCCGACGAGCTCCACCCGCACGCAGGCGGCAGTGGCGGCCTCGGCCGGCGGCAGGGCCGCCGCCGGGGTCGCGCCCCGGTCGAGCTGCTGGAGCAGGCGCGCCCGCAGGCTCTCCGGCGGGCCCTGCTCCGGGGCGAGGTAGGTGACCAGCCGCACCTGGCCCGGGGCCGTGGTGAGGAAGGTCTGGGAGTCCTGGACCTCGTAGCCCTCCGCACCGAGCGCGAGCAAGGCCACGCCGGCCCGCTCCTCGTCCGCCGCCGCGACGGTCAGCTCCACGTGCAACCACTGCGCCATGCTTCTCCTCGCGTGCGCCGGCCGGAGGCGCTCTCGGGGGTCAGGGGGTCTCGAAGGAGAGGCGGAAGGGCCCCGACTCGTCGCCCCAGCCATCCACGATCAGGTAGTAGTCCCCCGCGGGGAGCAGCAGGTCGAGGGTCGGCCCCAGGTGATCGCAGCCCAGCTCCGTGGCCGAGCTGCCGCACACCGACTGCACGTAGAGGGCCGCGACCCAGGGCTGGCCGTCGTCTCCCTCGGGGGTCAGGGAGAAGACCACCCGGCGCTCCTCGAGGAGGCTGAAGCGATAGACCACGTCGGCCGCGAGGTGGCCGAGGGGCGCGGTGCAGTTGCCGCGGAAATCGTTGCGGCCCAGGCTCGTGGAGCCGATGAGCAGCTCGCCCGGGCGGATCTCGGCCGGCGCGTCGCAGCCGTCGTTGGCCGGCGGGAGCAGCGGCGCGCCCAGCTCGACCCGCAGGGTGTAGGGGCCGGCCTCGTCGCCGTAGCCGTCGAGGACGACGTGGTAGGTGCCCGCGGCGAGCGCCGGCACGAAGAGGGGCTGCCCGCTCGCCGGGGCGAACGCGCGGCAGGCCAGCTCCTCGCTCGGCTCCTCATCCCCGGGGCAGCCGGTGAACAGGGCGAGCGCGTAGGGCCAGTCCGCGTCCACCTCCAGGGAGACGCTCTGCTCCTCGTCCAGGCGCAGCTTGTAGATCACCTCGGGCGCGGTGTGGCGCACCGGGGAGGTGCAGCTCGGCGCCAGCTCGCTGGCCGCGTCCCGGGTGTTGCCCGATGCGGGCTCCCCGGGGACCAGGACGCTCGGGTTGCGGCAGTCGGTGCTGCCGTGGCGGGTGAAGACCTCGTACGTCAGCCGGTAGGCGACCCGCGTCGCGACGCTTGGCGTGAGGTCGAGGCCGAGCACGTAGCTGCCGTCGTGGCCGACCTGGCGTGCCCAGAAGCGGCGGCCCGTCTCGACCACCGACTCGGTGAGGGGCACCGCCTGGCCGGTGGGATCGCGGAGCTGGAGCTGGATCTCGTGGACGTCGGCGCCCTGCTCCCCGGTGAGGTGGAAGAGCAGGTCGTCGCCGGCCCGCAAGGGCAGCCGGAAGTGATCGGGGTCGCCCGGGCAGAGCGCGAGGGGCTGGTCCGCGGCAAGCTGGAGGAGGGTCGCGTGCTCGGGAGCGTCGTCGTCCTCGAAGCGGTCCTCGACGCACAGGCCCTCCGGGAACAGCTCCAGGGACACGGTGACCTCCCCGAGGGCGGCGGGGCCGAAGGACTCGACGAACAGGAAGTAGCTGCCCGGGGCCAGGGTGGCGAAGGCCAGGCTCTCGAGGTAGAGGAAGGGGGTGTCCTGGCAGGCCAGCTCGGGCCCGTCGCTGCAGGAGCCCTGGCGCAGGTAGAGCAAGGGGTCGAAGTGATCGGCCTGGCCGTCCGCGCGGAGCAGGACACCGGCCGGCTGGTCCAGGCTGAAGGAGAGCACGGCCTCCGCCGCGGGGAGACGGGAGCAGCTCCCCCCGGTGAGGTTCCGCGTGCGGCGCGTCGACACCGTCACGGCCTGGCCCGGCTGCAGGAGGGCGGGCGACTGGCAGAAGGCGTAGCTCGCCGCCGGGACGCAGCGCGTCGCGTCGCAGACGGTCGTGCCCGGGCACTGGTCCGTGGTGCGGCAGCCGGACTCGGCCAGGCAGCGGCCGAGCTGCGGGTCGCAGACCTGGCCTGCGAGGCAGCCGCTGACCGTGCACCCCGGGATACAGGTGTGCTCCTCGCAGATCTCGCCGGTGGGGCAGGCGTCGTCCGTCGCGCACTCGCAGGGTACGCAGCGCCCGCGGTCGCAGCGGCCGCAGCCGGGGCAGTCCGCGGCAGAAATACAGGGAAAGCCGGTGTCCGCGACCGCCGGGCCGTCGTCGCCCCCGCCGTCCGGTTCCCCCTCGCCCTCGCCGAGGTCCGGGGCGAGGCCCTCGCCCTCGCCCTCGCCGAGATCGGGCCGCGATCCCCCGTCGCCGCCGTCGGTGGCCGCGTCCCCGGGGAGGCCTCCGTCCGGTGCCCCGCTCGTGGCCCCGTCCCCGCAGCCGGCCACGGTGAGCCCGAGGAAGAGGGGGAGCACCAGGACCATGAGCAGGCTCGTCACCAACAGCCCTCCGCGGGAAGGCGTCGGCCGGGAGGCGGCCGGACGCGTTTGCGCTCTCCAGGGTTAGCAGGAGGGCGGGGCCCCGTCAACGGAGCCCCCCACCGCCAGTCGGGGGCTCGCCGGCGGCGAGGTGCGAAGGGGGCTGCATCCCGCCCCGAGGTGTGCTAGGTTGACCAGGGAGTCCGGGCACGAGGAAGAAGGGATCGACATGGAGACCAAACCGCGCATTCGTGTGGTGGCCGCCGAGATCGAGCGGGAAGGCCGCTTCCTGATCACCCAGCGTCGCGCCGAGGCCTCGTTCCCCCTGCTCTGGGAGTTCCCCAGCGGCCGGGTCGAGGACGGCGAGACCGACCCGGTGGCCCTGGCCCGGGAGCTGGTGGAGCGGCTCGGCGCGGACGTCCGCGTCGGCGACGAGGTGCTGGCCGTCGAGCGCGAGTACGAGCGCTACGTCATCGACTTCCACGTCTACGCCTGCACCCTGAGCAGCGCGCAGCTCGAGCGGCGTCGCGTCCGGGATTTCCGGTGGGTGAGCCTGGCCGAGCTGTCCGACTACGAGTTCCCGCCCGCGGATCAGGAGTCCCTCGACCTGCTGCTCAACGGTTGAGCCCGGCGCAGCCTCGTGCCGCGCCCGTGGCGCCAGACCTCACCCTGCCTCGCGGCGCTTTCGCGGTTGACTCGGCCGGTCGGCTTGGCCTATGGAGTGCCCAGTCCGCCAGGAACGCGGCTCGTGGACAGCCACGGGCCGCGGACCGGGTGACCAGCGGGGAGGATGGAGGTCTTGATGGCGTCGATCGCAGTGCACGGTTCGCCTCAACCGCCCGATTTTCCTCTGGATCCCAATACGATTGGTTTCGGGCGGCATTTCAGCCCCCACATCTTCCTCCTCGATCATAGCCGGGAGCGGGGCTGGCACTCGCCGCGCATCGAGAAGCTCCAGGACTTTCGTCTCCATCCGGCGACCATGGCGCTCCACTACGGGCAGACGATCTTCGAGGGGCAGAAGGCGTTCCGCCATCCGGATGGCTCGATCCACCTCTTCCGGCCCGCGGACCACGCGGCCCGGCTCAACCGCTCCGCGCGCCGCCTGGTGATCCCGGAGCTGGACGAGGCGCTCGTCGTCGAGGCCGGGCAGACCCTGGTCGCGCTCGACCGGGACTGGGCCCCCCAGGCCCCCGGCTCCCTCTACCTGCGGCCCACGGCCATCGCCACGGACCCCTTCCTCGGGGTCCGGCCCTCCGAAACCTACCTGTTCTACATCCTGCTCAGCCCCGTGGGCAGCTACATCCAGGGCGCCCTCAAGGGCATCCGCGCCCGCACCGAGATCGTCTTCAAGCGGACGGGGCCGGGCGGCACCGGCGAGGCGAAGACGGGCGGCAACTACGCGTCCAGCCTGCTCGCGGGGCGGCAGGCCCAGCAGGAAGGGTTCCAGCAGGTGGTCTGGCTCGATGCGCGCGAGGGCCGCTACGTCGAGGAGATGGGCGCGATGAACCTCGCCTGGGTCGAGGAGGGCGTGCTCTGCTCCTCGCCCCTGACCGGCACGATCCTGCCGGGCATCACCCGCCTCTCCCTCTCGACCCTCGCCCCCGGGCTGGGGATCCCCTTCGAGGAGCGGTTGCTCGACGTGGACGAGCTCTGCCAGCGGATCGCGCAGGGACGGATCACCGAGCTGCTCGGGACGGGCACCGCCGCGGTGGTCACCCCCGTCGGTTGCCTCACCCATCGCGGGGTCGAGCACCTCGTCGGCGACGGCAACCCCGGTCCCGTGGCCATGAAGCTCTACCAGGCCCTCACCGACATCCAGTACGGCCGGGCGCCCGACCCCCACGGCTGGCTGGTACGCGCCTGCTGACCCTCCCTCCGGGCGGCCCCGCGGCCGCCCGTCCCCGCGCCGCCCCCGATCTCCGGCAAAAAGCGTTCTGCCTCGCGCAATCCTCCGGTCCGCCGGCCGAGAACTCTCCTGGCGACCAGCCCGCGGGAAGGTCGCCGGGAGGTGATCATGCCGGTGGACCTGCCTGACTCGTACGCGTCCGCGCCGTGGCCTTCCTTTCCCCTGCGCCTCCTCGAGCGCGGCGACCCCGCGTATCCGCCCTCCCTGGCCGCCCTGGCCCGGCCACCGGCCCGGCTCTGGCTGCGCGGGACCAGCCGGTTGACGGGGAGCTGGGGCGCGGTCGTCGGCTCGCGCCGGGCCGACCTGCCGGGGCTGGCCGCGGCCGCGGAGATCGCCGCGGGGCTCGTTCAGGCCGGAGTGGGCGTGCTCAGCGGCGGGGCCCTCGGCATCGACGCCGCGGCCCATCGCGGGGCCCTGGAGGCCGGCGGCCGCACCGTGGCCGTCCTGCCCGGCGGCCTGGACCGGCCGACCCCGGTGACGAACCAGGGGCTGTTCCTGCAGTTGCTCCGCGCCGGCGGGCTGCTCGTGGGCGAGTGCCCCCCGGGCACCCCGGTCTGGCCCGGCGCCTTCTCCCGGCGCAACCTGCTGCTGGCCGCGCTCGCCCGCGTCGTGATCGTGGTCCAGGCCGGCGGCGGCTCGGGCACCCTGATCACCGCCGATCACGCCCGGCGACTCGGCCGGCCGCTGCTGGTCGTGCCCGGGGGCTGGCGCAGCCCGGGCCGGGAGGGGTGCCACGCGCTGCTGCGGGCCGGGGCGTGGCCCGTCGGCTCCCCCGGCGAGCTGGACGCGGCCTTGCACGCGCTCGACCTGGTCCGGCCCGGGGACGCGCCCGACCTTGCCGCCCGGGGCCCGACCCCGGAGCGGTCGGCCGCGGCCTCGGCCGGGCCCGCCGGGGAGGTGCTCCAGCTCCTCGCCCGCGGCCCCCGGACCGTGGAGCAGCTCGCGGTCGCCGGGGCGATGGGCTCGGCCGCGCTCCTGGCCCTGCTCACCGAGCTGGAGCTCGGGGGCCAGGTCCGCTCCCTGGGCGGCGGGCTGTTCGGGCTCGGGCCGCGGGAGGCCCACCGGACGCCGGGCTGGGACCGCAGGCTTGACGGCATGGAGGGGAACCTCTACACAGCAACGCCGCACGGTCGGGTGTCCACCCCCAGCGCCTCGCGGGAAGGAGAGTCCCCAGCCGCTGGGCGGCCGGGCGAGGTGGGCGCCATCACGGGAGAGAGCTGATGGGTGAGACGCTGGTCGTCGTCGAGTCGCCGGCCAAGGCCAAGACCGTGGAGCGCTACCTGGGCAAGGGGTACACCGTGGTCGCCTCGGTGGGCCACCTCAAGGATCTGCCCAAGAACGAGCTCGGGGTGGACGTCGCGCATGACTTCCAGCCGCAGTATGTGCCCATCAAAGGCAAGGCGAAAGTACTAAAAGAGATTCGTGATCTGGCCAAGAAGTCCGAGCAGATCCTCCTCGCCTCCGACCCCGACCGGGAGGGTGAGGCCATCGCCTGGCACATCAAGGAGGAGGTGGAGCGCTACAACAAGACGGTTCAGCGGATCCTGATCCACGAGATCACCCAGCGGGGGGTCTCCCAGGCCCTGGCCAACCCCTTGCCGCTCAACCAGCGGCTGTACGAGTCGCAGCAGGCGCGGCGCATCCTCGATCGGCTCGTCGGCTACCAGATCTCGCCCTTGCTGTGGGACAAGGTCCGGCGAGGGCTGTCCGCGGGCCGGGTGCAGTCCGTGGCCGTGCGGCTGGTGGTCGACCGGGAGGGGGAGATCCAGCGCTTCGTCCCCGAGGAGTACTGGTCCGTGGTGGCGGAGCTGGCCACGGCCGGCCGCAAGCGCTTCAAGGCCCGGCTGTTCCGGCGCCAGGGCAAGAAGGTGCGTGTCGGCAGCCAGGTCGCGGCCGCGGAGATCCGGCAGGCCCTCGCCGGCGCCCAGTGGACCGTCGCCGAGGTCGAGGCCAAGGAGCAGCGCAAGTCTCCCCCGCCGCCCTTCACCACGGCCAAGCTCCAGCAGGAGGCGGCCCGGCTGCTGCGCTTCTCCGCGAAGCGCACCATGGCCCTCGCCCAGGGGCTCTACCAGGGGGTGGAGCTCGGGAGCGAGGGGCCGGTCGGGTTGATCACCTACATGCGGACCGACTCCACGCGGCTGTCCGAGGACGCCCTGGCCATGGCCCGGGAGGCCATCGGCCAGCGCTACGGCGGGGAATACCTCCCCGACAAGCCCCGGCAGTTCCGCACGAAGAAGGGGGCCCAGGACGCGCACGAGGCGATCCGGCCCAGCTCGGCCGAGCGCACGCCCGACTCCCTGGAGCCCTTCCTCGAGCGGGACCAGCTCAAGCTGTACCGCCTGATCTACAACCGGTTCCTCGCCTCGCAGATGGCCGAGGCCGTCTACCAGAAGACCCAGGTCGGCGTCCAGGCCGGGGACCTCGAGTTCCGGGCCCAGGGCCAGGTCCTCGTCTTCGCCGGCTACACCCGGATCTACGGCGAGACCACCGAGGCCGACGATCGGGAGGGCAAGGACGGGGACGAGGACCGAGCCGAGCTGCCGCGGCTGACCGTGGGCGAGGCGCTCGTCCTCGAGCAGCTCCACACCGACCAGAGCTTCACCCAGCCGCCCCCCCGCTTCACCGAGGCCACCATCGTCAAGGAGCTGGAGGAGCGCGGGATCGGGCGGCCGTCGACCTACGCGGCGATCATCAGCAACATCCAGGAGCGGGGCTACGTCAAGAAGGCGGAGGGGCGCTTCCACCCCACGGAGCTCGGCACCCTGGTCACCGATCTGCTGGTGAAGGCCTTCCCGGAGATCCTCGACGTCGAGTTCACCGCGCAGATGGAGACCCGCCTCGACCAGATCGAGGACGGCGAGGCCGATTGGCTGAAGATCCTCAAGGATTTCAACGATCCGTTCGCCAGCACCCTGCAGCAGGCGCGCGACGAGATGCGGGACGTCAAGCGGGAGGAGATCCCCACCGCGATCACCTGCGACAAGTGCGGGCGCATCATGATGCTCCGCTGGGGGAAGAACGGCTCCTTCTTGGCCTGCTCCGGCTATCCCGAGTGCAAGGGGACCAAGGAGTACGAGCGCGACGAGACCGGTCAGATCCAGGTCAAAGAGCCCGAGGTGACCGACGAGAAGTGCCCGAGCTGCGGGCTGCCGATGCTCGTGAAGAACGGCAAGTTCGGGCGCTTCCTCGCGTGCTCGGGCTACCCGGGGTGCAAGACCACCCGCCCCATCTCCCTCGGGGTGACCTGTCCCCAGTGCGGGGAGGGCCAGCTCACGGAGAAGCGCACGCGCAAGGGCAAGGTCTTCTTCTCCTGCTCGCGCTACCCGGCCTGCGAGTATGCCCTCTGGGATCGCCCGGTCCCCGAGCCCTGCCCCGAGTGCGGCCACCCCTTCCTGGTGCACAAGGCCGCGCGCACCCGGGGGAGCAGCAAGTCCCCCGAGGGGATCGCCTGTCCCCGGGAGGGCTGCGGCTTCAGCCGGGAGCCCTGAGCCGACTCCGGTCGGCTGCCGCTTTGCCCGTTCCCGCCACCTGTGATATCTTCCCCGGTCAGGTGCCATCAGGTGCGCTCACGGGAGGGTCCGTGCGGCCAGCGAAGCTCCAGACCTCCGGGTCGATCCTCTGCTGCCTGCTGCTGCTCGCGCTGCACGGGTGCCAATGTGGTGAGCCTCCGGCGCCGGTGCTGACGGTCCAGCCGGACGGTCAGCTCCTGCTCCAGGAGGGGCACCTCGCGCCGCTCCCGGACGGGGAACGGCTGGCGGTGCTGCTGGGCGAGGGCGAGCGGCAGGTCGCCGAGATCCTCGTCGGGGCGCCGGCCGGGGAGGGGGTGCGGGCCGTGACCCTCCGCTGCGCGCCCATGGGTGGGCTCGTCCCCGGCCGCTACCCCGTACGCCGTCCCGACTCCGGGGTCCACCCCTGTGAGCGCTGGGGCGCAGTCGTGGACCCGCGGGTCCCCACCGTGAAGCTCGCGCCCGGGCTCGTCGTGCCGGAGGGGACGATCCTGCGCATCGTCCGGCCGCGGCCCAACGGCGGCGAGTCGGTGCTCTGGGGGCGGCTCGGTCCCGCCCCGGCCGACCCCGGGGTGCACACCTTCGAGCTGTTGCTGCCCTTCGACCCGCCGCCGCTGGTGGCCGGGGAGGCCGTGGACATGGGTGACGCCGATGGCCACGGGCTGAGCTCCGCGCTCGCCAGCGCCGCCCGCGGCATGGCGGCCCAGGCCCTCAAGTCGGCCCTCGACGCGCTCGCGCTCGCCCTGGACAACCCCGAGGCGCATCAGGCGGCCTCCCGACTCTTCGTGGTCGCCGACAAGAGCGCGGAGCGGGTCGCGGTGATCTGTCCGGGGGAGGTGGCCACCGCGGAGCAGGTCCTGCCCGCCACGGTCTGGAGCCGCTGGGTGGGCGAGCTGGAGAAGCGCTTCACGGACGCGGGCCCGTACGCCAGCCCTCGCTGGGACGCGGCGGCCCGGATCACCACGGCGCACCTGCCCGCGCTCGACCAGCGGATCCTCGACCAGCCGGACCGGGCCGAGGACGTGGCGCGGCTGCGGGTGCTGCTGACCCCGCCGCCGCCCCACCTCCTGCCGGGCAGCCCGCCGGGGTCGACGGGCCGCAGGCCACCGGCGCCGTCGCGTCCGACGCTGCAGTACCTCGAGCTCGAGCGGCTGCCCGAAGCGCTCAAGACCGAGTACCGGCACGTCCGCGCGATCCCCGTGAACACCGACCCGGCCCGGTTCGCGGACCGGCGGGCCGAGGAGATCCGGCAAGAGCAGGTGCAGCCCCTGCTCGAGCACGCCGGCCGCTACGTCGAGCAGGCCGTCGCCCTCGCGGCCAGCACCCGGCAGGCGCCCGATCCCCAGCTCTCCTGCCGCCTCCTGTTCGCCCTGGACAACATCGCCCGGGGGCAGCAGGTCTACCGGGCGACCGACGAGGACCTGCGGCAGGCCCAGCTCCTCAGCACCCAGCTCACCACCGAGCTCCTCCAGGAGGGGCGACGGGAGTGCTATCCCGGGATGCGAGGCAGCCCATGACGCGTCCCTCCTCGGCGGGCCGCGGCCTGGTCCTGCTCCTCCTCGGCGCCAGCCTCGGCGCCAGCCCGGGGTGCAAGCCGCCGCCCGCGCCCGAGGAGCTGCCTCCGCGGTTCGTCTTCCGCATCGAGTTCAAGGACCCTTGCGATCAGCCGATCCCCGGCGTGCAGTTCGAGCTGCTCGCCGACCCCACCGTCGCCCGGCCGGCCCGGCCCCCCGGCAAGGCTCCCCACGAGTGGCGCGGCCACGTCCGGGGCCAGGCCGACGAGTTCGGTGAGGTGCGCATCGACCTGGGCACCGACTGGGGCTCCTCGGCCGACGTCCACGCGGTCTTCGCCGGCAAGATCGACGAGGTGCGGGCCGCGCCCGACTGCTTCGTCGAGCTCGCCAACCGCTCCATCCTCGAGGTCGTGCTGGACACCTACACCTGCGGCGAGAGCCGGCACCGGGCCGCCAAGGCGAACCAGCCGTTCGTTCAACTTTACACTCGTGGCGGAATGGACAACTTCAAGCGCAAGCGGCGGGCCCGGGTCGAATGTCGGGACGTCCTCCCGCCCCTGGCGGCCGATCCGGCGACCACCCCGCCGGCGCCGCCGCCGCGCGGAGCGGCCCCCTGAGCCCCCCGGCGGCCGACGAGGGGATCACCTCCCCGCGGGTCCTGGCGCGCCTGTTCCTGCAGCTCCGTCGCCGGGCCCGGGCCGTGCGGGAAGGGCTCGGCGCCCGGGGACGGGAGCAGCGGCTGGAGGCGCGCGCGCTGCTCAAGCGCCTGTTCGACCTCGAGCGGCTGCTGGAGATCGGGTTCGCGAGCGAGCAGCAGCTCCTGCTCATGGTGCGGGACGCCCGGATCCTGGAAGATCAGCTCGACGTGCTCCTCGGGGAGCCCCGCGCGATCGACCTGCTCGACCCCGAGCTCCTGCTCCGGCGGCCGTGGCTCGGCTCTCGAATCGTCGAGTACCGCCCGCCCGCGGTCCGCAACGTCCGCTGGCCGATCCGCGTGGACCTGCACCGCTTCGAGGTGCTCGGCCGGCAGGTCTTCGCCACCTACGACGAGTTCAAGCGCAAGGAGGCCCGGACCGAGTCCTGCATCGCCAAGATGCGCACCGACCAGCTCACCCCCAGCCACGATCGCCGTGAGCGGGACGTCGACAAGCACATGGGCGTCCTCGCGGTCCGGCAGCGCAAGCTCCCCCCGGCGAGCTGACCCCGTCCGGCACGTGGCCGCGCGCCGGCGCCGCCTCGGGGGCGTTCTTGACACTCCTGCCCCTGGTTGGTAGCTTCTGCCCAGTCGATCGACCGGTAGCTCCCGCGGAGAGCCTGCATGCGGCACCTTCTCGCTTTCACTCTGCTCCTCTCGACCACGCTGCTGGCGCCAGGGCTGGCCCGGGCAGCGATCAACGACTTCACCCTGTCGCGCTTCGGCACGCTCGTGCGGGGGGCCACCGCGGACTGCCAGCGCGCCGACTGCGTCCGCTACGTCGAGGCGAACAACGAGCTGTTCCGGCAGTTCGCCACCGATTTCGGCATGGTCATGAGCCCCAAGTTCCTGGCGCCGGCCGAGACCCTGGGGCAGGCGGGGTTCGACATCGGCGTCGACGCCTCCTTCTCGGCCATCGCCAACAAGGAGCCCCACTGGACCATGGCGATGCAGGAGGAGGGCACGGCCCCCAACAGCCTGCTGAGCACCATGCAGGTCCACGTGCGCAAGGGGCTGCCCTTCAGCTTCGAGCTGGGGGGGACCCTGACCAAGCTGTTCGAGAGCGAGGCCTACGCGCTGGGCGGGGAGCTGAAGTGGGCGTTCAACGAGGGCTTCTACTACCTGCCCGACATCGCCGCCCGCGTGGCGGTCAATCGGCTGCTGGGCAGCCGCGACCTCGACCTGCTCACGGGGGGCTTCGATCTCAGCATCTCCCACCCCTTCGGCATCGGGGGCATGCTCTCCCTCACCCCGTACGCCGGCTGGAACATGCTGTTCATCCACGCCTCGTCCCACGTGCTCGACGCGACCGCGGGCCTGCCCGGCTTCACCCCGCCCTACTGCAACGAGCTGACCGGGGCCGACAGCCGCGTGCCCAACCCCGATGGCAGCTTCGCCCAGAGCCCCGAGTGCCAGAAGGCCTCCTACGCGGCCCTCACCGCGGACTACCGGGCGAACTTCGTGCTGTCGCGGCAGAACTGGAGCGACATGGCCTACCACCGGGGGTTCTTCGGCCTGCGTCTGAAGATCACCGTGGTCAGCCTCGTGGCCGAGGCGATCCTCGCCGAAGAGGTCCAGACCTACTCTGCCCGGATTGGGATGGATTTCTGACCTGCAGCCTCGCGGGACCGAGGGCTAGGGCCGGGTCTGATCGGCGGGGGGGGCGGCGCGGTCCGCCTCGAGGGTCGCGACCCGGGCCTCCAGCCGCTCCACGGTGAGGCGCAGCTCGTCGATCTCCCGCTGCAGGACCGGCAGGTGGATCATCCCGTCGAGGACCCGGCGGATCTGCTCGTCGATGGTGTGCAGCGACTCGTCCATCGTCTGCTGGAAGCCCTCGAAGAGCTCGCGCAGCGGCGCGCGGACCTCCTCGAGGCTCAGGGCCCGATTGCCGGCCTCGGGCGGCGGGGCGGGCTGCTCTCCGGTCCCGGGCTCGGTCGACCCGGCCGCGCCTTCGTCCGGGCTGCGGCCGATGATCCGCTCCACGGTCTCCTGCGTCTTGTCCCGCATCTCGAACAGCGGCGTCCGCACCTTGCGCTGGAAGAAGTCCTCGCCGGTCCGGATCAGGCTGCGCAGGGCGTTGAGGGAGAGGCCCTGGGGCTGCCGCTTCTCCTCTTCGCACAGGATCTGGGCGAGGGTCTGGGAGGTGATGTCCCGCTTGGAGCGGTTGTCGAGGATCGAGAACTCCACGCCGGCCTTCACCATCTCGGCGATGTCCTCGAGGGTGACGTACGTGGAGCTCTCGGTGTCGTAGAGCTTGCGGTTGGCGTAGCGCTTGATGATCTTCACCGGTCGGTCCCTCCTTCGGCCTGCTCCCCATAGCCGTCCCGCTCCCCCGGTGTCAATGGGGGGATGCGTGGTCGGGGGGGAGGTGCGCCCGCGGTTGTCCCGCGTCCGTGGGTGTGGCACCATGGGCGAGTCAGGGGTCGGTGCGGGAGTCGTTGTCCGATGATCGTCGTCTGCGCAGGGTGCCAGACCCGCTTCACGGTGCCGGACGACCGGCTGAAGCCGCCGGAGACCAAGGTTCGCTGCTCCCGCTGCGGCAGCGTCTTCGGGGTCCGGCCGGCCGCCGGCGGGTCGCCGGTCGCGGGATCGTCCGCCGCCTCGCCGCGGCCGGTCGCGGCGTCCCCGTCCCGAGGGCCGGGCGCCGAGCGCTTGCCGCCCCTGCGCTTGCCGCCCCTGAGTCCCCCCACCCCGTCCCCCGCGGCCGCCAGTGGCCCGCGCGGTCTCGCCGGGGAGGCCGCGGCGGATCCCTTCGCCCACCTCGAGCTGGGCGCGGTCTCCCTCGATCCGGCCTCGTCCGTGGGCGGCCCGGGGCTGCTCGCCCCGCCGTCGCCCGTGCCGCGGACCGCCGCGTCGCTCGCGTCCCCGCCGCCGGCCTCGCCCGCCGGTCCCCGGCTGTCGGGCCCGGCCCGGCCGGCCGGGGGCGCGGGGGCCGGGGAGCTCGGGGGCGGTCTCGCCGCCCCCGGTCCGGAGCCGGAGCTGGAGCTGGAGACCTTCGGCGCGAACGCCGCCCGGCCGCGGCCCGTACCCCCCCGCGAGCTCGGCCTCCAGACACCCAGCAGCCCCCGGATCCAGGCACCCAGCAAGGTCGCGGCCGCCGAGGTGGGGGAGGGGCGGGTCATCGCCTTCCCCGCGGCGGCGGAGGGCGAGCTCACCCTGGACACGTCGTCCGTCGGCGAGCGGCTGGCGCCCGGGCCGCGGCTCGCGAGCGAGGCTCGGCGGCCCGCGCTCCCCGGCAATCCCCTGCCCGCGAGCGGTGTGCTCCCCCCCGGCCGGGAGAGCGGCGCGCGGACCGGCACCTCCCTGCCACCCCTGACCGCGACCACGGTGAGCACGGGGCTGCTGCGGCCGCCCCTGGGCCTGAGCCTCCTCACCGCCCTGCTCACCCTGACCACCTTCCTGCTGTTGCTGCTCGGCTTCCTCGCGATCCGCAACGGCGGCGTGCTCGACCTGCGGCAGCCGGGGCGGCTCTTCGCGGTGGCCTTCGGGAGCGCTGCGCCCACGCGCCTCCTGGGCGACGGGCCTGCCCGGCTGGTGGGCGTCCGGCCGCTGCTGTACGCGACGTCCACGGGGCAGGAGCTGGTCCTGGTGGAGGGCGAGATCCTCAACGTCGGCCTCGTGCCCCTGCGCCGGGTCCGGGTGCAGGTGCGGCTGCTGGACGCGTCGACCGGGCGGCTGCTGCACTCCCGGGAGGTGCCCGCGGGCGTCCTGCCCAAACCGGCACAGCTCGCGGCGATCGACGGCAAGTCCGCGCTGGACCAGCTCTTCTTCGATCAGGAGCGGGCCAGCGAGGGCGTCCTGCTCCAGCCCGGGCAGCGGGTCTTCTTCCTGGCGCCGTTTCTCGGGGTCGAGGGGACGCTCCCCTCCCTGGTCGTCGAGAGCCGGGTCAGCGAGATCCGGGAGGTCGCGGCCCGTGGCGCCCTCTGAGCCCCCCCCGCCCGGGGACGGGGACCGCGACCCCGCGTCCCGGGCCGCCGCGATCTCCGACGCGCTCCCGGCGCCCGCGCCCGAGGACCTCCGCCCGCCGTGGCCCGTCGGTCCGCCCGACAACCTGCCGCCGCCCCCCGAGTCCATGCGCGCCCGGGCCCACGGCCTGCTGCAGCGCTTGAGCGTCGTGCCCGACCTCCACCCCCGCGCCCGGCTGCTGGTGGGGGCCCTGCAGGAGGTGACCCGGGAGGAGGCCGCGACCCTCCTCGCCGAGCTGCTCCGGGCCGCACGCACCCACCCGGCGGGCCGGGCGATGCACGTCGCCCTGGCCGCGGCCCTGGGGGATCCGACCTTTCCGGAGGGAGTGCTGCAGCAGATCCTGCGGGAAGCCGGGGAGCGCGGCGACTGGCAGGTGGGCAACCTCCTCCAGCCCCGCGGGGCGTACGTCGACGTCACGCGGCGCCCCCCGCCGCCCCCGCCGCCCGGCTCGCCCTCGCGCGAGCTCACCCTCGGAGAGCGTCGCTCCCTGGCTCGCCGTCCCGATCGGGTCTCCCTGGAGAAGCTCCTGCTCGACCCCGATCCCCTGGTGATCCGCAGCCTGTTGCCCAACGCCCGGCTGGTCGAGGACGACGTCCTGCGCATCGCCTGCCGTCGTCCCTGCCGGGCGGAGGTCCTGGCCGAGATCTACCAGTGCCCCCGCTGGGTCTGCCGGCCGCGGATCCAGCTCGCGCTGGTCTTGAATCCGTACAATCGTACCGAGATCAGCCTGCGTCTGGTCCCTTTGCTCCCCGTGGATCTGCTGCGCCAGGTGGCCCAGGAGGGGACCATCGATCCGCTGGTGCGGTGGGCGGCGACGAGCCTCCTCGCCGAGCGCGGCTGAGCGCGCGCTCAGCTCGGCGGCGGTGGGTCGGCGGGATCCCGGGGGGAGCGCTTGGGCTCCTCGATCCGTTCGGCGGTGGGCGTCACGTCGATCTCGTCGCGGCCGGTGGAGGCCTTCTTGAAGGACTTGATGCCGCGGCCGAGGGCTTCCCCGATCTCCGGGAGCTTCCCCGCCCCGAAGACGATGAGGATGATGGCCAGGATGAGCAGCAGCTCCGGAATTCCGATCATGGGTCCGCTCCTCGCGCGCCGGTCGCCAAGCGGCCGTTCAGACGGTGGCGGAGGGGTCGCCTCCGGCGGTCGGCTGCTGGCCGAGGTTGTCGAGGGCCTCGACGACGCCGCGGGTGATCCGGTCGCGCAAGGCTCCCGGGATCAGCCAGGAGTAGTCGAGCGCCAGCCGGACGAGCGAGCCCTCGACCTGCAGCTTCCCCTCGAAGCCGGTGCGCCAGACCCGGATCCGCTGGGACTGGGGGTCCTCCTCCTGGGCCAGGGAGAAGCGCTCGATGTAGGGGCGCAGCACTTTTTGAACCTCGCCGAACAGGGCCTCGGCGTTCAACTGGGGAAAGCTGCGCTCGATCTGCTCCACGGCCATCGGACACCTCCCACGGCAAGACCTGGGCGGGTGTGTAGCAGGGCAGCGCGCGCGGAGTCAACCGCCGGGGATCGCCCGGGCCCAGGCTCGTGGCACCGGCCGTTCTGCGCCGGGGCTCCCGGGCCGCACCCCGGGACGACGGCGCGGCGGCCGGCCTCCACCCCGGAGATGCGCGCGGATCGACACTTGCTTACGGCTGTACTAGTGTCTGCGGACGGGCTCGATGATCGCAAGTGGGCATCCAGGAGGCGGCGATGAACGTCCTCGTGCCGATCCTCGTCGGGGCCGCGGCCCTGCTCCTCGGAAGCCGGCTGTACGGTCGGTTCGTCTCCCGGCAGCTCGGGGTCGAGCCGGATCGACCCACCCCTGCGCAGACCCGCCAGGATGGGCTGGATTTCGTGCCGACCCGGGTGCCGGTGCTCTTCGCCCACCACTTCTCGGCCATCGCCGGCGCCGGGCCGATCCTGGGGCCCACCATCGCCCTGCTCTACGGGTTCGCGCCCGGCTGGCTCTGGATCGTGCTGGGGGGCATCTTCTTCGGCGCGGCCCACGATTTCGCCGCCCTGTTCGCCTCGGTGCGGGAGGGCGGGCGCTCCATGGCCGAGGTCGCCCGGGCCGGCCTCGGCAACGCGGGCTTCGCGCTCTTCATCCTCTTCACCCTGGTGCTGATCTTCCTGGTCACCTCGGCCTTCCTGGCGGCGACCGCGGTCTCCCTCACCTCCATGTGGCCCGTGGACAAGCTGGGGGTCGATCCCGCGGGGAGCTGGATGCGGATCGTCGTCCAGGACGGCACCTCCCTGGCGGTCATCGGCGGGATCGCCTCGACCTCGGTGGTGATCATCACCGCTTGCTCCCCCGTGCTCGGCTGGCTGCTCTACCGCCGGGGGATCCAGGTGAAGCTGGCCTACCTGCTGGCCGCGGGCATCTGCCTCGCCTCCATCGCCGTCGGGATCTGGCAGCCGATCCGGCTGGATCCGAACCTCTGGATGGGGATCCTCTCGGTCTACGTGCTGCTCGCGGCCGGGGTCCCGGTCTGGTTGATCCTGCAGCCCCGGGATTTCATCAACGTCCAGATCCTGTACGTCGGGATCGCCGCCCTGACCGTCGGCCTGGTGGTGGCCGGCTTCTCCGGGCTGCAGATGCAGGCGCCGCTGTTCGACCTGGAGGCGGGGGCCGGCTCGCCGTCCCTCGGCCCCCTCTGGCCGTTTCTGTTCACCACCATCGCCTGCGGCGCGATCTCCGGTTTCCACAGCATGGTCGCCTCGGGGACCACCACCAAGCAGGTGGCCTCCGAACGCCATCTGAAGCGGATCGGCTTCGACGCGATGCTGCTGGAGAGCATGTTGGCCTTGCTGGTCGTCGTCGCGATCGGCGCGGCCCTGTCCTTCGAGGACTACCGGGCCATCGTCCACCCGACGATGGCCGGGGCCAAGTCCAACCCGATCCTCGGCTTCTCCCTGTCGGTGGGGGGGCTGCTGCACCAGGCCTTCGGCCTGCCGGCCGCGGCCGGGACGGTCTTCGGCATCCTGCTGGTGGAGGGGTTCGTCGTCACCACCCTGGACGCGGCGGTGCGGATCAACCGGTACCTGTTCGAGGAGCTGTGGAGCATCCTCTTCGCGGGGCAGACGCCGCGGCTGCTGCGTCACCCCTGGTTCAACGCGGGCCTCTCGGTGCTGGGGATGTGGCTGCTCGCCTACTTCAACGCCTTCTCGGCGATCTGGCCCATCTTCGGCTCGGCCAACCAGCTCCTCGCGGCCCTGGCGATGATCTCCGTGTCGGCCTGGCTGATGCTCCGTGGCCGCCGTCCCTACTTCACCCTGATCCCGGCCGCCTTGATGCTCGTCACGACGTTGGGCACCCTGGCGCTGCTCTTCGTGCGCTACCTCGAGAACCGGCAGTACACCTTGCTCGCGGCCGATGTCGCCCTGGTGCTCCTCGGTGGCAGCCTGGTGGTGGTCGCCTTCCGGCGCCTGCTCTCGGGGGAGCTGCGGCCGGGGGGAGGCCAGCCGGCCGGCGCGGCGGGTCGCCCGTGACCCCGCCTCCCCGGGATGGCCGGGGCGGCGAGGCGGCCCCGGCGGCACGCGGGCGGCGGAGGCCGCCCCGGCTCCCCGAGCAGGTGGAGGCGGTGCTCCGGGAGGGCATCCTCTCCGGGGAGCTGCCGCCAGGCAGCCGCCTGCCGCCCGAACGCAAGCTCTCCGAGGAGCTGGGTGTCAACCGCTCCTCGGTGCGGGAGGCGATCCGGCGCCTGGAGAGCCAGCGGCTCGTCGTGAGCCGCCAGGGGGACGGGACGCGGGTCCTGGACTTCCTCGAGCAGGGCTCCCTGTCTCTGGTCCCGGCCTTGCTGCTGGCCGGGGGGCAGCTCGACCAGGCTCTGCTCGCCGACCTGCTCGAGCTGCGCACCAGCGCCGGTGCCCTCATCGCCCGGCTCGCGGCCCGGCGGCTGCAGCCCCCGGAGCGTCCGGGCCTGCAGGCCGCCTTGCGGGAGCTGGAGGCGGCCGGGGGGCGGCCGGCGGAGCTGCCCGCCGCGGACCTCGCCCTGTTCGTCGCGCTCGCCCGGATCGCCAAGAACCGGGTCCTGCGCCTGCTGCTCAACCTGCTGGTCCAGCCCTACCTCCAGTTCGCGCCGGTCCTCGCCGGGCTGACCGAGCACCCCGCCCAGCTCGTCGGCCACGCGCAGCAGCTCGTGGCCGCGGTGCTCGCGGGGGAGGAGGACGCCGCGGCTGCGGCCGCCCACGAGTACCTGGAGACGGGGCGCCGCGGGCTGCTGCAGCAGCTCAGCGGCCGCCCGGCGGACCGGCGCCCGGGGCCGGACGGCCTCTCGCTGGAGGACGGCTGATGTGGAGGGGACCCGGGAGGCGGCTGGCTGCGTGGGCGCAGCGGCTCGTCACGGCCGCGGTCGGGCCGGGGGAGCGGCTCCTGCTCGCGGCGTTCGCGGCCGCCGAGTGCTGCCCCTGGCTGCAGCGGCAGGCCCTCTGGCGCACCCAGCAGCACTTCCTCGTCGGCGTGATCGGCCTCATCAGCGACGCGTCGGGGCGCCTGCTCCTCTGCCATCACCCCTACCGGGGCCGCCACGCCTGGGCGCCGCCCGGGGGGTGGCTGCGGCGGGGGGAGCTCCCCGAGGTCGCGCTCCCCCGGGAGATCGCCGAGGAGACGGGGCTGCAGATCGCCCCTGGGGCCTTGCTGTGCGTCCTCCAGGACGCACGCGGGGAGTGCTTCGAGATCGTGCTGCAGGCGACCCTCGTCGGCGGGCAGTTCCGTCCCAGCGCCGAGGTGGACGCCTCGTGCTGGCACGAGCTCGGCGCACCGCTGCCTTCGGGGATGCACCCGCGTCACCGGCGGCTGATCGAGGAGCTGCAGGCCGTGGCGGGCCCCGCGACGGGGGGCTCAGATCGTGAGCCAGTCCCCCTCGCGCAGCAGGGGGAGCCCGTCGCTCCCCGGGTCGAAGTCGTCGGGGCAGTGGACTAGCCGGAGCTTCTCCCGCACGGCGGGCGGCTGCGCGGCCAGCCAGGCGTAGGGGGTGTGGCCGGGGCCCCGGTTCGCCTCGTGCGCGATCAGGTCGGCCGCGAGGAGGAACTCCAGCCCGGCCTCGTCCTGCGCGGTGTCGCCGGAGTAGCCGAAGGTGCGGTCGCCGGCGCCGATCAGCACCGCGTGGGCGGGGACGTGGTGGCGGTTCGGGCGGATGCGGATGCTGAAGGGGCCCACCTGCGTCGGCCCCTCCCAGGAGAGCGGCACGAGCTCGAAGTAGTCCGCGAAGCCCTGGTCGTGGTAGCGGGAGCCGTCGAAGACCCGGCCCATGGCCGCCTGCAGCCGGTGCTCCCAGAGCTCCGGCTGCAGCTCGGGGGGCAGCAGCAGGGACAGCTTCTTCCCCTCCCGGAAGCGCTTCAGGCAGGCCAGCCCCTCCAGCCCGTTGCTGTGATCGCCGTGCAGGTGGGTGACCAGCACGTGATCGATCGCCTCGACGCCGAGCCTCAACCCGGCGCGGGCCGTGGCCAGGCGCAGGACGCGGGGGAGGCTGTCCGGGCACTCGAGGCCGAGGGTGCAGCCGTCCGCTTGCACGAGGAACGAGGTGGTGTGGTGATGGGCGCTGAAGGCGTCGCCCACGCCGAGGACCAGCACGCGCAGCTCTCCCATGACGGCTCCTCTTCGCTGGCCGCGGCAGGCCGAACTTGGCCTCGCGGCGGGGTCGCCCGTCAGTGTGCACCCGCCAGGGGTCGAGGGGAAGCCCGACGGGCAACGGCCTCGCGTCCGGCTCACCGGACGCGCTCGTCCGGCCCGCCGGACGACGGCGCCGGGGAGGGGCGGGTCTCGTCTGGAACTCGTTGATTTCTTTTTGCTTTTTTGCTGGATCCGGTCTGGCATGGCCCTTGCTCGGCAGAGGGGCGCAGGGGCCGCGGGGAGCGGCTCACGAGCTGGCCCCGGGGGGCCGGCAGGAGGTGCGCCATGGCGAGCTTGAACCGGATCTTCCTCATCGGCAACGTCGGCGGCAACGTGGAGCTGCGGTCCACCGCCTCGGGCACGACCGTCGCCAACTTCTCCCTCGCCACGGACTACCGGCGGCAGCGGCCCGACGGGGGAACGGAGGTGGAGACCGAGTGGCACAAGATCGTGACCTTCGGTCGTCAGGCCGAGCTCTCCCGGGACTTCGTCTCCAAGGGGCGGCTGCTGTACGTGGAGGGGCGGCTGCAGAGCCAGAAGTGGCAGGACGCCCAGGGGGTGGCGCGTCGCAGCTTCGAGGTGGTGGCCGACCGGGTCGTCTTCCTGGAGCGGAAGCCGGCCGAGGCGGGGGTGTCCGGCCGGTCCGGCGGGACGGAGCCCTCGGCGGGGGACGCCGCGGGGGCCGGGGCGCAGGACGTGCCGTTCTAGGCGCGGCGGCGGAGCGCGGCCGTGGGCTGGCGCGGGCGGGGATGTCGGGACGTCCTTGCCCGCGCCCGCAGAAAGGGGGTGACCGTGAGGCGGGTCGGTGGCAGAATGCAGCCCCCGAGACGAGGGGGCGCGTCGGTGGCGATGATGGACGAGGAGCCCGGGCTGGTCCCCGGGGGCAGGGCAGGGTGCCGGGCCGCGACCGGGGTCGGTCGGCCGCGGGCGTCGTCGCCGGCTCGCCCGGGGCCTGCCGCCGGGTGCCGGCTGCTCCTGGTCGGGCTGCTGCTCGGCAGCTCCGGAGGCGGACCGACCCGCCCGGCCGCGGCCGATCCGGCGCCGGAAGCCACGGCGGAGGCCGCGCCCGGGGCCGCGCGCGGGGCCGTACCGCCCTGGTCTCCCGAGCTGGACCTGCTGCGGACGGCCTTGCTCGCCGGGGACGGGGACGCTTGCGCCCAGCAGGCGGGGAGGGCGAGCTGGCAGCAGCAGGAGGGGCCGGAGGCCGCGGCGCTCTTGTTGCTCGCCGGAGAGTGCCACCGCCAGCGGGGGGCTGCGGCTGCGGCCCTGCGCGCGTACAGCCAGCTCTTCGAGACGGCCCGCGACCCACGCTGGCGGCTGCTGCTGCACGAGCGGGCCGGCGAGCTGGCCCTCGCACGCCTGGGGCCCGCGGAGGCCGCGGCCCTGCGCGGCCGGGTGCCGGGAGTGCTCGCCCAGCGGTACCTCGAGCTGCGTGCGGCCCTCGAGGCCCACGCCCGGGGCCAGCACGCGGACGCGGCGCGGCTGCTCCTCCCCGTGCGCTCCTGGCTGGTCCTCGAGGGGCAGACCCGCTGGCTCGGCGCGCTGGCCCCCACCGCCGGCGCGGCGGCCGCGGGGGAGGACGCCGGGACGCCCGACCGGGGGTCGACGGTCGTCGCCCTGCTGCCCCTGACCGGGTCGGCGCGGCGGCTCGGGGCCTCCGTCCTCGACGCCTTGCTGGTGGCTGCTGGTACTTTTGGCCCAGAGGGAGCCCGGGACGAGGTGACCCTCCGCGTCGTCGACACGGCCAGCGATCCGGCCCAGGCCGTCCAGCAGCTCGCGGCCGCGGCCGCGGATCCCGCCGTGGTGGCCGCGCTCGGGCCCTTCGACGGGGAGACGGCCCCGGCCATCTCCGATGCGGCTGCGGCCCAGGGCCTGCCCTTGCTGCTCCTCGCGGTGGAGGGGTCGCGCCTCGCCCCGGGGGCGCGCGTGTTCCGGACCTTCTCCTCCCACCGGCTGGAGGTCGCCGAGCTCGTGGCCCACGGGCGCAACACCCTCGGGTTGAGCCGGGCGGTGGTGCTGCGCCCCGATCACGGCTACGGGGAGACCCTCGGCCGGCTGTTCCGGGAGGCCTGGGGCGCGGCGGGCGGGACCCTGGTCGGGGAGGTCGTCTACCCGGCCGGAGCGACGAACCTCGCGGCGCCGGTGAAGCAGCTCGCCGCCTTGCCCCGGGCCGAGCTGCTCTTCCTCCCCGACGCCCACCAGCAGGTGGGGATCGCCGCGTCGTTTCTGGCCGCGGGGGGGTTCTGGTCGACTCCGGCCGGCGGGCGGGCGCCCCCGGTCAAGAAGGGGAAGAAGCTGCGCCCGCTGCAGCTCTTCGGCACCTCCGCCTGGTACGATGCCCGGCTGCTGACGACGGCCGGCAGCTACCTGCAGGGGGCCGTCTTCCCGACCGCGTTCGCGGCCGAGCAGCCACGCCCCGAGGTGGCGAGCTTCGTGGCTGCCTTCACGCGCGCGGCGGGGCGCCCTCCCGGGGCCGTGGAGGCCTTCGCCCGGGACGCCTACGGCCTGGTGGCCGCGGTGTGCGCCGCGCGTGGCGGCAGCAGCCGGGACGAGCTCGCGGCCCGGCTGCACGCGGGCTGCGTCGTGCCGGGCGTGACCGCGCTCTGTCGCTTCGATCCCCAGGGTGAGCCGGTGGACCCGCCTCCCCTGCTCCGCATCTCGGCCGAGACGTTCCAGATCGTCCCCTGAAGGAGGAACCGGTGCGCGCAACCCGATATCACCTGCCCACCCTCAAAGAGGTCCCCGCCGAAGCTCAGATGAGCAGCCACGTCTTCTTGATCCGTGGCGGCTTCATCCGCAAGCTGGCGGCCGGGATCTACGACTACCTGCCCCTCGGCTACAAGGCCATCCGCAAGGTCGAGGAGATCGTCCGCCAGGAGATGGCGCGGGCCGGCGCGCTCGAGGTGCTCCTGCCCTCGCTGATCCCCGCGGAGCTCTGGATCGAGTCGGGGCGCTGGGAGAAGTACGGCCCGGAGCTGCTGCGGCTGCAGGACCGCAAGGCGAGCGAGTTCTGCTTCGGGCCGACCCACGAGGAGGTCATCGTCGACCTGGTCCGGCGGGACGTCCGGACCTACCGGGAGCTACCTCGCAATCTGTTCCAGATCCAGACCAAGTTCCGGGACGAGATGCGGCCGCGCGCCGGGCTGATCCGGGGGCGCGAGTTCATCATGAAGGACGCCTACAGCTTCGATGCGGACCTCGCGGGGGCGCAGCGCTCGTACCAGGACATGTACCGCGCCTACGGGCGGATCTTCGCGCGCTGCGGACTGGACTTCCGGCCCGTGGAGGCGGCCACCGGCAACATCGGCGGCTCCTCGTCCCACGAGTTCCAGGTGCTCACGGACTCGGGCGAGGACCGGATCGTCTCCTGCAGCCACTGCGGCTACGCGGCCAACGTCGAGATGGCCGAGCTCGACCTGCCCGACCTCCCCCCCGTCGACCCGGCAGCCTTCCTCCCCCGGGAGCCGGTCGCCACCCCCGGGAAGAAGACCATCGAGGAGGTGAGCACCTTCCTCGGGGTCTCTCCCCAGCAGACGGCCAAGCTGCTGGTCTACCTGGCCGACGGGCAGCCCGTCGCGGCCTTGCTGCGCGGAGACCGGGAGCTCAACGAGGCGAAGCTCCAGTCGGCGACCGGCGCCAGCCAGCTCGTCGCGGCCACGGACGCGGCGATCCTCGAGGTCACGGGGCAGCCCTGCGGCTTCTTGACCCCGGTGGGCCTGCCGCTGCCCCTGTACGTCGACCGGGAGGTCGCGGGGACCGCCAACCTCGTGGCGGGTGGCGGCGCGGTCGACCTCCACGAGCGCAACGTCAACTACGGTCGCGATTTTGCTGCCACCCGGGTCCTCGACCTGCGGGTCGCGGCCGCGGGCGACCGCTGCCCCCGCTGCCGGGAGGGGAGCTACCAGGAGTTCAAGGGGATCGAGGTCGGCCACGTCTTCCTCCTCGGCACCCGCTACTCCGCCCCCATGGGCTGCAGCTACCTCGACGAGCAGGGCCAGGACCAGCCCATGGTCATGGGCTGCTACGGCATCGGCATCACCCGCATCGTCTCGGCCGCGATCGAGCAGAACTGCGACGCCAACGGGATCTGCTGGCCGGTCACCCTCGCCCCCTTCCAGGTGGAGTTGCTGCCCGTGGGCAAGCCCGGGGACGTGACCTACCAAGAGGCTGCCCGGCTGCACGACCTCCTGCAGGAGGCGGGTGTGGACGTGCTGCTCGACGATCGGCCGGAGCGGGCGGGGAGCAAGTTCAAGGACGCGGACCTGTGGGGGATCCCCGTGCGGGTGACCCTCGGCGGGCGCAGCGTCGAGGAGGGGGTCGCGGAGGTCGGGCTGCGGCGGGACCTCGGGGCCACGCGCAAGGTGCCCCTCGGCGAGGTGGTCGCGCACGTCCAGGAGCTGCTGGGCGCGGAGCTGGCCCTGATCGAGGGCCGGGTGGCGTCCTGGGACCGCCTCGTCGCCGGCTGAGCCGCGCTGCTCCGGCCCCTCCCCCTGGTTGGCAACACTCCTGCATGCTGGCCGGGAAAAAGATCTTGACGCTCCCCCCCCCTCCTCCTATAACCGGATGCTCCGAGCGCCCGGGGCGGCGCGCGCTCCCTCGGCGACGGTCGGAGACCGGGCGGAGGTGGGCTGGAGCTGCGCATCCGGGCCTTGGGCTGGCGTAGCTCAATGGCAGAGCACCTGATTTGTAATCAGGGGGTTGCGGGTTCAAGTCCCATCGCCAGCTCCGGCGGCGAGGGGCGGTGAAGAGAGACGGACGGGTTCCCGAGAGGCCAAAGGGAGCAGACTGTAAATCTGCCAGCTCAGCTTTCGGAGGTTCGAATCCTCCCCCGTCCACCAGGTGCGAGTGTTCGAGCGGAGCGGAAGAGGTCGAGGACGCGGGAATAGCTCAGTTGGCAGAGCATCAGCCTTCCAAGCTGAGGGTCGCGGGTTCGAGCCCCGTTTCCCGCTCCCGGATGGTAGAGCAGGCCCAGGATGGGCAAAGGTCGTAGGCCCACATAGCTCAGTCGGTAGAGCACGTCCTTGGTAAGGACGGGGTCATCGGTTCAAATCCGATTGTGGGCTCCCTGTTCCGGCCTCACCCCAGCGTTTGGAGGACCTTCATGGCCAAGGAGAAGTTCAAGCGTGACAAGCCCCACGTGAACGTCGGGACGATCGGGCACGTGGATCACGGCAAGACGACCCTGACTGCGGCCATCACCAAGGTCCTGGCGAACAAGGGGATGGCGAAGTTCACGGCGTTCGACGAGATCGACAAGGCTCCGGAAGAGAAGGAGCGTGGGATCACGATCGCCACGGCGCACATCGAGTACCAGACGGACAAGCGTCACTACGCGCACGTGGATTGCCCGGGTCACGCGGACTACATCAAGAACATGATCACGGGCGCGGCGCAGATGGACGGCGCGATCGTGGTGGTGTCGGCGGCCGACGGCCCGATGCCGCAGACTCGTGAGCACATCCTGCTGGCCCGCCAGGTGGGCGTTCCGGCCATCGTGGTCTTCCTGAACAAGGTGGACATGCTGGACGACCCGGAGCTGCGTGAGCTGGTGGAGCTGGAGCTGCGTGAGCTGCTGACGAAGTACGAGTTCCCGGGGGACGAGATCCCGGTGATCCCGGGTTCGGCGCTGAAGGCGCTGTCCGCTGGGGAGTGGGACCACCCGGACACGAAGTGCATCCACGACCTGCTGGACGCGCTGGACAGCTACGTGCCGATGCCGGACCGGCCGATCGACAAGCCATTCTTGATGCCGGTCGAGGACGTGTTCTCGATCTCGGGTCGTGGGACGGTGACGACGGGCCGGATCGAGCGTGGCCAGGTGAAGGTCGGCGACGAGATCGAGATCGTGGGCATCCGTGACACGCAGAAGGCGGTGGTCACGGGTGTGGAGATGTTCCGCAAGCTGATGGACGAGGGTATCGCCGGTGACAACGTCGGCACCCTGCTGCGGGGCATCAAGAAGACGGACGTCGAGCGTGGTCAGGTGCTGGCGAAGCCGAAGTCGATCACGCCGCACAAGAACTTCGAGGCGCAGGTGTACATCCTGAAGAAGGAGGAGGGTGGTCGTCACACTCCGTTCTTCCAGGGCTACCGGCCGCAGTTCTACTTCCGGACGACGGACGTGACGGGCGTCGCGACCCTGCCGGAAGGGATGCAGATGGTGATGCCGGGCGACAACGTGCAGCTCACGATCAACCTGATCGTGCCGATCGCCATGGAGGAAGGCCTCCGGTTCGCGATCCGGGAAGGCGGACGCACGGTGGGAGCCGGCGTGGTCGTGAAGATCCTCGCCGACTGATCGAGGGTTTCCGGGGGAGTGTGAGGCGAAGCGGCCATGGCGAACAAAGGCAACCGGGTGATCATCGGGCTCGAGTGCACGGTGTGCAAGAGCCGCAACTACACGACCACGAAGAACAAGAAGCGGACTCCGGACAAGCTGCTGCTCAAGAAGTACTGTCCGAAGGATCGCAAGCACACCGATCACAAGGAGTGCAAAGCCTGACCAGGGTCAGCCCTGGGGCTTGCCGGTCGTGCCTCCCCCGCTGCGGGCCGAGGCACGACCCTCTGGGCCAGTAGCTCTAATGGCAGAGCACCGGACTCCAAATCCGGGGGCTGGAGGTTCGACCCCTCCCTGGCCCGCCAAGGCCTGAGCACTCGGCAATCACGCTGGGGCTCATGGTGGGGACCTTCCGCCGACCGCAGGTCGGGGGCACGGGTGGTCCCGCTGCACGTGGAGGAATCGGATGGGCGCCACGCGTTGGGTGAGCATCGGCTTCGCGCTCGCCGGCATCCTCTTGGCCGTGGTCCTGAGCAAGACGCTGGGCGGGATCCTGGCCTGGTTCCGGGTGCCCGACTTCGCGCTGCTCGGCAGCATCACCGTCAGCACGGCGATCTCCTGGATCGGCGCGCTCGCGGTGGCCTTCGTCTTCTGGCGCAACCCGAAGTACAACGGGCTGGCCAACGAGGTCGCCCAGGAGCTGCGCAAGGTCACCTGGCCCACCTGGGTCGAGACCCGCGCCGCGACGGTCGTGGTCATCGTCACCACCATCATCGTCTCGATCATCCTGTACGTCTTCGACCTGATCTGGTCCACACTCACGGGCCTCATCTACACCTGAGTCCCAGGAGCGAGCGACGATGGCCAAGAAGTGGTACGTGGTCCACACCTACTCGGGCCAGGAGAATCGCGCCAAGTCCTCGCTGGAGGAGCGGGTTCGCTCCGAGGGGATGGGGGAGTACTTCGAGGAGATCCTGATCCCGACGGAGCCCGTGGTCGACACGGTGCGCGGCAAGAAGCGCACCCAGAATCGAAAATTCTTCCCTGGCTACATGCTGGTGAAGATGGAGCTCAACGAGCGCACCTGGCACCTGGTCAAGTCGGTGCCCAAGGTGACCGGCTTCGTGGGCAACGCGACGAGCCCTCCCGCCATCCCCGAGAAGGAGGTGGAGCGGCTCACCAAGCAGATCGCGACGGGGACCCTGCAGCCCAAGCCCCGGCACACCTTCGACAACGGCGAGAGCGTGAAGGTGATCGACGGTCCCTTCGCCAACTTCCTCGGCGTGGTCGAGGAGGTCAATCCGGAGAAGGGGCGGCTTCGGGTGCTCGTCAGCATCTTCGGGCGGTCCACTCCGGTGGAGCTCGAGTTCACCCAGGTGGAGAAGGCTTAGTTCTCGGGCCGTAACACTGCACCTGGACGGAGGGAGCGAGAACCATGGCGAAGAAAGTAGTCGGACTCGTGAAGCTGCAGATCCCGGCCGGGAAGGCGAACCCGTCGCCGCCGGTCGGGCCTGCCCTGGGCCAGCACGGCGTGAACATCATGGAGTTCTGCAAGGCGTTCAACGCCCGCACGCAGGACGGCCAGGGGATGATCATCCCGGTGGTGATCACCGTTTACGGCGACCGGTCCTTCACCTTCGTCACCAAGACCCCGCCGGCCCCCGTGCTGCTGCTCAAGGCGGCCGGGATCGCCAAGGGCTCGGCCAACCCCAACCGGGACAAGGTCGGGCAGGTGACGATGAAGCAGGTGACGGAGATCGCCCAGCTCAAGCTGCAGGATCTCAACGCCTTCTCGCTGGAATCCGCGATCAAGACGGTCGCAGGCACTGCCCGCTCCATGGGCATCAACGTGGTGGACTGAGGAGGCGGCCATGGCACGAGGCAAGCGGACGCGCGCAGCCCGCGCGCTGGTCGACCGGACCCAGCGTTTCACGCTCGAAGAGGCCGTGGAGCTGGTGAAGAAGACCGCAACGAGCAAGTTCGACGAGTCGGTGGACGTGGCGATCAACCTCGGCGTCGATCCCCGCAAGGCCGATCAGATGGTCCGTGGCGCCTGCGCGCTCCCTCACGGGACGGGCAAGACGGTGCGGGTGCTCGTCTTCGCGAAGGGTGAGAAGGAGAAGGAGGCCCAGGAGGCCGGGGCCGACTTCGTGGGCGGTGAGGAGCTCGCCGACAAGATCCAGAAGGAAGGCTGGCTGGACTTCGACAAGGTGATCTCCACCCCCGAGATGATGAAGGTCGTCGGCCGGCTGGGCCGCGTGCTCGGACCGCGGGGCCTGATGCCCAACCCGAAGGTCGGCACCGTGACCTTCGACGTCGCCAAGGCCGTGACCGAGCTCAAGGCCGGGCGCATCGAGTTCCGGGTCGAGAAGGCCGGCATCGTCCACGCGCCCCTCGGTAAGGTCAGCTTCGAGGCCGACAAGATCCGGGAGAACGCGCTGGCCCTGTTCGGTCAGCTCCTCAAGATGAGGCCCTCGACCGCGAAGGGCTCCTACCTCAAGGCCGCAACGCTCTCCTCGACCATGGGACCCGGCGTCCCCCTGGACACCGTGGCCATCCAGAACACGTTGCGAGGCGGAGCGTAGTCAGGCCGGCAACGCGAAGGCCGGCAAGGGAGGGCGGGCAAGAGCCATTCCTTGTCTTTGTGAAGGAGAGGCTGCCAGTGACAGCTTGGCCCCACTGACCTCTCGGCCACCGGCGGCGACACGACTCGCCGTCAATGGTGGTCCGGGTGGGCGGAGGCGAAGAGGACCGCTGCTGGTCCCCCCGGGTGCGTCGGACGCCCGGGAGGAGCAGCCGGACCGGCCAGCCGAGGCAGGGCGAGTACCGGCGCAACGGGTCTCCCCCCTGCAGCCATTCTGGGACGTCTCTCGGACTGTTGGACTCAGAGGAGGAAGGGGGTAGAGACACCTGTGAACAGAGAAGAAAAACAGCAGGAAATCGAGCATCTCCGCCAGGTCTTCCAGGGCTCGGTGGCCGGTGTGCTCACCGGCTTCCGGGGCCAGACCGTGGAGGAGGTCAACAAGCTCAGGTCCGACCTGCGCAAGGCGGGCGTTTCCTACCAGGTCATCAAGAACAGCCTGGCCAAGAAGGCCATCGCGGGGACGGAGCTTGCCGACCTCGCCGCGATGCTGGAAGGCCCGACTGCCTTGGCCTACACGGCGGCCGATGCGGCGGTCCCGGCGAAGATCCTCAAGGGCTTCTGCAAGGACACCGACAAGGTCACCGTCAAGGGCGGCTACGTCGACGGCAAGCTCTTCGGCGCGGCCGATCTGGACCGGATCGCCTCCCTGCCCACCCGCGACGAGGCCCGGGCGACCGTGCTCGGCCTCTTCAACGGTGTGCCCCGCGGGCTGGTCACCCTCTTCCACGAGGTGCCGTCCTCCTTCGTGCGCGTCCTCGAGGCGCGGCGGACGGAGCTGGAGAAGGGTGCCCCCGAGGCGGCGGCCTGAGGGAACGTCCCGAGGTCGCAACTGAGCTGAACAATTCATGATTTTCGACCGTTGCGTCGGATTTCGAGGAGAATCGAGATGAGCATCACCCAGGAGCAGCTGATCGACGCCCTGTCCAACATGACCGTCATGGAGATCGCCGCCTTGCGCGACGCGCTCGAGGAGAAGTGGGGCGTCTCCGCCGCCGCGCCCGTCGCCATGGCGATGCCCGCGGGTGGCGCCGTCGCCGCCGCGCCCGTCGAGGAGCAGACGGAGTTCACCGTGGTCATGGAGAGCTTCGGTGCCAAGAAGATCGGCGTGATCAAGGTCATCCGCGAGATCACCGGTCTCGGTCTGAAGGAGGCCAAGGACCTCGTCGAGGGCGTGCCCGCCACCGTGAAGGAAGGCGTGCCCAAGGCCGAGGCTGCCGACATCAAGGCCAAGCTCGAGGCCGAGGGCGCCACGGTGAAGGTGAAGTAGTCCCGTTCGGTGCGCCGGGCTGGCGGGTCGACGGGCCCGCCAGCCCCCCGCCCCGGCCCGGTCGCCGGGGGCAGGTTCGAAAGCCCCGGAGGCAGCGGCCCGGCATCCCCGGGCTTTTGCTGTCTGTAGGAGGTAGGATGGCTTCCCTCACCTCGAGAACCTCCAGAATCCGCAAGAGTTTCGGCAAGATCCACAGCTCCGTGGACATCCCCGACCTGATCTCGATCCAGAAGGCCTCGTACGAGCGGTTCCTGCAGAAGGACGTCGCCCCCGACGAGCGGGAAGACGTCGGCCTGCAGGCCGTCTTCAAGTCCGTCTTCCCGATCAAGGACTTCAACGAGACCGCCTCGCTGGAGTTCGTCAGCTACCACCTGGATCGGCCGAAGTACGACGTCGACGAGTGCCACCAGCGCGGCATGACCTTCGCCGCCCCCGTGAAGGTGGTCATCCGCCTGGTGCTCTGGGAGTCGGGTGAGGACGGCAGCCGGTCGTTGCGCGACGTCAAGGAGCAGGAGGTTTACTTCGGCGAGATCCCGCTGATGACGGAGAACGGGACCTTCGTCGTCAACGGGACCGAGCGGGTGGTGGTCAGCCAGCTCCACCGCAGCCCCGGGGTCTTCTACAGCCACGATCGCGGGCGCTCGCACGCCAGCGGCAAGCTGCTGTACTCCTGTCGGGTGATCCCCTACCGGGGCTCCTGGCTCGATTTCGAGTTCGACGCCAAGGACAACGTCTACGTGCGGATCGACCGCCGCCGGAAGATGCTGGCGACGGTGCTGCTGCGGGCCCTCGGCTACACTCCCGAGGAGCTGCTGCACTACTACTACGACATCCAGACCATCCACTTCCACGAGGACGGCGCGTACTCCGGGGAGATCCCGCTGCGCCTGCTGCAGGGCCAGCGGGCGAACCGCGACGTCGTCGACCCCAAGACCGGCAAGGTGCTCGTCAAGGCCGGGCGCAAGTTCACCAAGCGCGCCATCAAGGACCTCAAGGACCTCGGCGTCGACCGCATCCCCCTCGACGAGAGCGACGTCTACGGGGCCTTCGCGGCCGAGGACATCATCGACGAGGAGACCGGCGAGATCGTCACCGAGGTCAACGAGGAGCTCGACGAGGAGAAGATCAACCGGTTGAAGGACCAGGGGATCAAGCAGGTCCGCACCCTGTACATCAACTCCTCGGTCGGTCCCTACCTGCGCAACACCCTCGCCATGGACCAGATCGGCTCTCCCGAGGAGGCGGTGGAGGAGATCTACCGGCGGCTGCGGCCCGGCGATCCCCCGACTCCCGACGCGGCGTACAAGCTCTTCAACAACCTGTTCTTCAACGCCGAGCGCTACGATCTCTCCCAGGTGGGGCGGATCAAGCTGAACTACAAGTTCGAGTACGCCAAGCCGTCCACCAACCAGACCCCCGAGTTCCAGAAGATGGGCTGGAAGGCCGGTCCGCCGGTGGACTTCACGGTGCTGACCCGCACCGACATCCTCGAGTCGGTGCGCTACCTGCTGGACCTGCGCAACGGCAAACAGGGCGTCTCCATCGACGACATCGACCACCTCGGCAACCGTCGGGTGCGGGCGGTCGGCGAGCTCATGGAGAACCAGTACCGGATCGGCCTGGTGCGCATGGAGCGTGCGATCAAGGAGCGCATGTCCATGTCCCAGGAGCTCGAGACGATGATGCCCCACGACCTGATCAACGCGAAGCCCGTCTCCGCGGTGGTCAAGGAGTACTTCGGCTCGTCGCAGCTCTCGCAGTTCATGGACCAGACCAACCCCCTGTCCGAGGTCACCCACAAGCGGCGGCTGTCCGCGCTCGGGCCGGGCGGCCTCACCCGGGAGCGGGCCGGGTTCGAGGTCCGGGACGTCCACAACACCCACTACGGCCGGATCTGCCCAATCGAGACGCCGGAAGGTCCGAACATCGGGCTCATCGCCTCCTTGTCGACCTTCGCGCGGGTCAACGAGTTCGGCTTCGTGGAGACCCCCTACCGGGCGGTGCGGGAGGGGAAGCTCACGGACGACGTGCGCTTCTACTCCGCCCTCGAGGAGGAGGACCACATCATCGCCCAGGCCAACAGCCGGACCAAGGGCGAGAAGTTCGTCGAGGACGTGCTGATCTGCCGGCAGGGCGGCGAGTTCGTCACCGCCAAGCCGGAGGACGTCACCCTCATGGACGTCTCCCCGAACCAGCTCGTGTCCGTGGCCGCGGCCCTGATCCCCTTCCTCGAGAACGACGACGCCAACCGGGCCCTGATGGGGTCCAACATGCAGCGGCAGGCCGTGCCCTTGCTGCAGGCCCACGCCCCCCTGGTCGGGACGGGGATGGAGCGGGTGGTCGCCCGGGACTCCGGGGTCACCGTCGTGGCGCGCCACACCGGCGTCGTCGAGAGCGTCGACGCGGAGCGGATCGTCGTGCGGGTGGACGAGGGCGAGGGGGACGATCTGTCCTACAAGCCCGACATCTACAACCTGATCAAGTACCAAAGGTCCAATCAGAACACCTGCATCAACCAGCGGCCCATCGTGCGCCGCGGGGACCGGGTGGCCAAGGGCGACATCATCGCGGACGGCCCCTCCACGGACAAGGGTGAGCTCGCCCTGGGTCAGAACGTGCTCGTCGCCTTCATGCCCTGGGGCGGCTACAACTTCGAGGACGCGATCCTGATCTCGGAGCGGCTGGTCCGCGACGACGTCTACACCTCGATCCACATCGAGGAGTTCGAGTGCGTCGCCCGGGACACCAAGCTCGGGCCCGAGGAGATCACCCGGGACATCCCCAACGTCGGCGAGGAGGCCCTCAAGGACCTCGACGAGAGCGGGATCATCCGCATCGGCGCCGAGGTGAAGCCCAACGACATCCTCGTGGGCAAGATCACCCCCAAGGGGGAGACCCAGCTCTCCCCGGAGGAGAAGCTCCTGCGGGCGATCTTCGGCGAGAAGGCCGGCGACGTGCGGGACACCTCCCTGCGCGTCCCGCCCGGCGTCGTCGGGACGGTCATCGCCGCCAAGGTCTTCGCGCGGCGCGGGACCGAGAAGGACGAGCGCACCCGCGAGATCGAGGACATGGAGGAGGCCAAGCTCCTCAAGGACCAGAACGAGGAGATCAAGATCGTCCGGTCCGCGGCCTACGACCGCATGCGGCGGCTGCTCGAGGGCAAGGCGACCGCGGCGAAGCTCCTCGACGAGAACGGCAAGGTGCTCGTGCCCAAGGGCGAGACCCTCACCGCGGAGCGGCTCGCGGCAGTCCCCCAGCGCTACTGGGGCGACATCGTGCTCAGCGGCGATCCGGACGCGGAGGACCTGATCCGGCGGATCCTCGAGCGGCTCGAGCAGCAGACCCTGGCCACCAAGGAGCTCTTCCAGGAAAAGATCGGCAAGATCAAGAAGGGAGACGAGCTCGCGCCCGGCGTCATCAAGATGGTCAAGGTCTACGTCGCCATCAAGCGCAAGCTGTCGGTGGGCGACAAGATGGCCGGCCGACACGGGAACAAGGGCGTCATCAGCCAGATCCTGCCGGTGGAGGACATGCCCTACCTCGCGGACGGTACCGCGGTGGACATCGTCCTGAACCCCCTGGGCGTGCCGAGCCGGATGAACGTCGGCCAGATCCTCGAGACCCACCTCGGCTGGGCCGCGCGGGGGCTGGGCGAGCGCATCGGCCAGCTCATCGACGAGGGGCAGCCGGCCAAGGCCCTCAAGGACATGCTGCTGCGGGTCTACGTCGATCCGGCGCAGACCAAGCAGATCAAGGACGCCTCGGCCGAGGACGTCCGCCAGCTCGCCCAGTCGCTCACCGATGGCGTGCACCTGGCGTCCCCGGTGTTCGATGGCGCCACCGAGGAGGAGATCCGCTCCCTGCTGGGGATCGCCGAGCTGCCGACCTCCGGCCAGACGGTGCTGTTCGATGGCCGGACGGGCGAGCCCTTCGACCACGACGTCACCGTCGGCATCATGTACATGCTCAAGCTGCACCATCTGGTGGACGACAAGATCCACGCCCGCAGCATCGGCCCCTACTCCCTGGTCACCCAGCAGCCGCTGGGCGGCAAGGCGCAGTTCGGTGGGCAGCGGCTGGGCGAGATGGAAGTCTGGGCCATGGAAGCCTACGGTGCGGCCTACGGCCTGCAGGAGTTCTTGACGGTCAAGTCCGACGACGTGCTCGGCCGGACCCGGATGTACGAGGCGATCGTCAAGGGGGACAACACCCTCGAGGCGGGATTGCCCGAGTCCTTCAACGTGCTGCTCAAGGAGATGCAGGCCCTCGGTCTCGACGTCGAGCTGATCGAGGACGAGGAGGCGGCGAAGATCGAGGCCGCGGCCGCGGAGAGCGCCGGGCTGATGATCAGCGAGCCGGAGCCCAAGGTGCTCGAGCCGTAGTCGAGTCGGTGCCAGGCGTTCGAGGAACCGCAGCGGGCAGGAGCCTCGTCAGTCGAGGCCAGGGAGATTACCTTGAAGGACATCTTCAACTTCTTCGAGAAGCCCAAGGATCCACTCAGCTTTTCCGCGATCCGGATCAACGTCGCCTCGCCCGACAAGATCCGTGGCTGGTCCCACGGTGAGGTGAAGAAGCCCGAGACGATCAACTACCGCACCTTCAAGCCCGAGCGGGAGGGGCTGTTCTGCGCCCGCATCTTCGGGCCGGTGAAGGACTACGAGTGCCTCTGCGGCAAGTACAAGCGGATGAAGCACCGGGGGGTCATCTGCGAGAAGTGCGGCGTGGAGGTCATCCAGTCCAAGGTGCGGCGTGAGCGGATGGGGCACATCTCGCTGGCCACCCCCGTTGCGCACATCTGGTTCCTCAAGTCCTTGCCGAGCCGCATCGGCAACTTGCTCGACATCACGCTGAAGAACCTGGAGAAGGTCCTCTACTGCGTCGCCTACGTCGTCCTCGACCCCGGCAAGACGGGGCTGAAGAAGGGCGAGGTCATCGGTGAGGAGCGCTACCAGGAGATCCAGGACGAGTTCCCCGACGACCTCGACTTCCGTGCCGAGATGGGCGCCGAGGCGATCCAGGAGCTGCTCCGGGACCTCGATCTGCACGCACTGTCGGCGGAGCTGCGCAAGGAGCTGAAGGAGACCTCCTCCGTCGCCAAGCGCAAGAAGATCGCCAAGCGGTTGCTGGTCGTCGACTCCATCCGCGACTCGGGCAACAAGTCCGAGTGGATGATCATGGACGTCATCCCGGTGCTGCCCCCGGACCTGCGTCCCCTGGTGCCCCTGGACGGCGGCCGCTTCGCGACCTCCGATCTCAACGACCTCTACCGGCGGGTGATCAACCGCAACAACCGGCTGAAGCGGCTGCAGGAGCTCAACGCGCCCGAGATCATCGTCCGCAACGAGAAGCGGATGCTGCAGGAGGCCGTGGACGCCCTGTTCGACAACGGTCGGCGCGGCAAGACGATCACCGGCCCCAACAAGCGCCCCCTGAAGTCCCTGTCCGACATGCTCAAGGGCAAGCAGGGCCGCTTCCGCCAGAACCTGCTGGGCAAGCGGGTGGACTACTCGGGCCGTTCGGTCATCGTCGTCGGGCCCACCTTGAAGCTCCATCAGTGCGGGCTCCCCAAGAAGATGGCCCTCGAGCTGTTCAAGCCCTTCATCTACAACAAGCTGGAGGAGAAGGGCTTCGTCACCACCATCAAGAGCGCCAAGAAGATGGTGGAGAAGGAGAAGCCGGAGGTCTGGGACATCCTCGAGGAGGTGATCCGGGAGCACCCGGTGATGATCAACCGGGCCCCCACCCTGCACCGGCTGGGCATCCAGGCCTTCGAGCCCGTGCTCATCGAGGGCAAGGCCATCCAGATCCATCCGCTGGTCTGCGCCGCCTTCAACGCGGACTTCGACGGCGACCAGATGGCGGTGCACGTGCCCCTGTCCATCGAGGCCCAGCTCGAGGCCCGGGTGCTCATGATGAGCACCAACAACATCCTCAGCCCGGCCAACGGGAAGCCGATCATCATCCCGACCCAGGACATCGTCCTGGGCTGCTACTACATGACCCGGGAGCGGCCCTTCGTCGCCGGGGAGCTCGTGCGGGATAAAAACGGCCGGCCGGTCGCCGGCGTCTACGCGGACGAGGGCGAGGTGCGGGCCGCCTACGACGCGGGCGCGCTCGATCTGCAGGCCCGGATCCTGGTGCGCCTCGACGGGCGGATGATCGAGACCACCTGTGGCCGGGTGCTGCTCTGGGAGATCGTCCCCGAGGACGAGGTCAACGGCGGCAAGCTGCTGGACTTCGACCTGATCAACAAGGTGCTGGACAAGAAGTCCCTGGCCGCGCTCATCGACCACGTCTACCGCCGCTGCGGTGAGAAGGAGACGGTGCTGCTGGCCGACCGCCTGCGCACCCTCGGCTACACCAACGCGACCCACGCGGGGATCTCGATCTGCATCGAGGACATGGTCATCCCCAAGAACAAGGGCCAGATCGTCGAGCACGCCCGCAAGAACGTGCGGGAGATCGAGGAGCAGCACTTCGACGGGGTGATCACCCACGGCGAGCGCTACAACAAGATGATCGACATCTGGGCCCAGGCCACCGAGGAGGTCGCCTCCTCGATGATGAAGGAGATCGGGGAGTCGACCTACCTCAACGACAAGAAGGAGAAGACCATCGCGCCCTCCTTCAACCCGATCTACATCATGGCCGACTCCGGGGCCCGAGGCTCGGCGCAGCAGATCCGGCAGCTCGCCGGGATGCGCGGGTTGATGGCCAAGCCTTCCGGCGAGATCATCGAGACACCCATCGAGGCGAACTTCCGGGAGGGGCTGTCGGTCCTGCAGTACTTCATCTCCACCCACGGGGCCCGCAAGGGGCTGGCGGACACGGCCCTGAAGACGGCCAACTCCGGCTACCTGACCCGGCGGCTGGTGGACGTCTCGCAGGACTGCATCATCACCGCCTACGACTGCGGCACCATGGACGGCATCGAGATGTCCGCCCTGCTCGAGAACAACGAGGTCATCGAGGCGCTCGACGAGCGCATCCTCGGCCGCGTGGCCCTCGAGGACATCTACGATCCGCACACCGAGGAGCTCCTCGCGGAGGCGAACGCCGAGCTCGACGAGGCCAAGGTGGCGCGCATCGTCGATGCGGGCATCGATCGGGTGAAGATCCGCTCGGTGCTCACCTGCCAGGAGCGGCACGGGGTGTGCGCGGCCTGCTACGGTCGCGACCTGGCCCGCGGTCGGATGGTCAACGTCGGTGAGGCCACGGGCATCATCGCCGCCCAGTCCATCGGTGAGCCGGGCACCCAGCTCACCATGCGGACCTTCCACATCGGCGGCACCGCGAGCCGGCGGGTCGAGCAGTCGACCCTCGAGGCCCGCACCGCCGGCATCGTCAAGCTGAACAAGGTCAACTTGGCGGTGCGCGAAGAGGGCGCCTCCCGGGTGGTCCTCAACCGCAACGGCGAGCTGGTCATCCAGGACAAGACCGGACGGGAGCGGGAGCGCTACCCCCTGAGCTACGGCGCCAAGCTCATGGTGAAGGCGGGCGACGAGGTCAAGCCGGGCACGCAGCTCGCCGAGTGGGACCCCTTCGCCAACCCGATCCTCGCCGAGGTCACCGGCAAGGTGCGCTTCGGCGACCTCGAGGAGAACCGGACGATCAAGGAGCAGGTGGACGAGATCACCGGGCTGGCCCGGAAGGTCGTCATCGAGTACCGGGACCCGGGACTGCGGCCGCGGATCACCATCAAGGACAAGAGCGGGCGCACGGCGAAGACCCCCCAGGGCACCGAGGCCCGCTACAACCTGTCGGTGAACTCCCATATCTTCGTCAACGACGGGGACGAGGTGGAGGCCGGCGAGATCCTGGCGAAGATCCCGCGCGAGACGACCAAGACCAAGGACATCACCGGCGGTCTGCCCCGCGTGGCGGAGCTGTTCGAGGCCCGCGTTCCCAAGGAGTACGCCGTCATCACCGAGATCGACGGCAGCGTCTCCTACGGGCCCGACGTCAAGGGGCGCCGCAAGATCATGGTGACCCCGGACATCGGCGAGCCGAAGGTCTACCTCATCCCCAAGGGCAAGCACGTCAAGGTGCAGGAGAACGACCGAGTCACCGCGGGCGAGGCGCTCATGGACGGCTCCTCCAACCCCCACGACATCTTGCGGGTGCTCGGGGAGAAGGCGCTGGCCAAGTACCTCGTCGACCAGGTGCAGGAGGTCTACCGGCTGCAGGGCGTGCGGATCAACGACAAGCACATCGAGATCATCGTCCGCCAGATGCTGCGGCGGGTGCGGATCCGGGAGATGGGCGACACCAGCTTCTTGCTGGATCAGCAGGTCGAGAAGTGGCGCTTCGAGGAGGAGAACGCCAAGGTGCTCTCCCGCGGCGGCACGCCCGCCCAGGGCGAGCCTTTGCTGCTCGGGATCACCAAGGCCAGCCTCTCCACCGAGTCGTTCATCTCCGCGTCCTCCTTCCAGGAGACCACGAAGGTGTTGACAGGTGCCGCGCTCTCGGGTAAGGTGGACCACTTGAGAGGGCTCAAGGAGAACGTGATCATGGGCCGTCTCATCCCCGCCGGGACGGGTCTGCCGCTGTACAAAAAGCTGCGGATGCTGGTGGAAGGCGAGGGCCGGGCGGAGCAGCCGGTCGAGGTCAACGCCTCGATCATCACCGAAGTGGGCTGAACCCCGGCGAACGACGTGGGCGCTTCCGGTCGAAGCGGGAAGCGCCGCCAAAATCGAGCTTCGCGGTCGTGAACCGCCCCGGCGCCTGGCGTACGGGGTAGGCACGGACCGCCGGTGAAAGGCACCCGGCGCGTCCGTGGTGCCTTTCGCTTTTTCTGCGGTCGATCGACTGCGGGCGGGGCCGGCGATCAAGAGGCCGGATCGTTCTTGACGGCGGGCCAGGGGGATGTACAATCCGCCGTCCGCCCGATCGGCGGTCCCCGGGAGTCTGCCCGGTAGACGGTGATTTAGCGCAGGACAGGAAATGCCGACGATCAACCAGCTCGTGCGTAAGGGTCGTGCCAAGGTGGTCAACCGGACCAAGGCTCCGGCCCTCCAGCAGTGCCCGCAGCGTCGTGGAGTGTGCGTGCGTGTCTACACCTCCACGCCGAAGAAGCCCAACTCGGCCCTGCGGAAGGTCGCTCGTGTGCGCCTCAGCAACGGCATCGAGGTGACGACCTACATCCCGGGCGAGGGCCACAACCTGCAGGAGCACTCGGTGGTGCTGATCCGTGGCGGTCGTGTGAAGGACCTGCCCGGTGTCCGCTACCACATCATCCGGGGGACGTTGGACTCGGTCGGTGTCGAGGCCCGTCGGCAGGCCCGCTCGAAGTATGGCGCCAAGCGCCCCAAGTGAGCCGTCGATCCGCTGATCCGGTGGTGACGCTGCAACGCCTGGCCGCCTGAGGCGCCCGGACGAGCGAGAGGAAGACAGGATGCCCAGGAGACGAGAGGTTCCCCGGCGTGTCGTCACGCCCGACCCGAAATTCCACGATCGCATGGTTGCGAAGTTCATCAACGCCCTCATGCTCGAGGGGAAGCGTTCGGTGGCCGAGGGGATCATGTACCGCTGCTTCGATCTGATCGAGAAGCGGGCGAGCGGTGATGGGCCGCTGAAGGTCTTCCGGCTGGCCATGGAGAACGCCAAGCCCCTGCTCGAGGTGCGCTCGCGGCGGGTGGGCGGTTCGACCTACCAGGTCCCGGTGGAGGTGCGTCCGGCGCGCCAGATCGCTCTGGCCAGCCGCTGGATCATCAACTTCTCCCGGACTCGGGGCGAGCGGACGATGGAAGAGCGTCTGGCGGGTGAGCTGCTCGATGCGGCCAACCGGCGGGGCAACGCCATCAAGAAGAAGGAAGACACGCACCGGATGGCGGAGGCCAACAAGGCGTTCGCCCACTATCGCTGGTAGGCGAAGGCCAGGGGCCGGGCCGGGCAACGGGCTGGGCGTAGGTGGAGAAGGAAAGTGCCTCGGCTGGTCTCTCTCGATCGTGTGCGCAACATCGGCATCATGGCCCACATCGATGCCGGGAAGACCACGGTCACCGAACGGATCCTCTTCTACACCGGGCGAACGTATCGCCTCGGTGAGGTGCATGATGGCGCGGCCATCATGGACTGGATGGAGCAGGAGCAGGAGCGGGGGATCACGATCACCTCGGCAGCGACGACCTGCCGCTGGCGTGATCACCAGGTCAACATCATCGACACCCCCGGGCACGTCGACTTCACCATCGAGGTCGAGCGCAGCCTGCGAGTGCTCGATGGGGCCGTCGGCGTGTTCTGCTCCGTCGGCGGCGTCGAGCCCCAGACCGAGACGGTCTGGCGGCAGGCCGATCGGTATCGGGTGCCGCGGGTGGCGTTCGTCAACAAGATGGACCGCCCCGGAGCGAACCTCGGTCGGACCGTGGAGATGATGCGGGAGCGCCTGGGGGCCAACCCGGTGCTCGTGCAGTTGCCCATCGGACAGCTCGCGGACTTTCGGGGTCTCGTCGATCTGATCACGATGACCGCGATCATCTACGACGAGGAGACGCTCGGAGCGCGCTGGCACGAAGAGCCGCTCACCGGTGACCTGCTCGAGGAGGCGCAGGCCGCACGGGAAGAGATGATCTCCCGGCTGGCCGACGTCGACGAGACCCTCGTCGAGGCGTACCTCGAAGGGCACGACATCAGCCCGGCGCAGATCCGGGCCTCCCTGCGCAAGAGCACTTGCGCGCTGAAGGTGGTGCCGGTGCTGTGCGGCGCGGCCTTCAAGAACAAGGGGATTCAGCGGCTGCTCGACGCGGTCGTCGACTACCTGCCCTCGCCCGCGGACCTGCCGCCGGTGGAGGGCAAGGACCTCGCCCGGAGCGGCGAGACCGTGCAGCTCGCGGCCTCGGATGCGGAGCCCCTGGCCGCGCTGGCCTTCAAGGTGATGAATGACCCGTACGTCGGGCAGCTCACCTTCCTGAGGATCTACTCGGGTCGCGTGACCGCCGGCCAGGCCGTGCTCAACGCGACGCGCTCCCGCAAGGAGCGGCTGGGCCGCCTGCTGCGCATGCACGCGGACAAGCGGGAGGATCTCGAGGAGGCCTTCGCCGGCGACATCGTGGCCTGCGTCGGCCTGAAGCAGACCGGTACGGGGGACACCCTGTGCGAGCCGCGGCAGCAGGTGGTGCTCGAGTCCATCGAGATCCCCGATCCGGTGATCTCGGTGGCGGTCGAGCCCGAGTCGTCGCGGGAGACGGACAAGCTGTCGGAGGCGCTCGGGCGCCTGGCGATGGAAGATCCGACGTTCCGGATCCGCACGGACCCGGAGACCGGACAGACCGTGATCTGGGGGATGGGAGAGCTCCACCTCGAGATCATCGTCGACCGGCTGCGGCGGGAGTTCGGGATCACCGCGGCGTACGGACGCCCGCAGGTGGCCTACAAAGAGCGTCTGGGCGGGAGCGCCCGGATCGACCACCGTCACGTCAAGCAGACGGGCGGTCACGGACAGTTCGCCCACGTGGTGCTCGCGATCGGCCCCGGCGAGGCCGGGTCCGGCCTGACCTTCACCTCGAAGGTGATCGGCGGGCGAGTGCCCCGGGAGTTCATCCCGGCGGTGGAGCAGGGGCTGCGGGACGGGATGCAGGCGGGCTCGCTCGGCGGGTACCCGCTCATCGACGTCACCGCCGAGCTGCTCGACGGCAGCTACCACGAGGTCGACTCCTCGGAGCTGGCCTTCCGGGTGGCGGCGCGAGACGCTCTGCGCCTCGCCGAGCAGAAAGTGAGCAGCGTTTTGCTGGAGCCCGTGGTTTCCCTGGAAATCACCGCGCCCGACGACTATCTTGGTGCGGTCGTCGGGGACATGGGCAGCCGACGAGGTCTGGTCCGAGGGATGGAAGCCCGTGGCAGCTTCCACCTCGTCCGCGCAGATGTTCCGCTCGCGGAGACCTTCGGTTACGCGACGCAGCTGAGAAGCCTGACCCAGGGAAGGGCCACCTTCTCGATGCAGTTCGATCACTTCGCGCCGGTCCCCAGCGGGCTGGCCGCAGAAGTCCTGAAGCGAGCCCGCAGCTAGGGCTGCTGAGGAGAGGGAGCGATGGCCAAGGAGAAGTTCAAGCGTGACAAGCCCCACGTGAACGTCGGGACGATCGGGCACGTGGATCACGGCAAGACGACCCTGACTGCGGCCATCACCAAGGTCCTGGCGAACAAGGGGATGGCGAAGTTCACGGCGTTCGACGAGATCGACAAGGCTCCGGAAGAGAAGGAGCGTGGGATCACGATCGCCACGGCGCACATCGAGTACCAGACGGACAAGCGTCACTACGCGCACGTGGATTGCCCGGGTCACGCGGACTACATCAAGAACATGATCACGGGCGCGGCGCAGATGGACGGCGCGATCGTGGTGGTGTCGGCGGCCGACGGCCCGATGCCGCAGACTCGTGAGCACATCCTGCTGGCCCGCCAGGTGGGCGTTCCGGCCATCGTGGTCTTCCTGAACAAGGTGGACATGCTGGACGACCCGGAGCTGCGTGAGCTGGTGGAGCTGGAGCTGCGTGAGCTGCTGACGAAGTACGAGTTCCCGGGGGACGAGATCCCGGTGATCCCGGGTTCGGCGCTGAAGGCGCTGTCCGCTGGGGAGTGGGACCACCCGGACACGAAGTGCATCCACGACCTGCTGGACGCGCTGGACAGCTACGTGCCGATGCCGGACCGGCCGATCGACAAGCCATTCTTGATGCCGGTCGAGGACGTGTTCTCGATCTCGGGTCGTGGGACGGTGACGACGGGCCGGATCGAGCGTGGCCAGGTGAAGGTCGGCGACGAGATCGAGATCGTGGGCATCCGTGACACGCAGAAGGCGGTGGTCACGGGTGTGGAGATGTTCCGCAAGCTGATGGACGAGGGTATCGCCGGTGACAACGTCGGCACCCTGCTGCGGGGCATCAAGAAGACGGACGTCGAGCGTGGTCAGGTGCTGGCGAAGCCGAAGTCGATCACGCCGCACAAGAACTTCGAGGCGCAGGTGTACATCCTGAAGAAGGAGGAGGGTGGTCGTCACACTCCGTTCTTCCAGGGCTACCGGCCGCAGTTCTACTTCCGGACGACGGACGTGACGGGCGTCGCGACCCTGCCGGAAGGGATGCAGATGGTGATGCCGGGCGACAACGTGCAGCTCACGATCAACCTGATCGTGCCGATCGCCATGGAGGAAGGCCTCCGGTTCGCGATCCGGGAAGGCGGACGCACGGTGGGAGCCGGCGTGGTCGTGAAGATCCTCGCCGATTGATAGCAGGGTGAATGCGATGGCGACCTCGAACAAGATCCGGATCCGGCTGAAGGCCTATGATCACAAGCTGCTCGATCACTCGGCAGCCGAGATCATCGACACGGCCAAGCGGACGAACGCCAAGGTGGCGGGCCCGATCCCGCTGCCGACGAAGATCAACCGGTACACGGTGTTGCGCTCGCCGCACGTCGACAAGAAGAGCCGGGAGCAGTTCGAGATCCGCACTCACATGCGGCTGCTCGATATCCTGGAGCCGACCCAGCAGACGCTGGACGCTCTGATGAAGCTCGATCTCTCCGCGGGCGTGGACGTGGAGATCAAGTCATAAGGAACGAGGCCATGGCCCAGTTCGATGTCTACAACTTGAAGCGTGAGAAGATCGGCTCTCTCGAGCTGAGCGAGTCGGTGTTTGGCGCCGAGGTCAAGCCCCATCTCTTCTGGGAGGTGGTTCGTTGGCAGCTCGCCAAGCGGCGCAGCGGCACGGCGAAGACCAAGGGGCGGAGCGAGGTGCGCGGCGGCGGGAAGAAGCCCTACCGCCAGAAGGGCACCGGTCGGGCCCGGCAGGGTTCCGAGCGCGCGCCGCACTTCGTCGGTGGCGGCACGGTGTTCGGACCCCAGCCTCGCTCCTACGGCTACACCTTGCCGCGGAAGGTGAAGCAGGGTGCCCTGCGCTCGGCGCTGTCGCTCAAGGCGAAGGAGCAGAAGCTGCTCATCGTCGACAGCTTCGAGCTCGACAGCCACAAGACGAAGGGACTGCTGCAGGTCCTCGGCAATCTCCAGGCGCCCAAGGCCCTGATCATCGACGCCGACAACCAGCAGCTCTCCCTGTCCAGCCGCAACCTGCAGGGCGTCAAGTACCTGCCCGAGGCGGGGCTGAACGTGTTCGACATCCTGCGGCACGAGCAGGTGATCTTGACGAAGGCCTCGGCGCTCGAGATCGACGGGAGGCTGAAGCGATGAGTTCTGGAAAGTCCAAGCAGAAGGACGTCTACCAGGTGCTGAAGCGTCCCGTCATCACCGAGAAGAGCCAGGTGATGAAGGACGAGCTCAACCAGGTCACCTTCGAGGTCCACAAGGACGCCAACAAGATCGACATCGCCCGGGCGGTGGAGCAGATCTTCAAGGTGAAGGTGGTCAAGGTGAACACGCAGACCGTGGCGGCGAAGCCGAAGCGCCTCGGGAAGCATCTGGGGGTTCGCCCCGAATGGAAGAAGGCCACGGTCACCCTGGCGGCGGGCGAGGCCATCGACTTCTACGGTGAGGTCTAGGTTCGATGGGCATCAAGACCTACAACCCGACATCGCCGGGCCGGCGCAATAGCTCTGGCTCCGACTTTTCGGACATCACCAAGACGAAGCCCGAGAAGAAGCTCGTCTTCTTCTTGAAGAAGACCGGTGGTCGGAACAACCAGGGCCGGATCACCTCCCGTCATCGTGGAGGTGGGCACAAGCGGCTGTACCGGATCATCGACTTCAAGCGCGACAAGGTGAACACCCCGGCGCTGGTGGCGGCGATCGAGTACGATCCCAACCGCTCTGCGCGCATCGCCTTGCTGCACTACGCCGATGGCGAGAAGCGGTACATCCTCGCCCCCAACGGCCTGAAGGTCGGGGACAAGGTCATCAGCTCGCCCCATGCGGACATCCGGCCGGGCAACTGCCTGCCGATCGTCAACATCCCGCTGGGCACGCTGGTGCACAACATCGAGATGAAGCCGGGGAAGGGTGGGCAGCTCGCCCGCAGCGCCGGCTGCAGCGCGCAGCTCATGGCGAAGGAGGGCAAGTACGCCCACCTCCGCATGCCCTCGGGCGAGATGCGCCTCATCAACGCCAACTGCCGAGCCACCGTGGGCGCCGTCGGGAACGAAGAGCACCACAACGTGGCCATCGGCAAGGCCGGACGCGCACGCTGGCTCGGCATTCGCCCCCAGTCCCGCGGCGTGGCCATGAACCCGGTCGATCACCCGATGGGTGGTGGCGAAGGACGGTCCTCGGGCGGCCGGCACCCCTGCTCTCCGTGGGGTCAGCCGTCGAAGGGCTATCGTACCCGCAACAACAAGGCCACGGACCGCTTCATCGTGAAGCGGCGGCAGACGAGGTAGCCGGATGGCTCGCTCCATCAAGAAGGGCCCGTTCGTCGACGACCACCTGCTCAGCAAGGTGAACGAGGCGCGGGTCTCGCCGAAGAAGCCGGCGATCAAGACTTGGTCGAGGCGGAGCACCATCATCCCCGAGATGGTGGGGCTCACCTTCATGGTGCACAACGGGAAGAAGTTCATCCCGGTGTTCGTGTCGGAGAACATGGTCGGGCACAAGCTCGGCGAGTTCTCTCCGACCCGCACCTTCCATGGCCACGCGGCTGACCGCAAGGCCAAGAAAGCAGCGAGGAAGTAGCCATGGAGGCCAAGGCCATCCACCGCTTCGCCCGTCTCGCGCCGCGCAAGGCGCGCTACGTGGCCGATTTGATCCGCGGGAAGGACCTCGACGAGGCGCTGGCGATCCTGCACTACACGCCCAAGGCCGCCGCGCGGCTCGTGAGCGACGTGGTGAGCTCTGCGCTGGCCAACGCGCAGAACAAGGGCGGCATCGACGTCGACAACCTGTTCGTGAAGAGCGTCACCGTGGACGAGGGCCCCACGATGCGCCGGTTCATGCCCCGAGGCATGGGGCGGGCCTACCGCGTACGAAAGCGGACCTGCCACATCTTCGTGGTGCTCGACGACGAGCGGGCCTGAGTCAAGGAGAGGGTCGTGGGTCAGAAAGTCAACCCCATCGGGCTTCGACTCGGCATCGTCCGGACCTGGAACTCGGTCTGGTTCGAGGAGAAGCAGTACGCCAAGTGGCTGCACGAGGACATCGCGCTGCGCAACTACCTGAAGAAGGAGTTGGCGGACAAGGGCCTCAGCCACATCGACATCGAGCGTGCGGCTTCCAAGACCAAGGTGACGATCCACACGTCGCGCCCCGGGCTGGTCATCGGCAAGCGCGGGGTCGGTGTGGAGGAGCTCAAGAAGAAGCTCCAGAAGTTCACCGCGTCCGAGGTCTTCCTGAACATCCAGGAGGTCCGCAAGGCCGAGGTCGACGCCGTCCTGGTCGCCGAGAACATCGCGCACCAGCTCGAGCGCCGGGTCGCCTTCCGTCGGGCGATGAAGAAGGCCGTGGCCGCCGCCATGAAGCTCGGGGCCAAGGGCATCCGGCTCGCCTGTGCCGGGCGGCTCGGTGGCGCCGAGATGGGGCGGCGGGAGTGGTACCGCAAGGGCCGGATCCCCCTGCACACCCTGCGGGCGGACATCGACTACGGCACCGCGATGGCCAATACCACCTACGGCATCATCGGGGTGAAGTGCTGGATCTACAAGGGCGACATCCTGCCCAAGCGTGGCGGCGTTCGCCGGTAGAGTCGAGGAGGGCACGAGATGCTTGCGCCCAAGAGAGTCAAGCACCGGAAGGTGCAGAAGGGCAGGATGCGGGGCCTGGCGACCCGTGGCAACACGGTGGCGTTTGGCGAGTTCGGGTTGCAGGCGCTGGCCTGCGGCTTCCTGACGGCCCGGCAGATCGAGGCCAGCCGCGTGGCCCTGAACCGGAAGATCAAGCGTGGCGGTAAGGTCTGGGTGCGGATCTTCCCGGACAAGCCCTTGACCTCCAAGCCCGCCGAGACCCGGATGGGCAAGGGGAAAGGGGCGCCCGAGGAATGGGTCGCCGTCATCAAGCCCGGCGTCGTGCTCTTCGAGATGGAGGGTGTCGACCGGGACCTGGCCGCCGAGGCGTTTCGTCTCGCCGCCTTCAAGCTCCCGATCCAGACTCGGGTGATCGAACGAGAGGTGTGAGATGCTGCGGGCCTCCGAGCTGCGTGACAAGCCCACCTCCGATCTGCTGGAGCGCGAGCGCCTCCTGCAGGGCGAGGTGTTCTCGATGAAGTTTCAGCTCGCCACCGAGCAGCTGACCAAGAGCGCCAAGCTGCGTGAGACCAGGCGTGACTTGGCCCGCATCAAGACGGTGCTGCGCGAGCGTGGTTTGGGGATGCACACCGCCCCCGAGGAGACCACCGTTGCCGAGAGCGAGGATGCGTGATGGAAGAGCGTAAGCGCGGACAACGCAGGCAGATCGAGGGCGTGGTCACCTCGGACAAGATGGAGAAGACGGTGGTCGTGAAGATCGAGCACCGGATCCTTCATCCCGTCTACAAGAAGTACGTCAAGCGGACGGTGACCTACAAGGCGCACAACCCCGAGAACGAGGCCAAGCTTGGGGACAAGGTACGCATCCAGGAGACTCGCCCCCTGTCGCGGGAGAAGCGCTGGAAGGTGGTCGAGATCCTCGTGCGGGCAGTCTGATCTTCTCGAGACCGGTGCTGCGGGTACGGTGTCTCGGGTAGAGCGGTCAGGAGGTGACCGATGATCCAGGTGGAAAGCAACCTGACCGTCGCGGACAACAGCGGAGCCAAGCGGGTCCAGTGCATCAAGGTCCTCGGCGGTTCCCAGCGGCGCTATGCCCGGCTGGGAGACGTGATCGTGATCAGTATCAAGGAGGCCATCCCCAACTCCAAGGTGAAGAAGGGGGATGTCATGAAGGCGGTCGTGGTGCGGACCGCCCAGCCGGTGCGTCGGACGGATGGGACCTACATCAAGTTCGACACGAACAGCGCCGTGCTGCTGAACGCCAACATGGAGCCGATTGGCACTCGTATCTTCGGGCCGGTCGCCCGTGAGCTGAGGGCCAAGAAGTTCATGAAGATCGTCTCCCTGGCCCCTGAGGTTCTGTAGGAGAGCAGCGCGATGCACGTCAAGACCAACGACAAGGTGGTCATTCTCGCCGGCAAGGACCGGGGCAAGTCCGGGAAGATCACGCGGGTCATTTTGAAGAAGAACCGGGTGGTGGTGGAGAAGCTGAACCTGATCAAGCGCCACCAGAAGCCCAACCAGCAGAACCGGGCCGGGGGCATCGTCGAGAAGGAGGCGCCCCTCCACAGCTCCAACGTGGCCCTGTTCTGCGCGACCTGCAACAAGGGCGTGCGGGCGACCGTCCGCTTCGTCGGGGAGAGTGGCGAGAAGTTCCGCACTCCCGCCGAGGCGCAGGCGACGATCCCCGAGGGCTCGAACAAGCGAGTGCGCAAGGTGCGGACCTGCGTGCACTGCGGCCAGTCTTTCGACTGATAGGGAAGGGCAATGGCGACCCCACGGCTGAAGAAGCTCTATGACGAACAGGTCGTCCCGGGACTGATGAAGGAGCTCAACCTCTCCAACATCATGGAGGTCCCGCGGCTGCAGAAGATCGTCCTGAACGTCGGTCTCGGCGAGGCGATCCAGAACCGCAAGCTGCTCGATGCGGCGCTCGAGGAGATGACGGCGATCGCCGGTCAGAAGCCGATGATCACCAAGGCTCGCAAGTCGATCGCCAACTTCAAGCTGCGCGAGGGGATGTCCATCGGCTGCATGGTCACCCTCCGTCGGGAGCGGATGTACGAGTTCCTCGACCGGCTCGTCAACTTCGCCCTCCCCCGGGTGCGTGACTTCAAGGGCGTCTCCGCCAAGGCCTTCGACGGCAAGGGCAACTACGCCCTGGGGATCCGGGAGCAGATCATCTTCCCGGAGATCGACTACGACAAGATCGAGAAGATGCACGGGATGAACATCTCGATCGTCACCTCCGCCAGGACCGATGAGGAGGGACGTGCCCTCCTGCGTGGGCTTGGCATGCCGTTCCGCAAGTAGGAGGACGCTGCGGTGGCGAAGACAAGCAAGATGATTGCGGCGACCAGGAAGCCGAAGTTTGGAGTTCGTCAACACAATCGGTGCCCGCTGTGCGGCCGGCCTCGTGCGTACCTCCGGAAGTTCCGGTTGTGCCGCCTGTGCTTCCGCAATATGGCATCCCAGGGAGATATCCCTGGAGTGATCAAGGCGAGCTGGTAGTAACGAGGCCACGGTAGACCGGGCACCTGGACCGCCCGGCTGAGAACGACGTAGCCTGTCGAGGGAAGTGTCATGGGTATGACGGACCCCATCGCTGACCTTCTCACCCGCATTCGCAACGCGCTGAAGGCGCGTCACGAGAGTCTCTCGTGCCCTTCGTCGAAGATGAAGGTGCGGGTTGTCGAGGTGCTGAAGCAGAGTGGCTTCGTCCGGGACTTCCGCGAGGAAGAACTGGAGACTGGATCGATCCTGCACGTCGAGCTGCGCTACGACGATGATCGCCATCCGGCGATCAGCGGGATCCGGCGGGTCTCCACCCCCGGGCGTCGGGTCTATGTCAAGAGTAGGGAGATTCCGCGGGTCCGCAACGGCCTCGGCATCTCCATCCTCTCGACCTCCAGGGGGATCCTGGCGGACAAAGAGGCCCGCGCCGCCTGCGTCGGTGGCGAGGTGATCTGCTCGGTCTGGTAGGAGGGTGCCGTGTCTCGTATCGGAAAGAAGCCGATCCCGCTGCCGGACAAGGTCAGCTTCGAGCTGACCGAGGGGCAGGTCATCGTCTCGGGGCCCAGGGGCCGCCTCACTCGCCCGCTGCCGCCGCTGGTGGCCGTGGTGCAGGAAGAGCGCGAGCTGAAGGTCTCCCCCGTCGACGAGACCCGCGAGGCTCGGGGCATGTGGGGCCTGGCGCGCACCCTGATCAACAACATGGTCGTGGGCGTGACCGCCGGGTACACCCGGGAGCTGCTCATCGAAGGCGTCGGCTACCGGGTGGCTCCGAAGGATGCCCGCTGGCTGCACTTCACCCTGGGCTACTCCCACCCGATCCTCTACGAGCTCCCCGAGGGCGTGAGCGCGGAGGTGGACCTCAAGGTGAACAAGATCACCTTGAAGTCCTCGGACAAGGAGATGCTGGGCCTGGCCGCGGCGACGATCCGCTCGTTCCGCAAGCCCGAGCCCTACAAGGGCAAGGGCATCCGCTACGCGAACGAGAAGATCCGCCGGAAGGCTGGCAAGGCTGGCTCGAAGTAGCAGGAGGCCTCCCGTGGGCAAGACAAGCGAGAAGATCATCCAGCGGACCCGCCGAAGGGTGGCCATCCGCAAGCGGATCACCGGCACCACCGAGCGGCCCCGCCTCTCGGTCTTCCGGAGCATCCGCCACATCTACGCCCAGGTCATCGACGACAGCCGCGGGCAGACCCTGGCCTCGGCCTCGACCAAGGGCAAGGAAGAGCAGGCTGCCTGCGCGGAGCTCAAGCCGGTGGCCCAGGCCAAGCGGATTGGCGAGATCCTTGCGGCCCGCTGCAAGGCCGCGGGCGTCGAGAAGGTCGTCTTCGACCGCGGCGGGTACAAGTACCATGGCCGCGTCCAGGCGGTCGCCGAAGGCGCTCGTGAGGGCGGTCTCGAGCTGTAGACTCGGTCTGAACAGGACGAGGGGAGTGAAGCGTGTCTAGCATCGACCAGACGACCATGGATCGTGGGCGTGGTCCCGGGCGTCCGCCTGCCGAGGACGGCGCCGAGCAGGATGAGCTGCAGGACCGCGTGGTCTTCATCAACCGCTGCGCGAAGGTGGTCAAGGGCGGGCGTCGCTTCTCCTTCTCTGCCATCGTCGTCGTCGGCGATGGGCAGGGCAAGGTCGGCGTCGGCCTGGGCAAGGCCAACGAGGTGCCGGAGGCGATCCGCAAGGGCAGCGACTACGCCAAGCGGAACATGGTGGAGATCCCCATCGTCAGCGGGACCATCCCCCATGAGGTCATCGGGCACTACGGCGCCGGGCGCGTGCTCCTGAAGCCGGCTGGCCCCGGGACCGGGGTCATCGCGGGTGGTGCCACCCGGACCATCGTCGAGGCCGCGGGGATCCAGAACATCCTCACCAAGTCCCTCGGCAGCAACAACCCGCACAACGTGGCCAAGGCCACCCTGGACGGGCTGACGCACCTCTTCGCGCCCGGCGCGGTCGCGTCCCTGCGGGCTCTCGAGGAGAGCTCCCTGGACTTCGTGGATCACGGCCAGGCCCAGAAGTAGCTGGTGGGGTGCGTTGGCCGGGGAGGCACGTCCCCCCGGCCGGCGCGACCGTTCACCTTCCGCCCGACTGGCCACCGTGGAGGGCCGCGGGCACCGGAGAGTGGGAATGGGCAAGCGGATCAAAGTGACCCTGCTCGGCAGCGCCAGCGGCCAGAAGCAGGACATGAAGGAAACCCTGATCGGGCTGGGGCTCACCAAGCGGCACAAGACCGTGTGCCTGCCCAACGACTCCGCCATCCGGGGGATGATCCGGAAGGTGCAGCACCTCGTCGCCGTCGCCGCCGTGGCCGAGGAGAAGTGCCTCAAGGCCAAGGCGCAGCGTCAGCCGTCGTACCGCGTCCTGGAAGAGAAGTAGGAGAGAGCGAGCCATGGCACTCGAGAACCTGAGTCCTCCTGCTGGAGCGCGGCACGCCAAGAAGCGGCTCGGCCGCGGCATGGGCTCCGGCCACGGCAAGACCTGTGGCAAGGGTCACAAGGGTCAGAACGCCCGCTCCGGCGGCAAGACGATCCGGGGCTTCGAGGGCGGCCAGATGCCCTTGCAGCGTCGGGTCCCCAAGCGGGGCTTCCGCTCCCGCAACCGGGTCGAGGTCGTCGCGGTCAACCTGCGTGAGCTCAACCGTTTCGCGGCCGGGAGCACCGTCGACCTCGAGGCGCTGCGGGGCATCGGCCTCGCCGGCAAGGGTGAGGCCCTGCTGAAGATCCTCGCCGAGGGCGAGCTGGAGCACGCCCTGACCGTCCGGACCAACCGGATCAGCCAGGCCGCCCAGCAGAAGATCGAGGCGGCAGGCGGCAAAGTGGAGCTCGTCTAGTCCGGGCAGGGACGAAAGTAGCGTCGCGGCCTCGCGGCGAACCTTTCGTCCCTCGAATGCGCCCCCCAGGCGCCAAGGGTGAGTACATTGGCCTCCGGATTTGCGAACATCGGGAAGATCCCGGAGCTCCGCAAGCGGATCCTCTTCGCCATCGCGATGCTGGGCGTCTACCGCATCGGGGTCTTCGTCACGACCCCGGGCGTGAACCGCTCCATCATGGGCAAGATCGTCGCGCAGGACTCCGGGTTCCTCGGTCTCTTCAACATGTTCTCGGGTGGCGCCCTCGAGCAGCTCTCGGTGTTCGCCCTCGGGATCATGCCCTACATCTCCGCGTCCATCATCTTGCAACTGCTCACGGTGGTCATCCCCAAGCTCGAGCAGTTGAAGAACGAGGGAGAGCAGGGGCGGAAGAAGATCACCCAGTACACCCGCTACGGCACCATCCTCCTGTCTCTGATCCAGAGCTTCGGGATCGCGTTCTACCTCGAGCGGCTCAACGAGGGCAGCACCTACGGCGACGTCGTCGTTGATCCGGGCTGGGGCTTCCGGCTGCTGACCGCGATCAGCCTCACCACCGGAACTGCGTTCATCATGTGGCTCGGTGAGCAGATCACGGAGAAGGGGATCGGCAACGGCATCTCCTTGATCATCTTCGCCGGCATCGTCGCCCGGCTGCCCCAGGCCTCCTACCAGACCTGGCAGCTCGTCACCCTGGGCCGGATCTCCGCGTTCGAGCTGGTGCTCATCGCCGCCGTGATCTTCCTGGTCGTCGCGGCCATCGTGTTCTTCGAGCGCGGCCAGCGGCGGATCCCCGTGCAGTACGCCAAGCGGGTCGTCGGCCGGAAGATGTACGGTGGGCAGACGACCCATCTGCCCCTGAAGATCAACACGGCTGGCGTGATCCCGCCGATCTTCGCGTCCTCGATCCTGCTGTTCCCCGCGACCATCGCGTCGTACGTCGATCACCCGATCATGCGGCAGCTCACCGAGTCCCTGAACCCGGGGACCTGGGGCTACAACCTGCTGTACGTGCTGCTGATCATCTTCTTCTGCTACTTCTACACCGCGGTCACCTTCAACCCGGTGGACGTGGCCGACAACATGAAGAAGTACGGCGGCTACATCCCGGGGATCCGTCCGGGCAAGAAGACCGCCGAGTACATCGACCGCGTGCTCAGCCGGATCACCTTCGGCGGCGCCCTGTACGTGTCCGCGGTCTGCGTGCTGCCCGCGTTCATGCAGACCGAGTTCGAGGTCCCCTTCTACTTCGGTGGGACCTCCCTGATGATCGTCGTCGGTGTGGCGCTGGATACCGTGCAGCAGATCGAGAGCCACCTGATCACGCGGCATTACGACGGGTTCACTGGTCCCAAGGGTCCACGCATCCGGGGTCGCTCCACGGCTGCCGGGACGGCCCGCTGACGAACCCCCTCTCGCGAACCACGACGGCCCGCCGGGGAACCGCCGCTGCTTCCACGGGCTGAGCATGTCCATCGAGCTGAAGAGCCCTGCCGAGATCGCCGTCATCCGGGAGGCCTGTCTCGTCGTGGTCGAGGTGCTGGATCTCCTGGAAGAGGCGGTCCAGGTCGGCATGAGTACTTTCGATCTGGACGCCCTCGCCCGGGAACGCTGCCTCGCCCTGGGAGCCCAGCCGGCCTTCCTCGGGCTTTACGGGTTCCCGGCGAGCCTCTGCATCTCGCTGAACGAGGAGGTCGTGCACGGCATCCCTTCCCGTCGGCGGGTGCTGCAGGACGGGGACCTCGTGTCGTGCGACTTCGGGGCGAAGCTCGGGGAGTTCTACGGGGACGCGGCCCGGACCTACCTGGTCGGCGCGGCCAGCGACGAGGCCCGGCGGCTCGTGACGGCCACCGAGGAGTCCCTGGAGCTGGCCATCGCCCAGTGCCAGCCCGGGAACCGGCTGGGTGACATCGGCGCCGCGGTCCAACGGCACGTCGAGAGCCGGGGCTTCGCGGTGGTGCGCGACTTCGTCGGGCACGGCATCGGCCGGCTGCCCCACGAGGACCCGCAGGTCAAGAATTACGGCTTGCCCCGTCGAGGCAAGCGGCTCGAGGAAGGCCTGGTCATCTGCATCGAGCCCATGGTCAACGCCGGCACCTGGGAGGTGCAGGTCCTCGAGGACGAGTGGACGGTGGTGACGCGGGATCGCCGCCTCTCCGCCCACTTCGAGCACACGGTCGCGGTGACCGCCAGCGGCCCCGAGGTGCTGACGCGCCGGCCCGGGGCCAGCTCGCCGACGCCGGCGCCGACGGCCGGGTGAGCCGGCAAGGTCCGCCCGCAACGCCTCGGGCCGCGCGGGGGATCGACAAGATCGAGCTGGACGACGGCTTGAACTTCGGCTAGATGGAGCCGACGCTGGAGGTCCAGCTCCGCCTCTCGGCGAGCGCGCCGGGACGAAGGGGGGATCGAGCCTGCTCGCCCGCTGGCGTGCAGGAGCTCAGCAGATGGCCAGCCCACGGCCCGGATGGCGTGGGACGCGTGGGGTGTGAGGGAGCTGCTCGGCCCCTCAGCAGGCCGAGGAGGCAGTGATGAAGGTCAGGGCATCGGTCAAGCGGATCTGCGACAAGTGCAAGATCATCCACCGTGCAGGCATCCTGCGGGTCATCTGCGAGAACCCCAGGCACAAGCAGCGGCAGGGTTGAGTCGTCCTCTCGTTGCCGGTCACCACGACGAGCCGATGGAGCTTGATCTGGTCCGGAGCGAGTGATACGTATTTGCGCTTTCAGGAGGGCTCAGCCTTCTTGCGGGCCGGGAGGAGAAGGTGGCACGTATCGCTGGTGTAGACCTGCCACGCCGAAAGCCGATCTGGATTGCGCTGACCTACATCTACGGGATCGGCAGGAGCGCGGCGAAGAAGATCGTGGAAAAAGCCAACCTGGATCCCACGATCCGGGCTCAGGACCTCACGGAGCATCAGGTGAAGCTGATCCGTGAGGTCATCGACGCCGAGTACAAGGTCGAGGGTGACCTCCGCCGCGAGGTGTCGATGAACATCAAGCGGCTGATGGACCTCGGCTGCTACCGCGGCCTTCGCCATCGGCGTGGTCTGCCCGTGCGTGGGCAGCGGACCTCCACCAATGCCCGCACCCGGAAGGGCCCGCGGCGGGTCATCCGCAAGAAGAAGGGGCGGTAAGCCATGGTCAAGGCAGGCAAGAAGAAGCAGTCCAAGAAGGTCAAGAAGAACGTCCAGAGCGGGATCGTTCACATCCAGTCGACCTTCAACAACACGATCGTCACGGTCACCGACGTCAGCGGGAACGTCGTGTCCTGGTCCTCGGCCGGGTCCAAGGGGTTCAAGGGGTCGCGGAAGTCCACGCCCTTCGCTGCCCAGGTCGCCGCAGAGGATGCGGTGCGCAAGGCCCGAGATCATGGCCTGCGCACCGTGGGTGTCCACGTCAACGGTCCGGGGGCCGGCCGCGAGGCCGCCCTGCGCGCCATCTCCGCCTCCGGCCTGAAGGTCACGCTGGTGCGCGACGTGACGCCCATCCCCCACAACGGCTGCCGTCCGCCCAAGCGGCGTAGGGTCTAGAGGAGAGGTCACCGTGGCTCGATACACCGGACCGGTCTGTCGTCTCTGCCGCCGGGAGGGCGCCAAGCTCTTCTTCAAAGGCGACCGCTGCTACTCCGAGAAGTGCGCCATCGAGCGCCGCCCCTATCCGCCCGGCCAGCACGGCCAGGGCCGCCACCGCCGCTCCGACTACGCGGCCCAGCTCCGCGAGAAGCAGAAGGTCAAGCGGATGTACGGGCTCGTCGAGAAGCAGTTCCGCCTCACCTTCCAGAAGGCGACCCGGAAGAAGGGCGTCACGGGTGAGGTGCTGCTGCGGATGCTGGAGTGCCGGCTCGACAATGCGGTGTTCCGCAGCGGGTTCGCCAGCACCCGTCGCGAGGCCCGGCAGCTCGTGACCCACGGGCACTTCCAGCTCAACGGCCACAAGGTCGACATCCCGGCCTACGAGGTGAAGGCCGGCGACGTGATCACCCTGCGTGAGGGGAGCCGCAAGATCGCCCGCATCCTCGAGTCCCTCGAGTCCCTCGAGCGACGTGAGATGCCCCGCTGGATCGAGGTCGAGAAGGCCGCCTTCCAGAGCACGATCCGGCAGCTGCCGACCCGTGAAGACGTCACCATGCCGATCCAGGAGCAGCTCATCGTGGAGCTCTACTCCAAGTGACATCTCGACTCGGTGAGTGCTTCGACTCCACGAGGGAGGCACGATGATCGACAATCGCAACTGGCGAGCACTGATCCGGCCCAAGGCGCTGGAGGTGGAGCAGGACTCCCTGACCTCCACGTACGGCAAGTTCGTCGCCGAGCCCTTCGAGCGTGGCTTCGGGCTGACGGTGGGGAACTCCCTCCGGCGGATTCTGCTCTCCTCACTCCAGGGCTCCGCGATCACCGCGGTCCACATCGAGGGTGCGAACCACGAGTTCACGATGGTGCCGGACGTCGTCGAGGACGTCACGGAGATCATCCTGAACCTCAAGGGGGTGCTCTTGCGGGTCGACAGCCAGGACCCGCAGGAGATCACCATCAGCAAGAAGGGTGCCGGGATCATCACCGCGGGGGACATCCTCGTCAACGACAAGGTGACGATCCTCAACCCCGAGCACCACATCGCCACTCTCTGCGCCAACGGCAAGCTCAAGATGACGCTCGCCTGCTCGCGGGGGAAGGGCTACGTGGCCGCCTTGCGTGGGCCGAACCTGCCCGTCGATTGGATGCCCATCGACGCGCTCTTCTCGCCGGTGCGCAAGTGCAACTACGTCGTCACCAACGCCCGTGTCGGGCAGGTGACCGACCACGACAAGCTGACCCTCGAGGTCTGGACCGACGGCTCGGTGCAGCCGGCGGACGCGGTCGCCTACGCGGCCAAGATCCTCAAGGAGCAGCTACAGATCTTCATCAACTTCGAGGAGGAGGAGGAGGCTCCCTACGAGGAGTCTTTCGACTCGGCCGAGCCGTTCAACGAGAACCTGCTCCGCAGCGTCGACGAGCTGGAGCTCAGCGTCCGCTCGGCCAACTGCCTCCAGAACGCCAACATCCGCCTCATCGGTGAGCTCGTCCAGAAGAGCGAGGCGGAGATGCTCAAGACCAAGAACTTCGGTCGGAAGTCCTTGAAGGAGATCAAGGAGATCCTCTCCGAGATGGGGCTCTCCTTGGGCATGAAGCTGGATAACTGGCCACCCAAGCACCTGCAGCAGAAGAGCTGAGGCACGGAAAGTACTGCCATGCGTCACGGAAAGAAATATCGCCATCTCAGCCGCTCCACCCCGCACCGGCTCGCCATGTTCGCCAACATGGCCGCCAGCCTGCTCAAGGAAGAGCGGATCCGGACCACCGACGCCAAGGCCAAAGAGCTGCGGAGCATCGTCGAGAAGCTGATCACCCACGCCAAGGTCGGCGCCAAGTTCGCGGCCGAAGCCCAGGCCGCGACCCTCGAGGTCGACAAGAAGCGGCTGACCGCCCAGGCGATGCACAAGCGGCGGACCGTCGCCCGCGTGCTGCGGGACGGCCAGGCGGTGCAGAAGCTCTTCGGCGACATCCAGGCCCGCTTCGCCACGCGCCCCGGCGGCTACACCCGGATCCTGAAGCTCGGCACCCGCGTCGGCGATGCGGCCCCGATCTCGATCATCGAGCTCGTCGAGCGCCGTGTGCCCGAGGCGCCTGCCACGGCGGAGAAGGCTGCGGAGTAGCGTCCGCCTCCCTTCCCCCTGCCTCCTCCCTCGCCGCCTCCAGCGGCCACGCGCCCCGGCCCCGAACCTTTCCTTGACGCCTTGGCCGGCGGGCTGCAGACTGCCTCCCGCGGCCGAACCTCGGCCGTCGCCTCCGGTGTCTTCCTGCTGAAGGAGTCGCGTGTCCGAGCCTGTTGCCCCCGTCCCGGCCCCGACCGCCTCACCGGCTCCCACCCCGGAGGCCGCCACCGATCAGGGCACTGCGCGCACCGTCGGCCGGGGGTTCCTCTTCATCCTGTCGGCCAAGCTGTACTTCCTGCTGACGGGCTTCGCCGTGCAGTTCAGCCTGCCGCGGCTCTTCCTCGCCACCGCCCAGAAGCTGCTGGCCGCGGGCGAGGTCGTCGGGCTGAGCGCCGCCCGGGTCGCCGAGGGCATGTACGGCGACTACGGCGTCGCCACCCGCACCGTCTCCTGGATCAACAACACCGTGGTCCAGGGGACCATCCAGGCCGTCTCCAAGTACGTCGCGGAGGACGATCGCCGCGCCGAGGCCGTCCGGGCCACGGGGCTGCGCCTCCAGGCCGTCGTCGGCGCGGTCCTCGCAGCCACCTACTTCCTCGGCTCGGGGCTGCTCGCCACCCTGCTCTCCGATCCGCGGCTCGCCAAGTACTTTCGTATCACCGCCGTCATCATCCTGGCCTATTCGCTCTATGCCGTCTTCATCGGCTACCTCAACGGTCGCAAGCGCTTCCGCGCCCAGGCGACCTTCGACGTCAGCTTCTCCACCATCAAGACCTTCTCCATGCTGTCCCTCGCCTTTTTGGGCTACGGGGTCGCGGAGGTCCTCGGCGCCTTCGCCGGCGCGGCCATCGCCATCTGCCTGGCGGCCTTTTTGGTCGTCGGCGTGCGGGTGCCCGCGGGCTCGCCACCCTTCCGCTGGCGCCAGCTCGTGCGGGGGATGGCCCTGGTGATCGTCTATTTCATCCTCTTCAACGGCCTGCTGACGGCCGACGTGCTGGTCCTCAAGGGGCTGGCCGGGCGCTTCGTCGGGGAGGCCGGCGCCCGGGCCGCGGAGCTCTCCTCGGCCCTGGTCGGCATCTACAACGGCGTGCTCAACGTCGCCCTGCTGCCCTACCAGGCGGTGCTGGCCGTGGCCTTCGTGGTCTTCCCCCTGATCTCCAAGAGCACCTTCGATCAGGATCGTGCCGCGACCCAACGCTACATCGAGGGCACCCTGCGCTATGCCCTGCTCTTCGTCGGGGGCGTCGCGGTGCTGCTGCTCGCCGCGCCCGAGAAGCTGCTGGCGCTCATCAACCCGAGCTTCGCCGTGGGCGCCCCGGCACTGCGGATCTACCTGGTCGGGGAGGTCTTCTTCGCCCTGTTCGCGATCGCCAACACCATCATCATCGCGTCGGGGCGCATGGGGGCCGCAGCCGTGCTGGCGGCGGGCACCTTGCTCACGGACGTGCTCGCGAACCTGCTCGTCGTCCCCCACTTCTTGCGCTTGCAAGGGGACGCGCTCGATCCCGGCGCGCTCCAGGCCGCGGCCGGCGCCACGGCCCCCGTCTTCGCGCTCGGCTTCGTGGCGGCCTCCTGGTACCTCTGGCGGCGCTTCGGGGCCCGGCCCCGGCTCGGCCTGTTCGGCAAGGTGCTGGCGCTCATCGGCGTGCTCTCCCTGGCGAGCGCCCAGCTCTCCACGCCCTCCCTGCCCGTCGCGCTGCTGCTCATCGCCGGCTCCGGCGCTGCGTACCTCGCGGGCCTGCTGCTGCTGCGGGAGCTCGGCGCGGCCGACCTCGCCCGGCTGCGGCTGGTCCTCGGGCGGCGAGGCTAGGGGTGCCGGTCCGGGTCCCCCGCGGCCTGCTCGGGGCGCTGCTGCTCCTGGCGGTGGTGGGCACGAGCTGCGCGGCCTCGCCCCGGCTCGCCCGCACCCGGCAGCTCACGGAGACCTCCTTCGTCCTGCAACAGGCCTACCGCTGGAAGGATGGTGAGACCCTGCGGCGCCTGTTCGCCCCGGAGCTGCACCCCGCGCTGACGACTTGCCTGGTGGAGCCGGGCGCGGACCTCGTGATCACCGACACGGAGGGCGGGCGGCTCGAGGTGCACGACGAGGACGCGACCTCGGCCACCCTGAACCTGGTCCTGCGCTGGTACCGGCTCCCCAGCGTCACCGAGCAGACCAGCCCCCTGCGCTGCAAGCTGCGCCATCGGGGCGGGATCTGGGTGGTGGTCGAGCAGCAGGACGAGGGCGGCAGCGGCGTCTTCACCCTCGAGTGAGGGCGGGCGTGGCCCTGGTCGCCGGGGCCATCAGAAGGGGATGTCCTCCTCGGAGATCCCCTCGGGCGCCTCGGCGTAGAAGCCCTCCTCCTCGGGCGGGCTCACGGGCGCCGGGCCCGCGGCCGGGCGGGCCGGATCGGCTGCGCTCCGGCCGCCGCCGCCGTAGCCTTCGCTGCGACCACCGCCGCCCGCGGCCGCGTCATGGTAGCGCGACGGGCCGCCGCTCCCCTCGCCGCCGCCTTCCCGGGGGCCGAGGAAGAGGATCTGCCGGGCCTTGATCTCGGTGGTGTAGCGCTTCATCCCCTCCTTGTCGGTCCACTCCCGGGTCTCGAGCGCGCCCTCGACGTAGATCTGCCGGCCCTTGCGCAGGTACTCCTTGGCCTGCTCCGCTTGCCGTCCCCAGACGACGACCCGATGCCACTCGGTCTTCTCCTGGACGTTGCCGTCCCGGTCCCGGAAGCGGTCGGTGGTGGCGACGCGCAAGTTGGCGACGGCCGAGCCGCCGGCGGTGTAGCGCACCTCGGGATCCAGGCCGAGGTTGCCGATCAGGATCACCTTGTTCAAGCTGGCCATGGCTCTTCTCCGCGCTGGCTGGAGGCAGCGTCGCGCCCATTGCGGCTCCGTCGCCGGGATCCCCAGGCTAGCATGACCCGCGGCCGGATGGCCAGCCGGGACCGGGCGTGCCAGGAGCGTGTTGCGCAAAGCGTTCTGCTGCGGCGGCCGATGCATCGGCGCATGGTGCGTCAGCACCGGCCGATCCGTCCTCGACGTACCACAAGTACGCCTGCGGCGTCTCGGCTCGGTGCTTCCTTCCCTGCGCCGCGCCTCGACCGCCTCGCGACGGACTTTTCCGCAACACGCTCCTAGAGCAAGCCCCAGCGGCGGCGCAGCCACCACTCCAGGCCGAGCAAGGCCACCGCCACGAGCAACGTGCCCGGGTGGTTCCAGAGGGGTTGGCTCTGCTGGCGGTGGACCCGCAGGGTGCGGGGCGGCCGCAGGGACAGCGCCGCGAGGTCCGTGTCGAGGCGGTGGCTCGTCCCGCGGGTGGTGCTCGCCAGGGTCGTGAGCAGGTCCTCCCGGGGCACCACGTCCTGCAGCTCCGGGCTGGCGACGCCCGCGAGGTACAGGGCCTGATCCTCCTGGGGCCGGGAGTCGAGAGTCCCCGTGACGACGATCCGCCAGACGCCGGGGGCGCCCGCGGGGAAGGTCCACACGGCCCGGCCTTCGTCGTCCGTGGTCAGGGTGGTGCTGCTCACCGTGGCCTCCGGGGGGCTCGCTCCGCCCTCCAGGCGCCGGGTCAACTGCAGGGGCACGCCGACCGCGGGCCGGTAGGAGGCGTCGACGGCCGTGATCTCGGCGCGCACCTCCTCCTGCTCCGGGTAGCGGTCCCGGTCCGTGCTCACCGCGAGGAGCTTCTGCTCGGGGTCCTGGATCAGCCAGCGCAGGGTGTTGCCCCAGAAGCGGGCGTAATGCCGCAGGTCGCCGCCCTGGCCCGCGCTCGGCAGGGCCCAGCGCCAGGTCGAGTCGGTGAGCACGGCCAGGGTGCGGCCCTGGCCCGCGCTGCCGGCGACGAGCACCGGCAGGGGCTCGCCGCCCGTGGCCGGCGGTGGCGCCGTGGCCAGGACGACCGCGCCGGGGACGATCCCGAGCACCCGGTTGAGGCCCTCCAGCTCGGGCAGCCGGGACCAGGCCCGCTGGCTCGCCGTCCGGTCCGGGGAGAGCGCCAGCAAGGGGTGGCGGCGGCCGGCCTCGGTCAGCCGGAGGGGGAAGCGACCCAGGGCGAACAGCTCCGGCTCGGCCGACACCGGGGGCAAGGCCACCGGCAGCACCGCCTCCACCGGGGTCCCCGGGTAGCCGCCGGCGGAGAAGGACAGCTCGCCCCCGATCATCGCCAGCCCACCGCCACGCTGGACGTAGTCCCGGACGAAGGGGAGGAAGCGGCGCATCTGGTAGGGCCGGTAGTCGAAGTTCTGGAAGATCACGACGTCGAAGCTGCCCAGCTCCTTCTCGAACAGCTCCTGCGCGGGGAAGGGGATCAGGGAGAGCTCGCTGCTCGGCACGAGGTGCAGGTTGGTCGCGGTCCGCAGGATGAAGAAGGAGATCAGGTCGACGTTGGGGCTCTTCTTGAGGAAGTCGCGCAGGAATCGCTGGTCCCAGGAGGGGCGCCCGCTGACCTGGAGCACGCGGATCCGGTCCCGCAGGATGTTGATCAGGAAGTCCTGGCGGTTGTTGTCGAGGATCGTCTCGCCGCGCAGGTGGGGCAAGGAGACGCGGTAGTGGTGCCGCCCGACCTGGGCGGGGGTGAAGGAGAAGCGGAGCCGGTAGCGGGACCGTCCCGGCTCGAGCTCCAGGGGGCGGGTCTGCAGGGGGCGGCCCTCCTCGGAGAGCAGCACCTGCACCGTCCCCTCGCTGACCCCGGTGGCGAGCACGTCCACGTCGAGGTCGAGCACGTTGCGGACGAACGCGAAGTCGTCGTGGATCACCCGCTGCACCGCGAGGTCGACGAGGCCGCCGACCTCCCCCACGAAGACGGTGTGCACTGGCGCGCCCAGCAGCCGGAGCCGCTCCTCGAGCTCCGCGTCGAGGGGCTGTCCCTGGATGGCGCGGCGCCCGAGTAGGCCGTTGTCCAGGCCATCGGAGAGCAGGACGATGCCGCCGAGCTCTTCCTCGCCGGCTTTACCGGCGGCCTCCTCGAGGGCCTCGAGCAGCCGGCTGGCCTGCTCGTCGGCCGGGTAGCCGGTGGCCAGGGCCGCGGCCTCCGCCGGGTGGAGCCGCTCGCCGAACCGGTAGAAGCTGAGCTGGTGGCGGGCGGTGAGCGCCGGCAGGGCGGGGAGCTGCTCCGTGAGCCAGCGTGCGGCCAGCTCTGCCCGGCTGGGGCTGCCTGGTCGGTCGCGCAAGGCCATGGACGCGGACGCGTCCACGAGCACCGGCACCCGGTTGCGGATGCGGGTGACCTCCCGGCGCTGGAGCGCGGGCTGCAGCAGCAGCCCGACGACCAGGAGCACCGCGCTCGTCCGCAGCCCGGCCAGCAGGAGCCGGCGGCGCAGTGGCAGCCGGCGGACGTTGAGCAGGCCCAGCCCGATGACGAGGAGGGCGCCCAGCGCGACCAGGCTCAGCCCGCCGGGGCCGAGGCCGACCTCGAACACGGCCTCCGTCTCCGTCAGGGCGGTCAGGGTGGCGGGCACCTCGTCCACGGCGGGCTACTCCCGGCCCTGGGGGCGCCAGCGCCGCTGACGCAGGAGGGTCTCGACGTGCACCTGGTCCTTCTTGTAGTCGAGGCAGAGCGCGTACATCGCCAGGTTCACCCCGGTCCGCAGGGCCATCTCCCGCTGTCGCTCGTCCCCCGGCTCCACCGGGTAGAGCCAGCTCCCCAGGGGGTCGCGGGCCCAGGCGCCGGGCAGGTCGTTCTGGCTGTAGACGACGACGAGGCGGCCGTCGAGCTCGATCCCCTCGAGGTAGCTCTTGGCGAGGAGCCGACCATAGGGACGGTCCAGCAGGTAGAACGACCGGTACAGGGTGTGGTCCGCGCCCACGGGCCGCAGGGGGTGCTGGGGAAAGAGCTGGCGGAGCGCCTGGCGCAGGGAGCGATCGAAGCCCCCGCCCTCCGGGGTGCCGCAGGAGTCCACGCAGAGCAGCCCGCCCAGCCGCAAGAAGCGCTCCAGGTTGGTGACGGCCGCGGCCGTCAAGGGCGGGAAGGCCTCCTCGCCGGCGAGGAGCAGGAAGGGGTGGTCATACAGGGCGGCGCTCTCGGGAGTGACGGTGACCTCGTCGAGATCACCGGCCACGGAGGTGCGCTTGAGCAGCTCCCAGACCAGCCGCCGCTCGGCCCCGGGGCGGGCCGGGGGCAGGCCGGGGAGCTGCAGCCGGGCGACCCGGAAGAGGGATCCGGGGCCGATGGCCTGCAACGGCCGAGCGGGCAGCAGCAGCAGGCTACCGGCCGCGCCCAGCAAGCCGCCGAGCACCTGGCGGCGGGTCAGCCCCATCGTCCTCCTCCTTCGACCTGGCCGGCCGGGTCGGGGCAGCTTCTAGCACGCCCGGCGGCCGAGCGGTAGGGGGGTTGGGAGGTCGGACCCCGCGGTCCGGGGCCCGCACAGGTGGGGGCTAGAAGTCGCCGAACAGCTCGCTGACCTTGCAGCCGAGCGCGGTGGAGATCTTGAACAGGCTGCTGACGCTGGCGCAGGACTCGGCCCGCTCGATCTGCGAGATCAGGCTCACGGACAGATCGGCACGCCGCGAGAGGTGGCGCAGGGTGAGGTTCTTCTCCTTGCGGAGCTGGCGGATGGTGCGCCCGATGTGCTTCTGCAGCTCTTTTTCGGGGTGGGTCAGCAACCCCTTGCGCTGGCAGATCTCCTTGACGACCTCGAGCAGCTTCTCCTGGGGGCAGGGCTTGCGCAGGTAGTCGGAGACGTCGAGCTTCAACGACTCGATGGCCGAGTCCACGGAGGGGAAGGCCGTGTAGATCAGCACCGCGACGTCCCGGTCGACCTTGCGGATCTCCTTGAGGACCTCGATGCCCTCGACCTCGGGCATCAGCAGGTCGAGGATGACGAGGTGGTAGACGCTCTTGCGCAGCTCCTCCACCGCCTTGGTGGGGTCGGTGAGGGTGTGGACCCAGTAGCCCTCCGAGCCGAGCAGGTCGGCGAGGTACTCGCAGATGTCCTGCTTGTCGTCGATCACCAGGATACTGATGGCACCCCCGCGTTGGCCAGCGTTCATCGTCGTCACTCCAAGGCCGATTGTCGTACGACGACTATAACACCGGTCGCGCGGGTTTGTCAGCCAACCTCTACTCGGCGAGGTTGTCGAAGCGGGTGAAGGAGCCCTGGAAGACGAGCTTGACCGTGCCGATGGGGCCGTTGCGCTGCTTGGCGATGATCACCTCGGCGACGCCCTTCTCCTCGGTCTTCTCGTTGTAGACCTCGTCCCGGTAGATGAACATCACCAAATCCGCGTCCTGTTCGATCGCGCCCGATTCCCGCAGGTCCGAGAGGATCGGCCGGCGGTTCTGGCGGCTCTCCAGGGAGCGGTTGAGCTGCGAGAGCGCGATCACCGGGACGCTGAGCTCCTTGGCGAGGGCCTTCAGGGAGCGGGAGATCTCGCTGATCTCCTGCTCCCGGCTGTGGGTCCCCTCGGGGCCGCGCATGAGCTGCAGGTAGTCGACGACGACCAGCCCGAGTCCGTGGTCGGACTTGATCCGCCGGCACTTGGAGCGCAGCTCCATGACGTTGATCGCCGGGGTGTCGTCGATGAAGATCGTCGCCTGGGACAGCTCGTCCGCGGCCCGGAACAGCTCGTCGAAATCCGCGTCGCCGAGGTAGCCGGTGCGGATCCGCTCCGAGGACACCCGGGCGTGGGCCGAGATCGTCCGGGTGACGAGCTGCTCCTTGGACATCTCCAGGGAGAAGATGGCCACCGTCGCCTGGTTGAGCAGGGCGACGTTGGTGGCGATGTTCAAGGCGAGCGCGGTCTTGCCCATGGAGGGGCGGGCCGCCAGGATGATCAGGTCGGAGGGCTGCAACCCCGCGGTCTTCTGGTCCAGGTCCCGGAAACCGCTGCGCAGCCCGGTCACGTCGCTGCGGTCCCGCATCCGCGTCTCGATGAGCGCCAGGGTCGGCTCGAGCAGGGTGCGCAGGGTCTGGGGCGTGTTGCGCCCCTGCTTCTGCCCGACCGCGAAGACCTGCCCCTCGGCCCGATCGATGAACTCGTCGATGTTGGGGACGTCCCGGTAGGCCTCCTCGAGGAGCTCGGCGGTCACGGAGATGAAGCGGCGCAGGGTCGCCTTGTCGTGGACGATCTTCGCATAGTGGGGGGCGTTGACCGGGGTCGGCACGGCCTCGGCGAGGCGGGCGAGGGCCTGGGGACCGCCGACCTGGTCGAGCAGGCTGCGCGACTTCAGGGCGGCGTACAGGGTGACCGTGTCCGCGGGCGTCCCGGTGCGGATCAGCTCGAGGATCGTCTGGAAGAGCAGCCGGTGGCTCTCCCGGTAGAAGTCCTCGGCCGTCAGGCTGTCGATGATCGCGTCGAGGGTGCGGTTGTCGAGGAGCACCGAGCCGAGGACCGAGACCTCGGCCTCGAGGCTCTGGGGGGGGAGCCGGGGGGCGACGAGCTCGCTCACGGTGCCTCCGGGGGCCGGCGCGGCCCGCTAGTCAGCCGGGAGGCGGACGATCCCCCCCGAAGGGCGGCGAGCGGGCCGGCGGGGTGCGCGGCACCTGCGCGCCGCGTGGCGGTCGGCGCCCAGCCAGTCATCGGCCGGGCGCCGCCCGCGGGGGCCGGGGGCCGGGATCAGGTGGTCTCTTTCTTGACCACCCAGATCTTCAGCTTGGCGCTCACCTCGGGGTGGAGCTTGACCTCCACCTCGAACATGCCGAGCTGCCGGATCGGCTCCTTGAGCAGGATCTTGCGGCGATCGACCTCGATGCTCTTCTCCTGGAGGGCCTGCTCGATGTCCCGGTTGGTGACCGAGCCGTAGAGCTTGTCCTCTTCGCCGACGTAGACCGGCACGGAGAGGGAGAGGTTCTCGATGGCGCGCTTGAGGTCCTGCGCGGTGGAGCGCCGCTTGTTCAGCTTCGCCTCGATGATCCGCTGCTGGTGCTCGATGTGGCGGGCCGTCTTGCCGCTCGCCTCCACCGCCAGGTTGCGGGGGAACAAGTAGTTGCGTCCGTAACCATCCTTGACGTTGACGGTCTCGCCGGTCAGGCCCAGGTTGGGGACGTCCTCAGTGAGAATGACCTTCATCGTACGCTGCCTCGTCGACCAGCTCGTACCGGCGAGCGGTGCGAGCGGTCAGCCTGGTCTACCGATGCGCCGGGCGCGTCGGCCGGGACCTGGGTTCAGTGCGCAATGATCGAGGTGAACGGCATCAGCGCGATCTTCCGGGCGCGCTTGATCGCCAGGGCGATCTTGCGCTGGTGCTTGGCGCAGTTCCCGGAGATCCGGCGCGGGATGATCTTGCCCCGGTCCGTCGTGAAATACCGCAGCGTCTGCGGGTCCTTGTAGTCGATGCTGACGTTCCGGTCAGCGCAGAAGCGGCACACCTTGCGGCGACCGTAGCGCCGACGCCGACCCGAGTCGAAGCTGCCTCCAGCCTTTCCTTCGCCCATCGCTCAATCCTCCTCGTCGTCGTCGTCGTCGTCGTCGTCGTCCCAGTCGGCCGACGGGCCGTTGAAGGTGCTCTCGACGGTGTCGTCGTCGTCGTCGTCGTCGGAGGCGCGACGCTGCTCTTCGGGGGAGTAGGGCCGCTGCGCCGCCTGGACCGCCCGCTCGAGCTCCTCGGCGGTGACCTCGGTGGGACGGGCGCTCGGATCGACGTCCTCGTCCACCTTGACGGTCATGTAGCGGATCACGTCGTCCCACATCCGCAGGTTCCGCTCCACCTCGGCGATGATCCCCGGGTGGCCCAGCAGCAGGGTGTACAGGTAGATGCCCTTGCCGTGCTTCTTGACCTCGTAGGCCAGCTTGCGCTTGCCCCAGTTGTCGAAGCGGAGCAACTGCCCCTTCTCCTTCTCGATGACCTGGGCGATGCGCCCCTTGATCCGCTCGACGCCCTCGTCGAGCAGGTCCGGACGCAAGATGATGATGTTCTCGTACTCGTGCAGCGTCTCTGGTGTCATGCCCTCTCCTCGTGGGTCGCAGCCGGAAGGCCGTGCAGGCTTCCGGCAAGGAGGTGCGGCCGAAGTGGCCGCCGCGCGCTCCCCCGAGATGGGCAGAGCGGCGAGGGCGATCGCATAGCAGGCCAGGGGCGTTTCCGCAAGGAGGATCCGGCGCGGCGGCCGGTGGCCGAGGGGGCGACGGGGCTCAGCGTGGGGGCGGTCCGATCGTGTCCGGGGCCGGAGCGGCGGCCGGCGCCTCTGCCGGCGTTTCTGCCAGCGCCTCTGCCGGCGGTGCCGGGGGTGGCGGTGGAGGTGGCGGTGGTGGCGGGGCATGGAAGCGGTTCATCGCCGCGCGCAGGCCGTGGCGGAGGACCTCCGTCGCGGCGTCGGCCGCCCGGTCCACCAGCGCGGCCACCAGCGCCCGCTCCTCCTCGTCGAAGGGGCCGAGGACGTGCTCGGTGACCGCGCCCGCCGCGGGGCGACCGACCCCGAGGCGCAGCCGCACGAACTCCGGCGTCCCCAGGACCTCGATCAGGGAGCGCACCCCGTTGTGGCCGCCGTGGCCCCCCCCCTCCTTGAGGCGCAGCCCTCCGCAGGGCAGGTCGATCTCGTCGTGGCAGACGAGGATCTGGTTCGAAGGTACTTGAAAGAAGCTGGCTGCTGGTCCTACCGAGCTACCGCTGCGGTTCATGTAGACCTGAGGCTGGAGCAGGACCACCGGCTCGTCCGCGAGCACCCCGTGGGCGAGGACTGCGCCGAACTGGCGCCGGTCGAGCCTCACCCCGATGCGGCGGGCCAGCTCGTCGAGGACCAAAAAGCCGATGTTGTGACGTGTACCGGCGTACTCGCTGCCGGGGTTGCCCAATCCGACGAGGAGCCAGCGGGTCATGAGCGCTCACCGCTCCCGCTCGGCACGGAGCAGGGGCCTGGGGCGAGGAGGCCGGACCCGCAGGCGGGTCCGGGAGGGCGGGGGGGACGAGCCGCGGCCGGTCGCGGGCCGGGGCGGCTACTTCTTCTTCTTGTCGTCCTTCTTCTCGGCCTTGGCCTCGGCGCCGCCGGCAGCACCGCCCGCGGCCGGGGCTGCTTCCTCGGGCCGGTCGGTGGCCGCGGCGATGGTGGTCACCGAGGCGACCGGCAGGTCGTGCCGGAAGACGAGCTTGGTCCCCTCGGGGGGCTGGACCTTGGACAGCAAGAGGGTCTCGGCCGGCATCAGGCCGTCGATCTTGGCGATGACCGCCCGGGGGATCGCGGCGGCCTGGCAGCGCACCTTGGCCTTGCGCTCGTGGCGGCTCAGCCGTCCACCCAGTCGCACGCCTTCGGGGGTCCCCTCGAGCTCGATGGGCACCTCGACGACGACCTCGCTCTCGGGCGAGACCGCGAGGAAGTCGACGTGGACGATCGCCGGACGGAGGGGATGCCGCTGGACTTCCTTGACCAGGGCGAGCTGCTTGCCCTGGTCGAGATCCGTCAGGTCCAGCTCGAACAGGGTGTTGCGCCCGTGCAGCAGGCCCTTGGCGAACTCCCGCTCGTCGAGGGAGAAGTGCTGGGCCTTCTCGCCGCCCTGGTAGACCACCGCCGGCACCCGACCGGCCATCCGCTCCTGGCGAGCAGGTCCCTTGCCAATGCCGGGCCGGGAAACGGCCTTGATCTCAACGGTTTCCATCGTCGTCCCTCGTTCTCGACGGCCCCTGCGGGCTCGTCCTGCCGTCGGCGGTAGTCTGTCCGTGCGCGGCGAGCTGCTCCGAGGCAGCCAGGCGCTCAAGGGAAGGCACTGGTAGCATGGGGTCGGGGGGTTGTCAACCGCCGTCACGCCCCCGCACCCCCGGGATCAGCCGGGCGGGGCGGGCGGGGGAGCGGCGCTCCCCGGCGCCGGCGGCGTGACGGGCGCGCCCGGGCGGAAGCCGAGGGAGAAGGGCAGCACGATGCGATCGGGCAGCACCAGCAGCCGCGCCGGATCGAACCCGACCTCGACCTGCTGGCGGCGGCCCTCCCACTGCAGCTCCCGGGGCAGGCCGAGGGGCAAGGGCAGGGCCGGGAGCAGACCGGCGAAGCTCGCCGGCGCCAGCTTGTCCTGGAGGACCCGGGCGGCCCGGTAATAGCGGTCGTCCACCTCGAGCAGCTCCGGCTCCACCTGCAGCAGCAGCTCCCCGGCCGGGCTCGGGCCCCGCTCCACGGTGACGCGGCAGACGAGCTGGCCCTCGGGGGGGCGATCGCTGGTCCCGCGCAGCAGGTCGGCCTCCACGGTGTACTGCAGCTTCAGGCGGACCCCCTCGGGGACCAGCTCCAGCTCGCTGCGGGAGAAGGCGAAGCGGAAGCCGTCCTTGACGAAGCCGAAGGGGAGCACCGCCTCGAAGAGGCTCGTCAGGTAGCTGCGGCTGAAGGCCACGAAGGCCTCCTGGCCGCCGAGGGCCTGCTGATCGAGCCGCTCCGCCCGCTCGAGCGCGGCCCGCTTCATGTCGCGGATGCGCAGGTCGTTGAGGGACGCGCTCTTCATGCTCTGTAGCCGGTAGTCGAGGGCTCGCCGCGTCGACTCGAGCCCCTCCAGCCGGGCCGGATCCGTCGGGGTGGCGCAGCCGCCGGCCAGCAGCAGCGCGCCGAGGACGAGCAGCAGCCCGGCCTCGGGTGGGCGGGGGCGACGGGTCGGGGGATGCACGGGCGTCTTCATCGCGCCACCCCCCGCAGGGAGACGGTCGTGGCGCTCAGGCGCAGCCGCTCCGGGGAGAAGGTCGCCTGCAAGGGCGTGATCAGCTCGAGCGTGCCGGTCGGCAAGCTGGTCCCGGGACCGGCCGCCAGCGCGGCCTGGCGGACCACGGTGACGGGCAGCGGCATGGGGGCGAGCCGGTCGCCGAGCAGCAGCTCGATCTTGCCCTGGGGGGTCGTGCAGGCGAGCTGCAGGTCCTGGACCTTGAGCAGCTCCCGGTCGAGGTGCAACAGGTAGCCTGCGGTGGGGCCGGCGCACTCCCGGCCGCCGTAGGTCATGGTGTAGCTGCCGGAGAGCATGATCCGCTCCCGGTGGGAGCGGGAGTGGACGTCCCCGAGGGTCCAGCGGTAGGGCAGGTCGGCCGAGCTCCCCGCGCCCTCGAGCCCGCTGAGGAAGGACCGGGCGAGCCCACCCACCTGCTCCACGTCCAGCTCCAGGTAGACCTGGTCCTGGCCCGGGATGCGCCGCCGCATCTTCTCGGCGAGCCGGAGCATCGCCCCTTCGAGCTGCGCGTCGAGCTGGCCGCGCTCCGTCCGGGCCCCGGAGATGGAGGCCTCCACCGTGCGGATCTCCTGCTCGAGCCGGGCGATGTCCTGCTCCAGGTGGTGGGCGCGGGGGTCCTGGGCCCCGCAGCCCGCGAGCAGGGGGAGCAGCGCCAGCAGGAAGAGAGCGGGTTGCGGAGTGCCTGGGTGCATCACTTGCCTGGTCGTCGGTCCGGAGCGGGGGAGGGAGCCCCCCCGAAAAAAGGGCTGTCGGTGACGGTTGCTGGCCAGCCCGCGACTGGGGTATTGGTAGCACGCCCGAGGTGGTCGGGACAAGGGGGCAGGGGATGATTCCGCGCGCCGCGGGGGCCCGGGGGGCCAACTGAATGCTGGTTCATTCATTGGCCTTGTGGTACCTTGCGGTCGCCGTGCCCTCGGGCTCGTCGTATCCGCATCATCCACGGACGGAGCGGCTCCGTCCCTGCAGCGCATGAGGAGTAGCCATGGGCAACCAGAGAGAACCGCGACGGGCCCCGCAGGGGCACCGGCTGGGAGGTGGGGTCGCGGCCCTGCTCTCCCTGCTCTACGGGACCTCGGCCTTCGCGGGCGAGGCCGACCTGATCATCCCGAACCTGCGCACGGGTGACTTCCTCGGCCTGACGGGGCACGACATCCTGCTCGCCGGGCTCGTCATCTGCCTGCTGGGCATCGGTTTCGGCGCGGTGATGTTCGCCCAGCTCCGCAAGCTGCCGGTGCACAAGGCGATGCTCGAGATCTCCGAGCTGATCTTCGAGACCTGCAAGACCTACCTGTTCACCCAGGGCAAGTTCATCCTGATCCTCTGGGCGTTCATCTGCGCGATCATCGTCCTGTACTTCGGCGTGCTGCAGCCGCTGGCGCCGGAGCACACCGGCATCCCCGTGGCCGCGTCCGTGGCGATCATCGTCTTCTTCTCCCTGGTGGGCATCGCGGGTAGCTACACGGTGGCCTGGTTCGGCATCCGCATCAACACCTACGCCAACTCCCGGTCGGCGTTCGCCTCCTTGCGGGGCATGCCCTTCCCGACCTACGCCATCCCGTTGAAGGCCGGCATCTCCATCGGCATGCTGCTGATCTGCATCGAGCTGGTGATCATGCTGGCGATCCTGCTGTTCATCCCCGGCCACCTGGCCGGCGCCTGCTTCATCGGCTTCGCGATCGGCGAGTCCCTGGGCGCGGCGGCCCTGCGGATCGCCGGCGGGATCTTCACCAAGATCGCCGACATCGGCTCCGACCTGATGAAGATCGTCTTCAACATCAAGGAAGACGACGCCCGCAACCCCGGCGTCATCGCCGACTGCACGGGCGACAACGCCGGCGACTCGGTCGGGCCCACCGCGGACGGCTTCGAGACCTATGGCGTCACCGGCGTCGCCTTGATCACCTTCATCTTGCTCGCGGTCACCGGTCCCGACGAGGCGACCCGTCAGGCGACCCAGGTCTCCCTGCTGGTCTGGATCTTCGTCATGCGCGTCATGATGATCGTCACCTCCGGCGTCTCCTACGGGATCAACGAGCTCGTGGCCAAGGCCCGCTTCGGTCAGGCCAAGAAGATGAACTTCGAGGAGCCCCTGACCTCCCTGGTCTGGCTGACCTCCCTCGTCTCCGTCGGCATGACCTTCCTCGCATCCTACCTGCTCATCCGGCAGCTCGGCGACGGCACCCTCTGGTGGAAGCTGTCGGCGATCATCACCTGCGGCACCCTGGCCGGCGCCATCATCCCGGAGCTGGTCAAGGTCTTCACCTCGACCCACTCGGGTCACGTCAAGGAGGTCGTCGCTTCGTCCCGGGAGGGTGGCCCGTCCCTGAACATCCTCTCCGGCCTCGTCGCCGGCAACTTCTCCGCCTACTGGATGGGCCTGGCCATCGTCGGCCTGATGTCCGCCGCGTACGCGGTCAGCCTCACCGGCCTCTCCTCCCTGATGATGGCCCCCGCGGTCTTCGCCTTCGGGCTGGTGGCCTTCGGCTTCCTCGGCATGGGGCCGGTGACCATCGCGGTGGACAGCTACGGGCCGGTCACCGACAACGCCCAGTCGGTCTACGAGCTCTCCTGCATCGAGACCGTGCCCAACATCAAGGCCGAGATCGAGAAGGAGTTCAACTTCACCCCGGACTTCGAGGTCGCCAAGTCCTTCCTCGAGGAGAACGACGGTGCGGGCAACACCTTCAAGGCCACGGCCAAGCCGGTGCTCATCGGCACCGCGGTCGTCGGCGCGACGACCCTGATCTTCTCGATCATCGTCGTGCTGACCCACGGCCTGACCCAGAACCTCGACAAGCTCTCCATGCTCAACGCGCCCTTCCTGTTGGGGCTGATCACCGGCGGCGCCATCATCTACTGGTTCACCGGCGCCTCGATCCAGGCCGTCTCCACCGGCGCGTTCCGCGCGGTCGAGTTCATCAAGCGCAACATCAAGCTGGAGGGCGGCGGCGAGAAGGCCTCCATCGCGGACAGCAAGAAGGTGGTCGAGATCTGCACGCAGTACGCGCAGAAGGGCATGTTCAACATCTTCCTGACCGTCTTCTTCAGCACCCTGGCCTTCGCGTGCGTCAACGAGTACTTCTTCATCGGCTACCTGATCTCCATCGCCCTGTTCGGGCTGTACCAGGCCATCTTCATGGCCAACGCCGGCGGCGCCTGGGACAACGCCAAGAAGATCGTCGAGACCGACCTCAAGGAGAAGGGCACGCCCTTGCATGCGGCCTGCGTCGTCGGCGACACCGTCGGCGACCCCTTCAAGGACACCTCCTCCGTGGCCATGAACCCGGTGATCAAGTTCACCACCCTGTTCGGGCTGCTCGCGGTGGAGCTGGCCATCACCCTGTCGGCGCAGACCCGCTGGGTCATGGCGGGGATCTTCTTCCTGATCTCCATGGTGTTCGTGTGGCGCTCGTTCTACGCGATGCGCATCCCGCAGGTCCCCGAGGCCGCGGCCGACACGAGCACCCCGCCGACCGAGCAGAAGCTGGCCGCGTGACCCGGACCCGCGCCCTCCCCCTCCCCGCTCCCTGACGCACCGTCCCCGCACCGGCCGCCCGACCCGCCACCGTCGCGGGCGCGCGTCCCGCCGGGCGAGCCCGGCGGGACGGGGCAGTGGGGGCCCGGTGCGAGTTCGACTGGACCTCGGCGTCTCCCTGGCTATCTAGCGGAGACTCTCCGGGGCCGGTCGATCCCCGGAGCGGAGGGAGGGATGACCGGAGCCCGGGAGCTGCTGGCGACCATGGCCGTGGTCGCCGCGGGGGCGATGCTCGGCCGGATCCAGCTCGGCGGCGTCCGCCTGGACACCGCCGCGATGCTCCTGTTCGGGGCGGCCGTGGCCCACTTCGGGGTGGTCCTCTCGCCGGCCCTCGGGCTGTTCGGGCTGCTGCTGTTCCTCTACACGGTGGGCGTCCAGTCCGGGCCAGCCCTGCGGAGCATGAGCGTCCGGGAGCTGAAGGTCGCCGGCGTGGGCCTCGGCGTGTTCGGGCTGTTCGGCGGCGGGGCCCTGCTCCTGGGCTGGGCCCTCGGCCTCCCCCCGCGGCTGACCCTCGGCTCCTTCGCCGGCTTCTTCGGCTCGGGCGCGGCCCTGGCGATCCTCGAGGGGGGCGCGGAGGGCAGCGCGGCCTCGGCCGGCTTCGCGGTGGCCGCGCCGGTGGCCGCGGTGCTGCTGATGATCCTCGTGCAGGTCTGGCGCCGGCTCGCCTCCCGGGGCATCGCCGCGGAGCTCGCGGGCTGGGAAGCGCAGATGGCCCGCCGCGCGCAGCCCCCGGAGGTCCTGGAGCTGCGCGTGGAGGACCCCGCGGTCGTCGGCGTGCCCTTGCGGGAGCTCCGGCTGGGCTGCCAGGTGCTCTGGGTGCGCCGGGGTGCGGGCGGCAGCCTGGCGGCCGACGGCTCGACCTGCCTGGCCCTGGACGACGTCGTGCACCTAAGCGGGCCACGCGCGGGGCTCGAGGAGGCGCAGCGACGCCTCGGCCGGCCGGTGGCCGCCAGCAACACCAAGAACGGCGCGCCGGTGGTGGTTCGAAAGTACCTGGTCTCCAACCCCGAGGCCATCGAGGTCCGCCTGGATCACCTGCTGCTGCGGGAGCGCTTCGGGGCGACCGTGACCCGCATCCGGCGCGTGGGCGTGACCCTCCAGCCCGAGCCGGGGCTGCGCTTCCGCTGGGGGGATCGGGTCCAGCTCAGCGTGCGCGCCGACCGGGCGGAGGGTCTGCGCCGGCTGCTGGGCGACGACGTCCACGGCCTCGAGGAGCTGGCCTTCCCCCGGGCGGCCCTGGTGATCTTCGTCGGCGGGCTGCTCGGCGCGATCTCGATCCATCTCGGCGGCAGCGAGGCCCTGCGCCTCGGTCCGGCCCTCGGCGTGCTGCTCGTCAGCCTGCTGACCGCGGCCTTGCACCGCACCGGGCCCTTCGTCTGGAGCCAGTCGGGCCCGACGACGCGGGTCATGGCCCACATCGGCCTGCCCTTGTTCATGGCCCAGATCGGCAACCAGGCCTACGGCGGGCTCGCGGGGGCCTGGGAGGAGCACGGCCTCCGGTTGCTGCTGGTCGCGGTCCTGCTGACCCTCCTGCTCGCCTTGCTGACCCTGCTCGCGGGCAAGCTGTTCCGCCTCGGCGCGCTCACCGTGCTCGCCCTGGTCCCCTCCATCGCCCTGAACACCCCGGCCCTGAGCATCCTCCAGTCGGGCAGCCGGGCCGGGATCCCCGGCCACGTCTACGCCGCGGTCTATCCCCTGACCGCGCTCCTGCTGCTGCTGGCCATGTTCGTGCTCTCGTTGGTCCTCTGAGGCGCGGCCGGTCCGCGTACGTGGGCCTCCATGACTAAAGTCAGATCTCCTGGGCCATTTCTGGTTCTTTGGCGCCAGGAGGCCGTGCTCCCGGGTTCCGGCCGCTTTCCGGTTGTGCCGCGGTGTCGCCTTCGGCTATGACGCCTCCGATGCACAGCTTCGGGATCCTGCTGACCTTCGCCGGCGGCCTCGCCTTCGCCCTGCTGCTCGGCTACCTCGCCCACCGGGTCCGGCTCTCGCCCATCGTCGGGTACCTGCTCGCCGGGGTGCTCGTCGGCCCCTTCACCCCGGGGTTCGTCGCGGACCGGGCGGTCACGGAGCAGCTCGCCGAGATCGGCGTCATCCTGATGCTCTTCGGCATCGGCCTGCGCTTTCATCTCCAGGAGCTGCTCGCGGTCTGGCGCGTCGCGGTGCCGGGCGCCCTGATCCAGAGCACCCTGTCGACCCTGCTGCTGGCCCTTCTGCTGCGGCTGGTCGGCTGGAGCTGGATCTCCGGGCTGATCCTCGGCCTGGGGATCTCGGTGGCGAGCACCGTGGTCATGGCCCTGGTCCTCGCCGAACGCCACGATCTGCACGCGCCCATCGGGCACATCGCGATCGGCTGGACGGTGGTCGAGGACCTGCTCACCGTGACGTTACTGCTGCTGCTGCCCATCCTCTTCGGGCCGGAGCAAGGCGAGCAGGCCATCGGTCCGGTGCTCGGTCGTGCCGGGCTGCAGGTCCTCGGGCTGGTCCTGGTCCTGCTCGGGCTCGCCCGCTGGGTCATCCCCTGGTTGCTCGAGCGCATCGCCCACACCCGCTCGCGGGAGCTGTTCACCCTCGCGGTGCTCGTCCTGGCGGTCGGCATCGCGGTGGGGGCGTCCAGCCTGTTCGGGGTCTCCATGGCCCTCGGCGCGTTCCTCGCCGGCCTGGCCGTCGGCCGCTCCGAGTTCGCGATCCGGGCCGCGGGCGACGCGACGACCATGCGCGACACCTTCGCGGTGCTGTTCTTCGTCTCGGTCGGCATGCTCTTCGACCCCCGCAGTCTGGTGCAGGCGCCCCTGGTGATCCTCCTGGTGCTCTTCGTGGTGGTGATCGGCAAACCCGTCATCGCCCTGCTGACGGTGCGGCTGCTCGGTCGGCCCTTCGCCACCGCGATCCCGGTGGGGGCGGCCTTCTCGCAGGTGGGCGAGTTCAGCTTCATCCTCGGCACCGTGGCGCGGCAGCTCGGCCTCCTCGACGATCGCGGGTGGGACGCGCTGGTCGCGGTGGCGATGATCTCCATCGCGCTCAACCCCCTCATGTACCGCTGGGCCCGCCGTCTGTCCGCCACCGCGACCAAGCGCCCGCCCTCCCCGGCCAGCACCCGGCCAGTGGTGGATCCGCACCACTCGGTGCTCGTCGGCTATGGTCCGGTGGGCCAGATCGTGCGGCGCCTGCTCGTGGAGCAGGGGGCCACGGTGACGGTGATCGACCTCAACCTCGCCACCGTGCGGGAGCTGCGCGCCAGCGGGGCGCGCGCCCTGTACGGCGACGTGCTCCGGCCCGGCACCCTCGAGGAGGCCGGGCTGGCGACTGCCGGGAGCCTGATCCTGAGCGCGGAGGTGGAGGATGCGGCCGAGATCATCCGTCAGGCCCGGCTGCTCAACCCCGGGCTGCGGGTGCTGGTGCGCTGCACCCACCTGCGCGACGCGGCCAAGCTCCGGCAGGCCGGGGCGGACCTCGTCGCGGCCGGCGAGGCGGAGGTGGGCGTCGCCCTGGCCGAGGCCGTGACCACCGGCGACGCGGCCGAGTGCGGCCAGGTCGCGCAGGCGCGGGACGAGCTGCGCCGGCGGCTCTACGGGGAGGCGGCCGCACGCTGAGCGGTCGCGTTCGCTGGCTCAGGGCCGGGCCGCGACCAGGACGTCGGTCTGCGCATCCCGCAGCACGGCCTTGGTCGCCCCGCCGAGGAGCAGGGTGGCGAAACCGGCCGGGCTCCGACCGACGACCAGCAGATCCGCGAGCCGCTGCCGGGCCTCGCGCAACAGCCCGCCGATGGGCTCCCCCCGCTCCAGCCGGGAAGACACCCCCGGTCGGGCGGGGCTGCGCTGGAGCAAGGCGGCGAGCGCCCGGGCGGCCTCTTCCCGGGTCGCGTGGTGGTGGCGGGCGATGATGTGCTCGGCCAGGCCATGGGCCAGCAGCTTCGTCTCGAAGGGCGGCTCGTAGACGTGGAGCAGCGCCAGCTCGCCCAGGGGGGCGAGCTCGGCCGCGGCGTGCAGCACCGCGTCCGATGCGGGGCCCAGGGCCACGCCGAGCAGCGGGCGGGCGTAGTCGGCCGTGGGCGCGGTGCGGACCACCAGCAGCGGCCCGGGCCAGCAGTCGAGGAGCTGCTCGGCCGTGGTGCCGCGTAGGCGGTCGCGCAGGGTCCGCTCCCGGCGAGCCCCGATCACCAGCAGGTCCGCACCCAGCGCCGCCGCCCGCCGGGCGAGGGTCTTCGCCACCCCGCCCCGCAGCAGGCGAGTGTGGACCGCGAGCCTGGGCTGAACGACGGCGGCCCGGGCCGCGTCGAGGAGGTCGGCCGGCTCGGCCGGCGGCTCCGGGCCCCAGGTCGGGCGCGGCACGAGGACGTGGGCGATCTCCAGGGTGGCGCCCTGGGTCGCGGCGAGCCGGGCCGCGCGCTCGACCGCGTGCTCGGCCGGTCCGGTGAAGTCGGTGCCGACGAGGATCCGCCGGCGGTGGGCGGGGGCTGGCGGGGTCACGGCATCCTCCGGGGGCGTCCGGCCCCTCCTTGGTTCAGGCCTTGCGGACGGCCTCCCGCCAGGCGGCCAGCCGTGCGGCGGCCGCGGCCGCGTCGATGGTCGGCGTGAAGCGCCGCTGCTCGGCCCAGACGGCGGCGACCTCCTGCTGGTCGGACCAGAAGCCGACGGCCAGGCCCGCGAGGAAGGCCGCGCCGAGCGCGGTGGTCTCCAGCAGGCGCGGCCGGAGGATCGGTGTCTGCAGCAGATCGGCCTGCAGCTCCAGCAGCAGGTCGTTGGCCGCGGCGCCGCCGTCCACCCGCAGCTCGCCGAGGGTGGTCTCCGCGTCCTCGTTCATGGCCAGCAGCAGCTCGGCGACGGACAGGGCGATCCCCTCGAGGGTCGCCCGGGCGAGGTGCGCCGCGGTGGTGCCCCGGGTGAGGCCGGAGATCAGGCCCCGGGCCTCGGCGCGCCAGTGGGGCGCGCCCAGCCCCACCAGGGCGGGGACGAAGTGCACGCCCCCGGTGTCGGGCACCGCCCGGGCCAGGGACTCGATCTCCGCGGCCGTGCGGATCAGCCCCAGGCCGTCCCGCAGCCACTGGACCGCGGCCCCGGCGATGAAGCAGCTCCCTTCCAGGGCGTAGGTCGTCTCCTGCCCCAGGCGCCAGGCGATGGTCGTCAGCAGGCGGTGGCGGCTGGCCCGGGGAGTCGGGCCGGTGTTCTGCAGGACGAACGCGCCCGTGCCGTAGGTGCACTTGGCGCTGCCGGGCGTGAAGCACGCCTGGCCGAACAAGGCGGCCTGCTGGTCGCCGGCGATGCCGGCGATGGGGATGCCGTCGGGGAGCCCCGGGACGCCGAAGGTGGTGCCGTAGACCTCCGAGGAGCTGCGCACCTCCGGCAAGAGGGAGCGTGGGATGTCGAACAGGGCCAGCAGCTCGTCGTCCCAGTCTCCCGGGTCCAGGGAGCAGAGCAAGGTCCGGCTGGCGTTGGAGGGGTCGGTGACGTGGACCCGGCCCCGGGTCAGCCGGTTGATCAGGAAGGTGTCGACGGTCCCGCAGGCCAGCTCGCCCCGCTGCGCCCGGGCCCGCGCGCCGGGGAGCTCGTCGAGCAGCCAGGCCAGCTTGGTCCCCGAGAAGTAGGGGTCGAGCACCAGCCCCGTCCGCGCGCGCACCCGCTCCTCCAGCCCTTGCTCGCGCAGCCGCTGGCAGCGGTCCGCGGTGCGGCGGTCCTGCCAGACGAGCGCGTTGTGCAGGGGCTGGCCGGTGGCCCGCTCCCAGAGCAGGGTCGTCTCCCGCTGGTTGGTGATGCCGATGCCGGCGATCTCGCTCCCGTGGATCCCGCTGTCGGCCAGGGCCGTGCGCAGCGCCTCGAGCACCGAGCCCCAGAGCGCCTCGGGCGCGTGCTCGACCCAGCCGGGCCGGGGGTAGATCTGCGGGAACTCCCGGTTGACCCGGGCCCGGATCGTCAGGGTGCGGTCGAGGATCACGACGGTGCTCCCGGTGGTCCCCTGATCGATCGCCAGGACGTACTCGGCCATCGGCTCTCTCCTCGGCCCCCGGCGTGGCCGCCCGGGGCAGGGTGCCCGGGCCTAGGTGGCCCCGGGCGGGTGATGATCCCCCAAAAAGTCCCGGATCAACGCGGCGACCCGGTTCTTGTCCACGTCCAGGGAGACGACGTGGAAGCTGTCGGCCAGCACCTCGACCCGCTTGGTGGGGCTGCCCACCTCCCGCAGCAGGCGCTCCACGCCGGAGAAGGGCGCGCTGTGGTCCTGCCCGCCGTGCAGGGCCAGCAGGGGGCAGCGGACGCGGGGCAGGGCCCGCAGGGTCTGCTGCTGCAGCCGGAAGAGCTGGGTGGCCGCGGCCAGGGGCACCTGGTCGTAGCCGGGCAGCCCCCGGCGCAGGCGGGGCTCGGCGATGTCGGCGCCGCCCGGGCGGGGCACCGTGAGCTCCAGCAGGCGCAGGGGAGTGTAGCGGTAGGCGCGCACCGCGGCGGCCGACAGGGGGGTGAACTCCAGGGGCGTGGCCAGGCAGACCAGGGCCGCGATGGCGGCGGGCAGCTCTGCGGCGAGCTGCAGCCCGAGCAGGGCGCCGAGGGACTGACCGATCACGGCCACCCGCCCGTCGGGGGCCTCGCGGGCGAGGCGGGTCAGGGCCTGCCGGGCGGTGGCGAGCCACTCCGCGGCTCGGGACCGCGCGAAGTGCGCCAGGGTCGTGCCGTGGCCCGGCAAGAGCGGGCAGACCGAGCCGTACCCGTCCTCCTGGAGCTTCTCGGCGAGGTAGCGCAGCTCGAAGGGGGTCGAGCCGAACCCGTGCAGCAGCAGCAGGCGGCGGGGACCCGCGTCCAGCCGGAAGGGCTCGGCTCCTGGCAGCAGCTCCATGGCTCCTCCCGCCCCGGGTGCGGGCTCGCGTGGGCTACAGCCCGGTAGGCGCGCCGCTGGCGATCCAGGAGATCACCTGCTGCACCTGCTCGTCCGCGAGCCGACCGCTGGGCGGCATCTGCCCGAACATCCCCTCGGGGTTGTCCAGGAGGTCGACGAGGTAGCTGCTGGCCGGACCGAAGGGGGCGACCCGCAGCTTGCCCGCCGCGCCGATCGCGCCGGCCGCGACGTCGATCAACCCTGCGGCCGAGGTGGCCACGTCGGTCAGGGAGAGGCCGGCGCTGGGGGCCGCCTCACCGTGGCAGCTCACGCAGGAGGGTGTGAAGATCGTCTCCTGGAGGGTCGCGAGGCTCGGCGCGGCCACGCGGCCGAGCTGGACCGTGTAGCTCAGCCCGATGCCGTTTTCGGCCTGTAGCGTCAAGAAGTACGGGCTGGGGGTCCGCAGGTCGGAGTAGGAGGCCTCCCCGAGCACCCGCACCATCGTGAACAGGCCCCCGTCCAGGTCCAGGGCCCCGTAGACCCGGCCCTCCGCGTCGAGGAGCCGCACCACCAGCAGGGCGCCGGCCGGCACGTCGAGGGCCTTGACCGTCAAGGTGAGCTGGTCCCCCGCGGTCCCGTCGATCCGGTAGTAGTCGATGTCCCCCTGCCAGCACGCGACCCCGGTGCTCAGCCCGTCCGGCAGCGGGGTCGCGGTCTCCGGGCTGTCGTTGCCCGTCTCCTCCGTCGCCTCCTCGCCCTCGCACGTGACCTCGCCCTCGCCCTCGCCCTCGCCCTCGCCCTCGCCCTCGCCCTCGCCCTCGCCCTCACCCTCGCCCTCGCCCTCACCCTCGCCCTCGCCCTCGCCCTCGCCCTCGCCCTCGCCCTCGCCCTCGCCCTCGCCCTCGCCCTCGCCCTCGCCCTCGCCCTCGCCCTCGCCCTCGCCCTCGCCCTCGCCCTCACCCTCGCCCTCGCCCTCGCCCTCGCCGGACTCATCGAGGGACTCCACCAGGAACAGGGAGTACTCGAGGCGCTCGACGGACCCCCCGCCCACCTGGACCGTGTAGGTCCCGGCGGTGGTGAGCTGGTAGTCCTGCCGCCGCGTCCCGGCCGCGGCCGCGGGCGTCGCGGGGGTCACCTCCTGGCCCGCGGGGTCGCGCAGCACCAGGGTGTTCGGCAAGGACGCGCCTTGCAGCGCGACGACCAGCGTCGTCGGGACGACGGTGATCTCCAGCGCGTACCAGTCCTGGTCCGCGGGGCAGAGCACCAGCCCGGTGTAGCGGTGGCCGAAGCCCAGGGCCGCCGCCTTCGCCCGGTCGGGGTTGGGCTCGAGGGGGTCGTCCGCGCAGCTCTCCGTGGTGCTGCGCTCCTGGCAGACGCCCCGGAGGCAGAGGTCGGAGACGCAGTCCGAGCCGACGCTGCAGGGCTGGCCCGTCCCGGCCAGCTCCAGCGCGCAGCCGGGCAGCAAGCCGGGCAGCAGGCCGAGCAGCAGGCCGCCGGCGAGGGTGCGCCAGCCAGGGCTCGCGGCCGGGCGGGAGCTGGGATTCGGGGAGTTGGGCGGGCACGCACGCGGGGACTTCTTGCTCATGGTCTCCTCTCCCGGGCGGCCAGGATCTCCTGGCGCACGCCCGGCTCCGTCTCGGTGTCCAGCGCTCGCGCGAGCGCCTGACGGCCCGGCCGCTCACCCATCCGGCCGAGGGCCCAGGCCGCGGCTCCACGCACCATGGGACTTTCGTCCCCCTGGAGCCGGTCGATCAGCTCCGGCAGCGCCACGCCCGGGGGGCCGTTGCCCAGGACCAGGCAGGCGTTGCGCTTCAGCCCGGCGAGCTTCGGCCGCCGCACGGGGCTGCCCGGCAGCCAGGCGAGCAGCTCCTCCTCGCTGCCGAGCCGCAGCACCCGGCCGAGCTCGAGGTCGCGTCGCCCGGGCAGGGCGGCCAGCTCCGGGTCGGCGGGGGCCGGGGCGCGGTTGTGCGGGCAGCCCTCCTGGCACGCGTCGCAGCCGAACAGCCGCCAGCCCAGGGCCGCACGCCACGCCCGGGGGATCGGCCCGCGCGCCTCGATGGTGAGGTACGCGATGCAGCGCCGCGCGTCAACGATCCCCGGGGCCTGCAAGGCGCCCGTAGGGCAGCGCGTCAGGCATTCCCCGCAGGCGGCGCAGGACGCGGCGTCCGGCCCGTCCGGCGGCAGCTCCCGGTCGAGGAGCACCGCCGCGAGGGTGACCCAGGAGCCGGCCGCCGGCACGATCAGCCCGGCGTGCCAGCCCACGAAGCCGAGCCCGGCCTCCTGGGCCCAGGCCCGCTCGAGCACCGCCCCGGTGTCGCACTCGCCGCGGCTGCTCACCCCCGGGAGCAGCCGCGCCAGCTCCCGGCCGAGCTCCTTCAGCCGCGGGGCCAGCACCCGGTGGTAGTCCCGGCTCCGGGCGAAGCGGGCCACCCGCCCCCAGCCCGGGGGCGGGGGCGGCTCGGGCCTCCCGTCCGGGTCCCCGGGTTCGTGGGGCACGCCGAGCAGCAGCACGGTCCGGGTGCCGGGGAGCAGCCGCCGGGGGTCCTGCCGCTCCGGGACCCGCCGGGCGAGCCAGGCCAGCTCCCCGTGGTACCCCGCGGCGAGCCAGCGCTCGAGGTCCGTGGCCCGGGCCGACACTCCCGCCGCGGCGAAGCCGACGAAGGGGAAGCCGGCCTGCCGGGCCAGGTTGCGGATCGTCTCCTTGGGCACCGGTGAGCCACCAGTTGCACGCACTGCCTCCTTGCCTTTATACCTTGGGCTGCCTCGCCGGGGAAAGGGGCCTGCGCGGCGAAGCCGTCGGGGCGGTCCCGGCTGGCCCGCGCGAGGCGACGAGGGGAACCGTGGCGGCAGGTGGAGCGCAGGCGGCAACGACACCCGGCGTCCAGGGTGCGGCGCCGGTCGTCGGCCCGGGGGATGCCCGCCGGGTGGCGATCACCGGCGCCGCGGGCTTCATCGGCTCCCACCTCACCGACCGGCTGCTGGCCCTGGGCCACGCGGTCTGCGGCATCGACGACCTCAGCCACGGCAGCCTCGACAACCTCGCGCGGCAGCAGGACAACCCCGCCTTCACCTTCCACCGCCTCGACGTCCGGGACCGGGACGGGCTCCTCCGGGCGACGCGGGAGTGCGACCTCTTCGTGCACCTCGCCGCCCTGAAGATCCCCCGCTACGGCAACGCGCTCGCGACCTTGCAGGTCAACCAGCAGGGCGCGGCCAACGTGCTGGAGCTGGCCGCCGGGGGGCGGCGCAAGGTCGTCCTCGCGTCCACCTCCGACGTCTATGGCCTCAGCGAGCGGCTGCCCTTCGCGGAGGACGATCCCCTGGTCCTCGGCCCACCCTCCGTGCGGCGCTGGGCCTACGCGGTCTCCAAGCTCCACGACGAGCAGCTCGCCTTCGCCTACGCCGAGGAGCGGGGGCTGCCCGTGGTCCCCTTGCGCTTCTTTGGTACCTATGGCCCGCGCCACCACCTCTCCTGGTGGGGCGGTCCCCAGTCCGTCTTCCTGACCTGCTGCCTGCAGGGGCGCCCCCTGCCGATCCACGGGGATGGGCTGCAGACCCGCTCCTTCACGTTCATCGACGACCTGGTCACCGGCATCGTCGCGGCCCTCTTCGCCCCGGCCGCCGATGGCCAGGTGATCAACCTCGGCGCCACCGAGGAGGTGACCATCCGGGAGCTGGCCCGGCAGGTGCACCAGGCCTGCGGCGGGGTGGGGGAGCCGGCCCTCGAGCTCGTCCCCTACGATTCCTTCACCGGCAAGCGGTACGACGACGTCCGCCGGCGGGTGCCCTGCGTCGCGCGGGCCCGGCGCCTGCTCGGCTGGCAGGCGCAGGTCGGGCTCGCGGCGGGGCTGGCCCGCACCCTGCCCTGGCACCGGGACCGGCTCGCCCAGGAGGCGCGCGATGGCTGAGCCCGAGCCCGGAGGCCTCCCATGAGCGGTCTCGCACCCGAGCGGCTGCACTTCGTCGTCCCGGCCTTCGACGAGGCCGCCAACCTCCCCCGGTTGCTCGAGAACCTCCGCCGCTTCGTCGCCTTCTCCGGTGAGCGGGCGACGGTCTGGATCGTCGACGACGGCTCCCGGGACGCCACGGCCGAGGTGGTCCGCCGGGCCGCGGCCGCCCCCGCGTGGAGCTGCCCCCGGGCCGCGGGCCCCGGCTGCCCCCTCGACCTGACGGTCCACCTGCTGCAGCACGCCACCAACCAGGGGCCGGGCGAGGCCTTCCGCACCGGGCTGACCGCTGCGCTCGCGCAGGCCGCGGACGACGACTGGATCGTCACCCTCGAGGCCGACAACACCTCCGATCTCGGGGTGCTGGCGCGGATGCTCGACCGGGGCCGACGGGGTGCGGACCTCGTCCTCGCCTCGGTGTACGGCGAGGGGCGCGTGGTCGGCGCGCCCTGGGAGCGGCGGCTGCTGTCCTGGGGGGCCAACAACCTGGTGCGGGCGCTCTTCGGGCTCTGGGGCCTGCACACCTTCTCCTCGTTCTTTCGCCTGCACCGGGCGCGCCTGCTGCGCCGGGCCTTCGCTCACCACGGCGCCGCGCTGATCACCGAGCCGGGCTTCGTCTGCATGGTCGAGCTGCTGATCAAGCTGCTGCGCCTCGGCGCCCGGGTGGACGAGGTGCCCATGCTCCTGGACTCCAACGTCCGGGTGGGCGACTCGAAGCTGAAGATCCTGCGCACCACCCGGAGCTACCTGCGGCTGCTGCTGCGGCTGCGGCTGCCGGCCGCCTCCTCCCCGGCCGCGCCGCGGGCCGGCTAGCCCGTGCTCCCGGCCTGCCGGACGCTGCGGCGCCCCCTCCCCCGTCGGCTGCTGCTCCTGGGGGTCCTGGGCGCTTTGGTGCTCTTGCGCTATTTCGATGTCCATCCCTGGGTCCTTCGTCCCGGCGATCCGACGGTCCCGGGCCAGGCCCTCGGCCGGTCGACCGCGGGCGATCTGCTGCTGCTCGTGGACCCGGTCCAGGTGCGGCGCTCGTCCACGGCGGGGGTGCCGGCCGCGCAGGACTGGTCCTACGGCTGGGTCAACCTCCTCGCCCAGGAGTTCGGCCCGGCCGCGGTCCTCGCGCCGGCCGAGCTCACGCCGGAGCGGCTCGCGGGGCGCCGGGCCGTGGTGGTGACCCGCAGCGTCGCGGCCGCGGGCGGCCCGGGGCCGCTGCTCGGCCCCTTCGTGGCCGCGGGCGGGCTGCTCTTCGTGGAGCAGCCGGGGCCGGGGTGGTCCCTGGCGGCCGGCGTGCAGCCCGCGGGCGACCTGCGGCCGCTGACGTCCCTGACCCTGGCCGGTGCGCCGGGCCGCCTCCCCGAGCTCGCCCGCCTGCCCGGCACGTGGTCGGCCCAGCCCCTGCAGTGCACCCCCCCGGCCACCCCCCTGGTCCTGGCCGCGGGGGAGCCCCTGATCTGCGCCGCCCCCCAGGGCCGGGGGCTGGTCGTCGTCTCCGGGCTGGACGCGGGGGCCCTGCTCACGGGGCTGCAGCAGGGGCTGCCCCCCGGCCCGGGCTACGGGCTGGCCAACCGTCACCCGGCGAAGCTGTCCCCCCACCTGCAGACCGCGGACCTCGTGGCCGACGTGCGGCTGCTCGACAACGCCGTCCCGTACGCCGATCTGCTCGAGCGCCTGCTCGCCGGTCTGCTCGACCTCGCCGGCCCCTTGCCGCGCTGGTGGGGCTACCCCGAGGGCCGGCCCGGCGCGTACCTGGTCACCCACGACGAGGAGGGCATGGGGGACCGCGCGACCTGGATGGTCGACCTGGAGCGGACCCTCCCGGGGGGCCGGTCGACCTGGTTCTTGCTGCCCGGCTCGGGCCTGACCACCCACGGGGTCGGCCTGCTCCGGGCCGGGGGCGCGCTGGGGCTGCACTGGGACCTCACCGCGGATCCGCAAAACGGCAACCTGCTGCTCACCGGGATCGGGCCCGTCCGGCCCCTGGCGACCCGGCTGACCCTCGGCGAGCAAGGCGACTGGTACCTTCGTCGGGTCGGCGTCTCCCCGACGCTGAACCGCAACCACTACCTGCTCTGGGAGGAAAGCTGGGCCGCGCCCTTCGCCCGCCTCGCCGCGGCCGGGGTGTTGCTGGACTCGAGCTATGGCCCCGACGTCCAGTGCCGGGGCTACCTCTTCGGGACCGGGCGGCCCTTCACCGCGCTCTCCGAGCAGGGGCTGCCCCTGCCCATCCAGGAGCTGCCCTTCCAGGTCGCGGAGGAGCTCGGCGGGGCGGACGCGGCCTTCCTCGAGGAGCTGCTCGCGCAGAGCGCCCGCCGGTACCACACCGCGGTGGTCGCGCTCTTCCACCCCAACGTCTTCCGCTGGCGGCCCGCGGTGTCCACCTTCCTGAGCTACCGCGACGGCTTCGCCCGGGCCGCCCACCACGGCCTGTGGATCGCGGACCTGGAGGAGCTGCGGCGCTTCGAGCAGGCCCGGCAGGAGTCGCCCCTGGCCTCCGACTTCCAGGAGGGCCGCCTGACGGTGGCGGCCACGGCCCGGGTCCCCGGGCTCACCCTCGCCTTGCCGGCCACCTGGCAGGGCCGCCCCCTCGTCCGCCTGCACGCGCCCGCGGCCCTGGGGTCGGTGATCGAGGTGGGCGATCCCCCGGAGGTCCACCTGGTGACCTTGCCCGCGGGGCAGTCCGTGCAGGTGGTGGCCGACTACGGGGAGGTCCGCCCATGATCCCCTGGCGCCGCGGCTGGCAGAGCTGGCTCCCCGAGCTGATCGGCGCGGGGCTCGGCCTGCTGCTGCTCGGTGGCCTCTGGCTGCAGCGCCACCCCGTGCTGCTGGGGGCCGCGGTGCGGGAGGCCACGCCCGAGCCCCTCCAGTCCCAGCCCCTTGCGTCCGACGTGCTGCTGCTGCTCTCGCCCGGCGAGATCGCGCGCCAGGCCGCGGCCCCCCTCGCCACGCGTGGCTGGTCGGCCTGGTGGATCAACCTCCTCGAGCAGGAGGTCGGGCCGTTCGTGCTCTTGCGCACCGACGAGGCCACGCCGGCGGACCTGCTGACCGCCCGCGTCGTGGTGGTGGCCGACGGCGCCTGGGAGGAGCTGGCCCCCTCCGTGCAGGCCGGGCTGCAGCAGCTCCTCGCCCAGGGCGGGGTCGTCCTCGCGGAGCGGCCCCTCGGCGGCCGGCTGCAGGGCCCCAACCTCCTCGAGCTGCCCCGCTCGCCCCTGCCGGAGCTGGTGCAGCAACAGCAGGGTACCTTCGTCCCTCCCAGCCAGGCGGCGAGGCGCGGCGTGCCCCCGGGGCAGATCCAGACCACGGACCTGGCCCTGCCCGGGCCGGCCTGCCCGCGGGAGCCCTTCGCCGACCGGCAAGAGCGCCTGCTCTGGGCGCAGGTCGGCCAGCGACTCCTCCTGCCCGCCTGGTGGCCTTTCCCCCGGGCCGCGGCCGGGGTGGTCGCCCTGACCTATGACGAGGAGGGGTTCGGCGACCGGTCCGCCTGGATGGCGGAGCAGACCGCGGCCGCGGGGCTGGGCGCCACCTTCTTCGTGTTGCCGGCGGGGGGGTTGACGCCCGCGGGCGCCCGCCGCCTCGTCGCGCTCGGGGGTGACCTGCAGGTGCACTGGAACCGGGGCTTCTTCGGCCAGCGGACCGACGTCCCCCTGGGGCTCGGTCCGTTCATCTTCGCGCGGAGCGAGCTGTCTCTGGCCGAGCAGCGGGCCGCGGTCGAAGAGCTGCTCCCGCCGCCCCGGCGGATCTGGCTCAACCGCAACCACGGCCTGCTCTGGGACGCGCCCTGGGCGACCTCCTTCCGCCAGCTCGCGGCCGCGGGGCTGCTCGCGGACTCGACCTACGGCCCGGCCGGCCCCGGACGGTGCGGCTACCTCTTCGGCACGGGCCTGCCCTTCCGTCCCCTGGACCGCAGCGGCTTCCCCTTTGCCCTGTACGAGGTCCCCTTCCTCTTCCAGGACGACGAGGAGTACACCGCGGCCTTCCAGCTCGAGCTGCTGCAGCGCAGCCAGGCCGGCGACCACCAGCTCCTCACCGTGATCTACCACACCAACACCATGGCCCGGGTGCCGGCCGCCGACCGGATCCAGGGCTGGCTCGACCTGCCGGCCCAGGCCCGGGCGACGGAGCACCTGGTCCTCGACCTCGGCACCTTCTTGCGCTTCTACTGGGCCCGCAACCAGTCCCGGCTTTTGTCCAGCTTCCGGGAGGGGGTGCTGCAGGTGGACGCGGAGGCGGTCGCCGCGGGTCTGACCCTGCGGCTGCCCGAGGTCGCGCCGGACGGCACCCGGCCGGTCGCGCTCCGGCTCGACGGCCAGCCGGTCCCCCTGGCCACGACGGTCCGGCGGGCGGGGAGCCTGCTGCTGCCCCTCGAGCGGGGGCGGCACGCGGTGACGGTGAGCTATCGATGAGGCCGGGGGCAGCCGCGGGCCGGGGCCCCGGGCTGGGGTGCGGTCTGCTCGTCGCGGCCGCGCCCCTGCTGTTCTTCCTGGGCGACGTGCTGCGGGGCACGCCGAGCCCGTGGCGTCTCGGCTGGGTCCTCGGGCTGCTCCCCCTGAGCGGCCTGCTGCTGTGGCGCACCCGGGCCGTCGCCGGGCGGGTCGCGGGCGCGCGGGCCGGGGACCTCCCGGGAGGCCGGCTGGGGCCCGCCGTGCTGGACGGGCTCGTCGCCGGGGGCTGGTTCGCCGTCCTCTCGGCCCTCTCGCTGGCCCATCACCGGGCCTTCGGCGACCTGCTCGCGTACGACACGGCCTACTACCACCAGGTGCTGTGGAACACGGGGCACGGCCGCTGCCTCGCGGGGACCATCCTCCAGACCCTGTACTACTCGCCCCCCCTCGCCAACGACCTCGGCCTGCACGTCTCCCCGGGGCTCTTGCTGCTGCTGCCCTTCCACGTCCTGCTGCCGAGCCCGGTCACTCTGCTGCTGCTGCGCAACCTCGCGCTCGCCCTGGCCTTTTTTCCTGCGGCCCGGCTCGCGGGCCGGCTCGTCGGTCCGGCGGCGCGGCGTCCCCTGGCCCTGGCCCTGCTGGTGCACCCGGCCGTCGCCGGGCTGTCGCTCCATGCGTTCTATCCCGTGACCTTCGCACTATTGCCCCTGCTCTGGGCCCTGGTCGCGCTCGTCGAGGGGCGCTGGCGGGCCTGGCTGGTCTGGCTCGGCCTGGCCCTGCTCTGGCGGGAGGACGTCGGCCTGCCCGTCGCGGCCCTCGGCGGGCTGATCCTGCTGCTCGGTCCGGCCCGGTGCGGGGTGCCGGGCCCGGAGGTGGCCGGGGGGGCGGCGAGGGTGGGGCCGGCCCGCGGGGGCCAGCTCCGCTGGCGCTGGGGGTTGCCACCGTTGCTCGGGGGGCTCGGCTGGCTGTTGCTCGGCACCGGGGTGCTCATGCCCCGCCTGGGGGGCGCGGCCGCGGGGCAGGCAGTGCTGGGCTGGTACGCGGTCCACGGCGGCTCCGCCGGCGAGATCGCGGGGCGGCTGCTCGGCGATCCCGCGTACCTGCTGGCCTCCTTGCTGGGGGGCGAGCGGCCGGGTTACCTCTTCGCGCTCGGGCGCCCCTTCGCCCTGCTCTTCCTCGGCGGGCCCCTCGCCCTGGCCAGCCTGCCGGGACTGGCCCTCAACCTCCTCGCGGGTGGGCCGGCGCCGCCGACCCTGCACCCGGCGTCGCACTACTCGACCCTGCTGGTGCCCCTGCTCTTCGCCGGCGCCTTGCAGACCCTCGGCCGGTGGCGCAACCGGCCGCCCGCGGCGGTCGGCTGGTGGGCCGGGCCGCTGCTGCTGGGGCTGGCCCTGTCGGCCCTGCCCGACGCCTGGCCCCGCCAGGAGCTGGCCCGGCTCCTCCCCCCACCCCAGGCCGCGGCCCTGCGGGCGGCCGCGGCCCTCGTGCCGCCTGGGGCCTCGGTGACCGCGTCCAGCCACCTGCTGCCCCTGGTCGCGTCGACCGCCGAGGCCTACTCCCTGGAGCGGATCTTCGCCAGCCAGGCCCACCCCACGGAGTACGTGCTGCACGACGCGGACCCGAGCCGCACCTACATCCGCCCCGCCGAGGCCGCCGCGGCCGCGGCCCGCTGGCAGGCCTACCGGGAGAGCCCGGACTACGCGACCGTCTTCGCCAAGCAGGGGGTCACGGTCCTGCGTCGTCGCCTCCCTCCGGTGGGGCCCCACCGTGAACCGGAGGTGACACCCCTTCCGGGGGGTCACGCACGGTGAGGAACGAGGAACGAGGAACGAGCACGAGCACGAGCACCCGGCGCCCTTCATCCTGGCCCTCCCGCTCCTTGGCACACCCCTTGCTGTTTTCAGCGAGGCGTGGGATGGATGACGAACGTCCCCGCGCGGTCTCCGGCCTCCCCTGGCGGCGCCCGCGTGGTGCGAGCCGCCGCTGGCCCCGCCGGAGCCGTTCGGGGCGGGCGGCTCGCCCGGGCTCGTCGGACATCAGCCGAGGTGTCGCCATGAAGCAGCCGCACGTGCTCCCGCAGTTCGCTCGCCGGGTCCGGTCCGCCTTGCCCCTGGTGCTCGTCGCCCTGCTCGCGCAGGGCCTGGCGGGGCAGTCCTGCGGCACCAAGGAGCAGCAGCAGAAGCTGGCCTCCCCGGTGCAGGCCCTGGGCAACCTGTACGAGCACCCCGGGGGCGTGGTCGAGGCCGAGCTGGTGCTCGTCTCCACCAAGGAGAAGGAGCACGTCTTCCTCGACAGCGCCCGGGAGGTGCAGGTGCGGCTGGAGTACGGCGAGGCGATCCCCCTGACCAAGGACGCCAGCCGGGCGGGCCGCTGGGCGGTCACCTCCACCGAGAATCCGGCTTTGACCTTCAGCGCGGGCAAGCGCTACGCGTTCAGCTTCCGGCTGGAGGACGAGCCCCTCGCGGGGGACCAGGGCAGCAGCTACTTCCAGGGCGAGGTGGTGGCCATCGACGACCCGGTGATCCCCGTGGCCACGAGCAACGCGGCCCAGGGCTTCTCCCTCGACCTGGACGTCGGGCAGGCCTTCACCGGCTCCCGCCGGGGAGTGCTGCGGGTGTTCGGCCCGACGGGCGCGCTCGTCCACGACAACTTCGACCTGACCCACCCGCGCTTCGACGGCTCCAAGCACGCGGAGCTGATCCAGCAGCCCAAGATCACCGTGCCGGCCTCCGCGTTCCAGACGGCGGGCAACTACCGGGTCGTGCTGTACACCATGAACTACGCGGCCGGCTTCGACGAGCACCTCTCCGCGGAGCTGGGCTGGCTCAGCGGCTTTATGGCCGGCTCCGCGGGCGAGCTGCTCGTCGAGGTCAAGTAGCACCGACCGGGGGTCCGGTCCCGCGCGGGGACGGTCGATGAAGCAGCCTCTCCTCGTCCTCGTCCTCCTCCTCTTGCTCGGCGGGCTGGCCGCGTGCACCGTGCCCAACCCCGCGTTCGACCCCGGGGGGGCGGACCTCGGGGAGCCGGTGGACCTCGGCGGGCCGCCGGACTCGGGCCTGTCTCCGGACGGCGGCCCGGGGCCGCTCGGGGTCCGCTTCGTGGTCGAGCTGGCCACGCCCGGGGCGGAGCTGCTCGAGGATCAGCCCTTCACCTTGCAGGTCCAAGCCCTCGACGCGCAGGGGCGCCCCGAGCCGGACTACGCCGGCGTGCTGCTGCTGCACGCCACCTGGGGCGACGTCTTCCCGCGCTCCGTGCAGGTGACCCAGGTCGACGCGCAGGGGCGGGTGCGCTTCCCCGTGCGGCTCGACCGGGAGGGCGCAGCGGTGATCGTCGTCGAGGACCACGCCCGGGTCGGCGAGACGCGCCCCCTGACCGTGCGGCACGGGACCTGGAACGGCGGCCGCGCCCCGTCCTTCACCGGCGGCGCGCCGGGCAACTGGGACGAGTACGACGTCAACATGCCGGAGGTCCGGCTGGTGGGGGGCAAGCTCCTGCTGTTGTACCGCGGCCGGAGCTACCAGGGCCTGCCGGCCCGGCTGGTGGGCGGGATCGGCCGGGCGGACTCGTCCAACGGGGGCGTCACCTGGCTGCGCCACGGCCCCGATCCCCTGCTGGTCGACGAGACCGCGGCCGCGGACTTCTTCTCCCTGGGCGCGCCCACCCTCGTCGTCGCGGGGTCCCGCTGGGACCTCTGGCTGACCGTGACCCCGCGGGGCGACAGCTACATCGGCCACCTCGGCGGCACCGCCGCGGGGCCCTGGGAGCCCTTGCCGCCCGAGCTGACGCTCGTCTCGGCGCAGACGGGCCTCCCCGGCGCCCGGGAGATCCGCGATCCCTGCGTCGTCCCCCTCGAGGGCGGCGGGCTGCTGCTGTTCTTCACCATCGAGGAGGCCAGCGGCCGCCCGGCCATCGGGCTCGCCCGCTCCGCGGATGGGCGCTCCTGGACCGTCGACGTCGGCACGCCGGTGCTGCGCCGCACCGAGGGCGCGTGGGACGCGTGGGGGGTGTCGGCGCCCGCGGTGGTGAAGACGGGCTCGGTGCTGCGCCTCTGGTACGTCGGGGAGGCCACGGCCGAAGGGCGGGGGCCGGCGGAGGTCGGGATCGGGTACGCCACCTCCATCGACGGGGTGCGCTGGGTGAAGAGCCCCGACAATCCGGTGCTCGCCCCGAGCACTTCCCCGACGAGCTTCTACCGGGAGCGGGTGGATCACCCGACGGTGGTGGTGTCCCAGGAGGTGCCGATCCTCTTCTTTGCCGGGGCCGCGTCGGAGCGGTGGACCCTGGGCCGCGCGACCCGCTGGTAGCCGTCTACCGCACGATCGGGCGTCGCGCCTGCCGGTGCGGATCTGCCCGTCGGCAGCGGCCTGGACCGGCGTGCGGCCGCGTGGCTCCGGGCGCACCAGGACGCGATTGCGGGCCGGTGGACCGTATCTACCCTGACCGAGGTGCCCATCCTGGAGGGGCTGCTCGAGTCGGGGATGGGCCAGGGGCCGGCGCTGGCCTTGCTGCTCGCGGGCCCGGCCCTGTCCTTGCCCTGCCTGCTCCTCAGCCGCAGCGTCCTGGGTACCACCAAGCCGGTCGTCTTCACCGGATTGGTGATCGTGCTCTCGACCATCGCCGGGTTGCCGTATGGGACCATCGTTTGATGTTCCCGATTCGAGCCATGACCTTGGGTCTAGATGTGCTCGCCGGAACGCTCGATCCGGATCGGCAGCGCAGACCGCGATCACCGTGCGCTCGTGCTCGTGGTTCCCGCCCTGGGGCGCGCGTCGGGGCCGCGGAGGGCTAGCACCCCGTCGCAGGGATATTGATCAGTTGCTCTGGTGGGTGCCGGCCGACAGGTCGGCACCTGCACGACCGGCGCGGAGGCCGGTCGCCACCCGAAGCTCGACCGGTCATCTTCGCTGGGTCGAGGTACTAGAGCGCGGGGAGCAACTCTTCGCGCAGCACCGTGACCTCGTACTCGTCACCCGCCTCCCGGGCCAGGCGCAAGGTCAGGTGACTGCCGGGCGTCCCCTGGAGCAGCTCCTGGAGCGCGGGCATCGACAGCGATGCCGCCGGGAGCCCGTCCACGGCCAGGAGCCGTTCACCCGGCTGGATCCCTTGCCGCGCGGCGTCGCTGCCGCCGAATACTGAATAAACTCGATAGATGTCGTTCAGCTTTACCACCTCGAGGCCGACCCCGACGAACTCCGGGGCGATGTGGGTGGCGTCGATGTAGGGGGCGAGGTGGAGCATCCGGCCAGGGTAGTCGATGGCCAGCGCGACCTCGCGCAGGTAGCTGCCGCCGACGATCGCGCGCACCGGCGCCTCGGCCATCAGCGAGACCGCGTCGAAGAACTCGTCGGGCATGATCGTCGCCCAGGCGTGGTAGGCGGGCACGTCCGCGAGGGTGATGGCGCCGAGCCGGATGATCGGCGTGTCCCGGTGCTCGCCGGTGGAGGTCACCGCGGTCGAGCCATGGAGCACCGTGCGGCCGTCGTGCTCGGCGCCGAGGGCCGCGAACAGGCTCTGGGAGAGGACCGCGCTCGTGGTGCCCGTGTCGAGGATCGCCGCCTCCGCGGGCAGCCCCTCCCAGCTCACCGGCACGACGATCAGCACGCCGCTGCCGAGGGTGAAGGGCAGGGTGCGGAACGGGCCCCGCACCGCGGGCCCGAGATCGTAGTCCGGCCGCCAGCGGTCGAGGGGGAACAGCCGCGCGTGCCGGTAGTCGAGCAGCAGCACCAGCTCCTGGAGCAGGTCGTAGCCGAGGATCCCCCCGAGCTCGACGCCGAGCAGCCCGGAGGGGAGCGCCAGGTCGTAGGGGCCGTAGCCGACGTCGCGGTACTCCCGCCCGCCGAAGCGCAAGGCGGCCAGCCGTCGGGTGGGCAGCGTCGCCGCGAGCGGCTGCGCGATCATCAGCGCGGGCGCGCCGGTGTCGACGAGCAGGGGCCAGGTACCCAGGCCCTCCAGCTCGACGTCGAGCAGCGGCGCCCAGAAGGGTAGGGCCAGGGGCAGCGCGGGCTCCGGCCGGGGGCCGCTGGGGCCGCCGTCTTCCGGACCACCGTCCGCACCGGGGCCGCCGTCCTCGGGGGGCGCGCCGTCGGGGGGCGCGTCCGAGTCCGTCCCCCCGGCGTCCGCAGCCTCGCCATCCCGGGGGACGGCCGCGTCGCGGCCGCCGTCCGCCCCACCGTCGCCGGGCCGGGCCGCGTCACGGCCGCCGTCGCCCCCGCCACAGCCACCAAGCAGCAGCGCCAGCGCGAGCGCCAGCGCCGGGAGGCGCGGGCTCACGGGCAGCACGGCAGGCCGGCGTCGGCGAACAGCTCGCAGCTCTCCCCCATGGTGCGGGGGTCGGCCAGCTCCAGCGTGCCCTGCACACTGAAGCTGCCGCCCTCGGGGGCCGTGGTGTTCGCCGCCGCGGTGATCTCGAGCTCGCCGCTGGTGCCGAGGGCCAGCAAGCAGAGCTCTCGGGCGCTGACGTGGCGGAGGACCACGGCCTGCGCGTCGGCGCCGACCTCCCAGCGAGAGCCGGGGAGCACCGCGCGGTCAGGATAGAAGTCCACCCGCACCGCGAAGCGGGGGTCGAGCAGGCTCTGCATGCTGCTCTGGTTGAGGCTGACCAGCTCGTCGGCAGCGCTGTGGGTGCCGTAGTACATCTTCTCGGGGAAGGCGGTCAGATCCTCACCGGCGATGGTCCCCCGGATGCAGTACTGCTGGACCAGGTCGGCGAAGTGCATCCCCATGTAGATCGCGTTGCCGGCCTGGGCCGCGTCGAGGAGGTAGGGCACCTGGCAGTCGACGCTGAGGCTCCCCACTGGCCGGGGCTCGCCCTCGCCCTCCCCCTCGGCACCCTCGCCTTCCCCCTCCCCTTCGCCCTCTCCCTCCCCTTCGCCCTCCCCTTCGCCCTCCCCTTCGCCCTCCCCATCGCCCTCGCCCTCGCCCTCGCCCTCTCCTTCCCCCTCCCCTTCGCCCTCCCCTTCCCCCTCCCCTTCGCCCTCCCCTTCCC
>JAVEVO010000095.1:0-26005 GCA_034005005.1 Myxococcota bacterium
CCGACGAACCCCTCCTGGACCTTGTAGGTGCTCTCGCCGAGGAACACGCCCTCGGACACCGGCAAGCCGTTCAGCCGCAGCACCTCGGTCTGCGTCAGCACCTTGCCTTCCATGCGCCAGATGTCGTCGCCGACCAGGGTCTCGAGGAAGCGGAAGGCCGGCGCCAAGGAGAAGACGGTCCCCTCGGGCAGGATCGTCAGCAGGTTGCCTTGGCGCAGGATCGCGCCGCGCTGCTCGAGCAGCGCGATGCAGTCCCGCGAGACGAAGAGGTTGGTCATCATCGGGTCCGGACCTCCTCCTGTCCGCCTGGGGGCGCAGGAGACCTCGCTGCGCCCGGAGGCCCATGATAGCACTCCCCGGAGGAAGGCCAGAGAGCAAAGTGGGCCGGGCGCGGGGGACGGTTGACACGCTCCCCGGTCGTGGTCAACTTAGCAGCCACAGACCGGCCGCGCCGGCTCGAGGAGGAGCGATGCAAGAGGTCCAGGACAGCAGCTTCGACGTCGAGGTGCTCCAGGCGGAGCTCCCCGTGGTGGTGGATTTCTCGGCACCCTGGTGCGGTCCCTGCCGGACCATGGAGCCGATCCTCCAGGCCCTGGCGGAGGCCTATGCGGGGAAGGTGAAGATCGTCAAGGTGGACGTCTCCCAGAGTCCGGGCGCTGCGGCCCGCTTCATGGTCCAGGCCGTCCCCACCTTCCTCTTCTTCAAGGACGGCAAGGTGGTTCGGCAGCTCACCGGCGCCATGCCCCGGCCCAAGTTCGAGGCGGCGGTGCAGCAACTGCTGTGAGTCGGAGCCGCGCGCCGATCGCCCCCGCCGTCGCGACCTTGCGGCTCAGTAGACGTGGCGATGCGCCGACACCGAGAGGAGCAGGCCGATCCCGATCAGGACCGTGAGCACCGAGGATCCCCCGTAGGACATCAAGGGCAGGGTGATGCCGACCACCGGCAGCATGCCGACGACCATGCCCACGTTGAACAGCACCTGCCAGAAGATCAGCGCCGCGACCCCGACCGCGACGAGCGCGCCGAAGCGATCGCGGGCCGTCGAGGCGATGCGCAAGGCCCAGGCGATCAGGAAGAAGTAGAGCGCGAGCAGCACCAGGATGCCGAGGAAGCCGTGCTCCTCCGCGTAGGTCGCGAGCACGAAGTCGGTACGGGTCTCGGGGAGGAAGCGGCCCCAGGTCTGGGTCGAGTGCAGGTAGCCCTTCCCCGTGAACTGCCCGCTGCCCACGGCGATCACCGACTGCCGCGCGTGCCAGCCCGACCCGAGCTTGTACCGGTCCGGGTCGAGGAAGGAGAGGATCCGCTCCTTCTGGTAGTCATGGAGACCAAAGTACCACATGAGGGGGATGCTGACGAGGGTCGCCGCGCTCAGCACCAACCAGGTCCGGCGCTGGAGGCGCTCGAAGAAGAGCAGCGAGGCGAAGATGAAGACCACCACCAGCGTCGAGCCGAGGTCCGGCTCCAGGAGGATCAGTACCGCCGGTACCATGAGGGTACCGATGGCCGGCGCGAGGTCCTTCAGGCTGTAGCCCTCTGGCCGTCGGGCCCCGGCGAAGAAGCGGGCGGTGACGAGGATCATCGCGATCTTCGTGAGCTCCGAGGGCTGCACCCCCAGCTCCCAGAAGCCGAGCCAGCGGGAGGAGCCCTTGACCTCGCGGCCGATGATCAGCACCAGCACGAGCATCAGCACGCAGATCCCGTAGATGATGTGGCTGTAGCGCTCGTAGTGGCGATAGTCGATGGCCGCGACGAGGATCGCGAAGACGCCGCCGAGGATCACCCAGACGATCTGGGTGATGTAAGCCGTGCTGTCCGCCACGAGCGAGGCGCTGCGCAGGTTCACGATCCCGAGCAGGGCGATGAGCACCGTGACGAGGACCAGGCCCCAGTCCACGTTCTCCTTCAGTCGGCGCACGATGGGCAAGCTCTTGATCCCTGCGATGCGGGCCGGCGGGAGGACCGACCGCGGGCCGTTCAGTTCGCCTGGTCGGAGTCGTCTTCCCGGTCGTCCTCCAGGACGGCGGTGCGATCGCCGGGGATGACCCCGAGCACTTCCCGGTAGTAGCGATCGATGATGTTGATCGCCACGGGGGCGGCGTTCTTGCCGCCCGAGCCGCCGTTCTCGAGGAAGACCGTGACGGTGATGATCGGGTTGGTCGGGGGGGAGATGCCAGTGAACCAGGCATGGTCCTGCCACTGGACCTTGTCGGTGATCTCGCCCTCGGTGGCCCGCCGGCGGAGGCCCCGCACCTGGGCCGTCCCGGTCTTGCCGGCGATGGGGATCCCGGGGATGCGGGAACGGTAGGCGGTGCCCTTCTCCTCCTCGACGACCGCGGTGAGGGCATCCATCACCAGGTGCAGGTGCTCGGGCTTGAAGGGGAGCCGGTGGCGGATCCGGGGCGGGTAGTCGATGAGGGTCTCACCGTTGGCGCTCTCGATCCGCTGGACGAGCTGGGGATAGTAGAGGAAGCCGCCGTTGGCGATGGCCCCGTACGCGAGGGTGAGCTGCAGGGGCGTGGTCCGGGTGTCACCCTGGCCCACCGCGGTGCTCAGGGTGAAGCCGTGCTGGAAGCCTTCGCGGGAGTGGCGCTCGTGCCAGGCCTTGGAGGGCACCAGCCCGGGGGACTCGTTGCCGATCAGCCCGGTCTTGCTGCCGAATCCCAGCTCCTGGGCGTAGCGGGCCAACTTCTCCATCCCGAGCAGCTCCCCCATCCGGTAGAAGTAGACGTCGCAGGACTGGGCGAGCGCCTGGTGGAGGTTGACCTTGCCGTGTCCACCCCGGTCCCAGCAGCGGAAGAGGCGCTTCCCGAACAGGTAGTAGCCAGGGCAGTTGATCTCGTCTTTGGGGGTCACCAGCCCCTCGTTGAGCGCGGCCAGGGCGGTCACCACCTTGTAGGTCGAGCCGGGGAAGTAGGACCAGATCGTCTTGTCGATCATGGGCTTGAAGGGGTTGCTGTCGATCTGCTCCTTCACCTCGCGGGGGAGGCGCCCCGTCCACTGGTTGGGGTTGAAGGAGGGCTTGGAGACCATCGCGAGGATCCGGCCGCTGCGCGGATCCGCAGCCACCACCGCGCCCGATTCGAAGCGCTCGAGGGCCTGCTCGATGATGCGCTCCAGCTTCATGTCGACGGTGAGGATGATGTCCTTGCCGGGCACCGGCTCGGTCCGGCCGGCCTCGCCGAGCAGGTCGCGCGTCTTGGCCTGGCCGCGCTGGATGCCCTTGGCGTTGACGACCACCCGCTCCCGCCCCTCCTGCCCGCGGAGCAGCCCCTCGTATTGCCGCTCGATCCCCTTGCGGCCGATGTAGTTGCCCGCGCGATAGCCCAGCCCGGTCCGCTCGCTCAGCTCCTCGGCGGAGATCTCGTTCATGTGGCCGATGAGGTGGGCCGCGGTCTGGTTGAAGGGGTAGAAGCGGTGCGCGGCTGCCTGGATGTGTACTCCGGGGAGCTCGAGCTTGTGGGTCTCCAGCAGCGCGAGCTGCTCCCGGGTGATGTCCCGCTGGACCAGGAGCTGCTGGAAGCGCTTGAGGCCCTTGGCCTGATCGATGCTCTCGCGCAGCTTGGCGATGGCCGGGGGGTCGAGCTCGAGGTGGGCTGCGAGCCGGTCGAGGGTCTGCTGGGTGTCCTGGGCGAAGTAGGGGGTGATGGAGACGCTGTAGGCCGGGCGGTTGGCCGCGACCACCCGGCCTTGGGCATCTTTGATCAGGCCGCGGTCCGCGGGGAGCGAGTACTCCCGGACGAAGTTGTCCCGGCTCTGCTCGAGGTAGTGCTCCCCGCGCAGCACCTGCAGCCACCAGAAGCGCCCGAGCAGGAACAAGAAGCTGATCGAGAAGAGGATCGTGATCCACCGGAAGCGGGCCCGGTACTCGCTCACTTCCGTACCGGACAGGAGGTGGATCATGCGCTCGAAAAACCTCGGGCAGCCCGCCGGGGCCGGTTGCGACCGCAGGCCGGCCAGGGGCGCCTTCCGGCCGACGATCGGGGCCTTCACCTGGCGTGTCGGAGGGCTCGCGACCTCCGCGCACCGTGGCCCGGGTCTGGCCACTCGCCAGCGAGACCGCTGGAACCCCTGCCTATAGCTCATGGAGGGGGGATTGATCAACCCCTCGTCGATGTAGGTGGTTGTGGGACCTCAGCGCGGGAGCAGGTCGAACTGCAGGCCGTTGCGGGAGGGTCGCCTCGACCAGGGGTCGATCCCGTCCAGCCAGCTCATGACCCACAAGACCACGATGGCGAAGGGGGCCGTGAGCAGCGCCTTGGGGAAGGCGAAGCGCAGCAGGGCGACGCCCCCCGAGAAGGAGGGGACGAAGATCGTGGCCAGCAGCCAGAAGACGATCGCGGCAGCGAGGGAGGAGAGGACGACGATCACGACGCCCGCACCCAGCCCCCGGATGACGAGCCGCATCTGCAGCAACTGGAGCAGCAAGAAGACGATCACCGCCGTGCCCAGGTGGAGGCCGGCGGGGGTGGCGGCGTAGGTGTCCGCGAGGAAGCCGACGATCACCAGGGGGATCGCTCCGGCGACCAGGTCCCGGCGGAGGCCGAGGTAGGCGACGAGGCAGACGAAGAGGTCGGGTCCACCCATCCCGAGGAGATCGGGGAAGGCCACCGAGCTCTGGAGCGTCAGCAGGAGGATGCCGAAGAGGGTTGCGGTGAGGTTCTTGATCACGGCGTCGCCCTGGCCGAGGGGACCTTGTTCGGCTCATCGGGCGGGCTGGTGATCACGAACACCTCCTCGAGCCGGGAGAAGTCCACCGCGGGAGCGATCGTGACCTTCTGGTAGAGGCCGAACTGCTTCTTCTCGATGCTCTCCACCCTGCCGACGAGCAGGTCCCGCGGAAAGCGTTGGCCCATCCCGGAGGTGACGACGAACTCCCCCGGCTTCAGCTCGTCCGTGCGCAGGGTGTAGTCCATGCGCGCCGCGTACCGGTCGGTCTCGCCCATCCCCTTGACGATCCCCCGGACGCGCCCCTCCTGGGAGACCACGTCGATGGCCGAGCGGGCGTCGACGAGGAGCATGACGTCGCTGTACCCCGCCGCCACCCGCTCCACGGTGCCCACCACGCCCTCACGGGTCACCACCGGCATGCCGGCCTTGACTTGGGCGCTGCCGACGCTCAGGCGCAGCCGGATCACGCGGAAGTAGGGGGTCAGGCTGCGGCCGATGACCCGGGCGGGGAGGAGCTGGTAGTGGGCGTCGTGACGATCCCGGAAGGCGAGCATCTCGCGCAGGCGCTGGTTCTCGGTGGCCAGGGCAGCCAGCCGGCGGTTCTCCTGCCCCAGCCGGGCGACCTCGCGGCGCAGCTCACGGTTGTCCCGCTGCACGTCGGAGAGCACCAGGTAGTCCTGCCAGAGGTTGGCCAGCCCGCCGAAGACGTTGGCCATCAGGAGCTGCAGGGGGGCGGTCGCCGACAGCAGGACGCGGTTCGCCGGGTGTTGCCGGACGCCCGGGCGGGTGGAGACGTACAGGACGAAGACTGGCAATGCCAGGAGGATCAGGATGACCGCCAGATCGATGCGTCTTCGGTTGCCGCTTGCCATGACCTCGCCCGGAGGTACGGTGCCCGCTCCCTCGCCTGGCTCAGGAGATCGTCACGCCCTTGAGCAGGGAGAGCTCGTCGAGGGTCTTGCCCGATCCCAGCGCCACCGCCGAGACCGGATCGTCGGCGATGGTCACCGGCAGCCCGGTCTCCTCCCGCAGCAGGACGTCCATGTTGCGCAGCAAGGCGCCGCCGCCCGCGAGGACGATGCCCTTGTCCACGAGATCGGCCGCATGCTCGGGCGGCGTGCGCTCCAGGGCGACCCGGACCGCGGTGACGATGGAGTTGATGGGCTCTTGCAGCGCTTCGCGGATCTCGTCGGAGTTGATCTCGATGGTGCGCGGGACCCCCGCCACGAGATCACGCCCCTTGACGTCCATGTACATGACCTCTTCGGTGGGGTAGGCGCTGCCGATGTTGATCTTGATCAACTCGGAGGTCCGCTCGCCGATCAGGAGGTTGTACTTGCGCTTCATGTGCTGGATGATCGCCTCATCCATCTTGTCGCCGCCCACCCGGACCGATTCGGAGTAGACGATGCCGGCGAGCGCGATGATCGCCACCTCGGTGGTCCCGCCGCCGATGTCGACGATCATGTTGCCGGAGGGCTCGGTGATCGGCAGCCCGGCGCCGATCGCGGCGGCCATCGGCTCTTCGATCAGATAGACCTCGCGGGCGCCGGCGCTGATCGCCGACTCCTTGACGGCCCGCTTCTCGACCTCGGTGATCCCCGAGGGCACGCCGATGACGATGCGGGGCTTGACGAGGGCTTTGCGGTTATGGGCCTTGGTGATGAAGTAGCGGAGCATGGCCTCGGTGGTCTCGAAGTCCGCGATGACCCCTTCCTTCATGGGGCGGATCGCGACGATCGAGCCGGGCGTCCGGCCGAGCATCTCCTTGGCCTCTTTTCCGACGGCCAGGACCTTGCCGAAGCCCCGCCCGTCCTTCTTCACGGCCACCACCGAGGGCTCGTACGAGACGATGCCCTTGCCCTTGACGAAGACCAGCGTCGTCGCGGTCCCCAGGTCGATGGCCAGGTCGTTGGAGAAGAGACCCCACAGCCAGTCCAGCACTCTGCCTCACAAGCCGTCGAGAGAGATCCCCGTTGCTGCCACGCGGGGTTCCCGGGAGGAACCCGCGCCGGTTGACTAGCACCCCCTCCCTCGTTTGGCAAGCTCACCTTGTGCTCGCAGCCGCCGAGTCTCCGGGCGTGGCCGAGCGGGGAGCCAGCAAGGCGCATCTGCTGGCGATTCGCTGGTCAGCAAAGGGATTGACCGCGGGGCCGGCAGCGGCTATCTTGCCGCCGCCTCGGGATCGCCAGGGCAAGAAGAAGCGAGGAGTATCGATGCTCTACTACATGCGGCAGCATTCGCGCTCTGCCATCATCTACATCTTCTTCGGCATCATCATCACCGTGTTCATCATCAGCTTCGGGCCGCAGTCCCAGGGCTGCGAGCCGAGCCAGATCGCCACCATCGCCAAGGTCGACGGCGAGGCCATCGACTCCATCGACCTGCGTGCCGAGTACGTCCGGCACTTTGGTACCGTCTCGGGGCGGGACGTCGACGATGACGCCTACCTCGCCCAGCGGCGCGAGACCCTCGACGGGATCATCAACAGCCTCCTGCTGGCGGGCGAAGCCCGGCGGCTGGGTCTGGTGGTGACGCCCGCGGAGCTGGCCAGCTTCATCAAGGACCCCGAGCGCAACCCCGACTACCGGAGCCTCGAGGTCGACGGCCAGTTCAACGCCGAGCAGTACCAGCGGCTGGTGACCGCCTTCCTCCAGACGACCATGGAGCGCTACGAGCGGATCCGGGGCTGGGAACTGCAGGCCCGCAAGCTCGTCGACTACTACAAGTCGTTGATCACTGTCAGCGACGCCGAGCTCCAGGACGCCTACCGGGAGAAGGAGACCAAGGTCAACCTCCACTTCGCGGCGGTCCGCCCCGCTGATCAGCAGATCGACGAGCAGGTCGACCCGTCGCAGGTCCAGTCCTACGCCCTCGCGCACAAGGACGAGGTCCAGAAGTACTACGAGGGGCACAAGGCCGATTTCGATCAGCCGCGCCAGGTCAAGATCCGGCAGATCTTCCTCAAGTCCGAGGCTGCCGATCCCCCGGAGCAGCGCGCCGCGGTCAAGGCCCGGGCCGAGGAGCTCCGCACGCGGATCGTCGCCGGCGAGGACATGGCCGGCCTCGCCACGGAGCTCTCCGAGCACGTCAGCTACCAGGCCAAGGGTGGGGACATGGGGTGGCAGAGCCAGGGCAATGCCGATCCGGCGTTCGACGCCGCGGCCTTCGCCCTGCAGCAGGGAGAGCTCTCCGGCGTCGTCGAGACCCCCACCGGCTACTACCTGCTGCGCGCCGAGGAGATCCGGGAGGCCCTGAAGCGGACCGTGGAGGAGGCGACCGACGAGATCGCCCGCACCCTGATCCTCGAGGAGCGCCGCAAGGCCGAGGCCAAGAAGCAGGCCGACGGGATCCTCGCGGCCATGCAGGGCGGGCTCTCCTTCGAGGACGCGATCCGCACCGTGGCCGCGGCCCCCGCCGCTGGCGACGAGGACGCCGGCGAGCAGGGAGAGCTCCGCTATTCCATCGAGGAGACAGGCGATTTCACCCAGGAGGGCCGCGGCGGCGCGCCGGACATGGCCAACATCTTCGCCTTCACCAAGAGCTGGGACCAGGTGCCGCGCATCGGCCGCTCCCGCGAGGTCGCCCTCGCGGCCTTCGCCTTGTCCACGGAGCAGCCGGTGCCCGCCCAGACCTTCGAGGTCAACGGGACGTGGTACGTGCTGAAGCTGAAGAGCCGGACCGAGCCGCCTGCGGAGATCCCCGAGGCGACGCGCACCGCCCTGCGCACCGAGCTGCAGCAGAGCAAGGAGAGCAAGCTCCTCGGCAACTGGGAGGCCGCGCTCTTCTATCCCTCGGCCCGGCGGATGTTCGGGCCGCAGCCCTCTCTCGGCCCCGTGCTCCAGGACCTGCTGACCCGGCTGCGCAACGAGTCCGCCCCGGACATCCTCGACCCGCAGCTTCGCGCGGTCACGGTGGCGCCCCGGGAGGCGAGCGCCGACGACGTCAACGTGCAATTGCAGAAGGCCCTGCAGCAGATCCAGCTCACGCCTGGCGCAGGGGGCGAGGTCAACGTCGTGCCCGCTCCGCCCGCGCCCGCCGCGCCGGCCGACAATCCCTGAGCTGCCTGCCGGCTCGACTCACCCGGACCTTTCCTCCTCCTTCCGTCTCCCACACTGCACGCGCCGCTCGAGCCCGGTCCCCCTCTCGGAACCTCGAGAATCCGTCCTGGGTGTGCCCGGTGTCCGGGCGTGTTCGCCCCGGGCCGTTCGTGGGGGTGACCCGGGACCTGTAGGCCGGGATCACCGCCGGGGACCGTCGGGGCTGGCCGGGGGAGGCGAGGGGGCGGCTCAGAGCGCCTGGACGATCCCGCCGATGAGCAGGCCCGCGCCGATGAGGAAGCTGGCGATGGAGCCGATGAGGAAGAAGAGGGCGCTGCGCTGGACGCTCTGGATCAGGGCCTCCTTCGACTTGGTGGTGATGATGAAGCGGCTCTTCTTCTTGCTGGCCGGCTTGTGCAGGGTCAGGCGACCCTCGGCGTCGGAGGCCTCGGCGAGGACGTAGACGTCACGCCCGACCGGCAGGGCGTGCTCCTCGAGGCGGTAGCCGAGGATGCGGGAGCCGCCCCCCCGGAAGCCCCCCAGCTCGAGGGAGAAGCCGCCGAAGGAGATCGTGGTGCCCCCGCGGCCGAGCAGACGGTTCTCCGGCTCGAAGGAGGAGAGCACCTTCTCGGCTTCGATGTCGGCCCCGTCGGGCAGCACCTCGACCGCGCCGCTCTCGTCCCGGAGATCGAAGGGGACGCTGCGGTTGTTCGAGGCCATGTTGCGGGTCGTGCGGCGCGTCCGCATCACGTGCTGCTTGCGGGACTCGTCCCACTGCTGGTAGGTCTCCTCGTACTCCTGGTCGACCTTCATGCGGTAGTAGACGCACTCGGTCTTCGTCAGCTCGGAGGTGAGGGGGCGATCGCACTCGATCCGGCCGCGCACCTCGACGATCTCGTTGTACGAGCCTCGCCCCAGCTCGGCGGCGATCTCCTTGGACATCTCCTGGAGCTCGGCCACGGTCCGGTGCTCGGCCGTCTTGATCTGCTGGGCCTTGTTCAAGGCGGAGATCCGGCCCCAGATCAAGCCTGCTCCGACGATGATCAGGATGATCCCGACGATGATCAGTCCCATGATGTCCTCCTGACCGACCGCTGAGGTCGCCAGGAGGAAGCATACTCCGTTCCGCGGCGGGGAGGAAGCGGTCCCCGGTCAGTCGGGGTCGGTGACCCGGTGCCAGCTCACCGGCCGATGGCCAAAAGCTCGTCCTCGGCGTCGAAGAGGGTCTCGAGCGCGTCCGGACCGCTCTTGCCCCGGACGCCGTTGGCCTTGGCCCGGGGTTTGTCGGTGGCGCCCGGCCCCAGCACGCCGTCGATCTTGTCCGCGGCCTGGTTGAGGGCCGCGATCTCGGCGTCCGGGACCGCGGGCTCGTAGGCGTCCTTGACCTTCTGGCCGTGGTTCTTCTTCCACTCGTCGACCTTGGCCTGGGCCTCTCCCTTCAGGAAGTCGGCCCACTGCTGCTCCTGGCTCTTCTCCTGGCCGGCGGGGCTGGCGGCCCGGGTCTTGGCCGCGAACTCCCGCATGTCCTTGGCGACGCCGCGCAGCCACTCCGCGGCGCCCTTGGCATCGGCCTTGCCATCCCAGTCGTGCAGCGCCTCGAGCAGCCCCGCCACCGCTCCGGCGAGCTGATCGTAGCGAGCCTGGAGTTGCTGCTGCAGGGCCGAGCCGTCCTTGAACTCCTCCTTGAGCACGGCCAGCTTGGCCCGCGTCGACTTGCTGAACGCCTCGATCTGCTGGTCGGCCTGGGCGAGCGCCTGGTCCTTGGTCTGCTGGGCCTTGGCCATCGCGCCGGCGACGAGCGAGTTCCAGCGGGCCACGAGCGAGTCGATGAAGGCGTTGATCTTGGCCTTGGCCTTCTCGCGGACGCTGTCCGGGATGAGGGAGTCGAGCCAGCCGACCGCCGCGGAGAGCAGGCCGCCGATGCCGGGGACGATCTGCAGGGCCTTCTGCAGGAGCTTGGTGTCCAGGTTCTGGATGTGCAGCTTGGCCGGGTCCTTGATCGTCATCTTGTCGAGGCCGCCGATGAGCCGGTCGGCCTTCTGGGAGAGCCCGCCCTTGGCGTCGAAGATCGAGTCCAGCTTGCCCAGCATCTGCTCGCCGTGGCCCATCGCCTCCCGGATGAACTCCACGGAGATGTTCTGCTTGCGGATGGTCTCGGCCATGTCCGCGAGGGTCGGCTCGATCTTCTTCTTCTCGGAGGAGATCCAGCTACCGACGGCCTCGATCAGCGGTGCGGCCTTGTCCACGCCCGCCGCGAGCAGGTCGACCGTGCCCGCGGCCGCCTCGAGGGTGACGTTGGGGCCCAGCTTGAGGGAGGTCAGACCGATGGATTTCAGCCAGCCCCAGGGCGAGGTGGCGAAGTCGAGGTAACCCTCGGCGGCCTTGGCGCCCTTGTCGCCACCCTCGAGGAGGTTGGCCATGGAGGTCTTGGGCTTCAGGAAGTCGTCGATCAACCCCTGGTACCAGAAGACCTTGGCGTCACCACCCTCGAGGCCCTTGGCCGCGAGGTCGATCTTGGCCACGGTCTGGGAGCGGGCCGCCTGGATGATCCCGGCCGCCTCACCGCCGACCGCGTCCCCGGCTCCCGGCTTGTCGAAGGTGTCGCGTGCCGAGTCGTACTTGTCCTGGAATCCCGCGCCCTTGGCGCCCTTGTTGATCGCCTTGACGAAGGTGCCGACGCTCTTCCCCCGATCGGCCAGCGACTTGATCTGACGGCCGATCTCCCCGTAGTTCTTGCTCTGCTTGTTGTAGCCGCCCTGGCGGGGATCGAGGGAGCCGAGGGCCTTCTTCTCGATGTTCTTGGCCGAGCCCTCGAGGAACTTCTCGAAGGCCTGGGCCGCAGAGGTGATCTTCTCACCGCCGCCCGCGTGGTTGAAGGTGAGCGCCCCGGCGACCGAGGAGACCGCGGAGATCGTGTCGAAGGTCGCGTCGATGAAGCCGCCGACCCAGAGATCACGGATCTTGGCGGCTGCCGCGTGCTGGCCGTCCGCCTCGAGCTGCTTGGTGAGGAAGATGTTCCCCACCGCCATGCTGGCGCTCAGCAACGCCTTCACCGAGTTGGCCGACGCGGCCACGATCCGCGCGACCTCACCCACCGGGGCCGCGATCTCGAGGATCGCGCTCACACCGCCGGACAGGCCGGCGCCAGCCACGCCGATGTCCTGGATGATCGTGCAGGTGTCGGCGATGTTGCTCGAGGCGCCGGCGATCCAGTCCATCAGGGCGCGGGAGACCGAGAAGCCCTGCATCAAGGTCGAGATGCCCGCGCTGTCCTTCACCCCGCCGTAGGTGTTGAAGTCCTTCAGTCCCTTCTTCACCGACTCGATGGTCTGCGGGAAGATCCCGAGGATCGGGATGGCCTTCAGCCCGGTCCAGACGACCGTGTCGAAGAGGCCGCCGACCACGCCATCGGCGAAGTTGATGACCTTCCAGGCGGTGCTGCTGGGGGGATCGGGCAGCTTGGGCTTCGCGGCACCGTCCTTGGGCATGTTCAGGACGTTGGTACCAAACTCGTCGAGCTTCTTCTTGTACTCGGCGTCGTCCCAGAAGGCCATCATGTAGGGGTCGAGGAGCTGCTTGCTGTCGGGCGTGGAGCCGCCGCCGCCGCCGCCGCCGCCGCCGCCGCCGCCGCCCCCGCCGCCGCCGCCCTTCTTCGGCTGCAGGGCCGGCGCGGGCTCGGGGCCCCCGCCCTTGCCACCACCCGAGACCTGCGGCACGTCCTTGGCCCCACCGCCGCCCAGGTTCCCGCCTCCGCCCGACTCCCCGCGGCCGCCCTTCCCGCTGGTGCCCTGGATCCCCGGCGCGCCGCCGCCCGGGAGAGCCGGGGTCGAACCTGCGCCCTTGCCGTCGGCCCCCTTGCCGTCGGCCCCCTTGCCGTCGGCCCCCTTGCCGTCGGCCCCCTTGCCGTCGGCCCCCTGGCCCGGCCCGCTCTCGGTCACCAGCTCGTCGTCCGCACCGTCCGGGGTCTTGCCCTTTTGGGTCGCGTCGACGTCCTGCGCGGCGTGCTTGGCCTGGTTCGCCTGCTCGTTCTTCCCGCTCCCGGTCTCCTCCCCGCCCTGGCTACCCGTGATCGCCGGGTCCTGCTCGCCGGCGTCCGGTCCCTCCTCCAGCAGGTCCTGGTCGAGCTGGCCCGAGGCCCCCAGCCCCGGCAAGGGCTTCTTGTTCGGCCGGGCGTTGCGGCGGTCGTCCTGCCCCGCTTTTGGGGCATTGCCGGCCTTCTTCCCTGGCTGGGGTTTGGGGGCGAGCAGCTCTTGATCGGGTCGATCGGCCATCGATGTCCCTCTGGGGTATCGGGACCCCACCTGCGGGAGCCAACCTTGCCAGGACGTCGCACAGCAGGAGACGTGCCAACTGGCGCTCCGCCCCGGCCGCCGTCCTTCTCTACTGCACCTGCCGCAGCCGGCGCGCAGCCTCGGCGACTGCGCGCGCGGCGAGCTCCAGGGCCGGCTCGATCTCCTCCGTCTTGCGGGAGAGCTCGACCGTCTCCGGAGACACCTTCGCCTTCCAGCCCTGCGCGACCAGCGGCGCCAGGGGGCCCAGCGGATCGCTCGCGGGGTCACCCCCCAGCCCGAGCCGACGCTGGGCCTCGGCCGCGTCCTTGCCCCGCACGACGTAGGTGGGACCGAGCGTGGTCAGGGGAAGCTGGACCCCCGTCCCCAGCAAGGCGTCGGTCACGCGGCCGGCGGCCTCCCGGGGCAGGACCTCGAAATCGAGCCCGGCGAGGGGTGGCTGCAGCGGCGCGCGGCCGTACAGCCACCAGTCGGGCAGGTCGGCCACCGAGATCTGGACCCGCGTGAGCTCCACGGGCTGCTCTGCCACGACCCCGACGAGGGGCGCATCCAGCATCACCTTGGCCCACTCCGGGGTCGCCGGCGGGCTGGTCGGGCCCTCGTGGCGGGGGTGCAGCCCCAGCCGGGAGGCGACCCCCAGCCACTGCTCGGCGTTGCTCAGCAGGGTCTGGCGCTCTTGAGCCCGGTCGAGCAAGAAGCTGGCCACGCCGCTGCCGACCAGCACGACCAGCCCTCCTCCGGCGCACAGGGCGAGCGCAGTTCCGCTCTTCAGCGAGACGCCGATCCACAGCAGCAGGCCACAGACCACGCCGCCGGCGATGAAGAGTAGCGTCGAGCTGGCCATGCTCTCTCCCTACCGCCGGCTGCGGCCGGTCGGTGCCGTCTTCGACGAGCTGCCCGGCTTCTTCCCTCGTCCCTTCGGTCGTCGGGGTCGCACCTCGAGCTCCTCGAGCAGGTCCTCCACCCGCAGGAGGCGCCCGAGCCCCCGCGCCTCCTCGATCGCGGCCAGCACCAGCAAGCGCTGGGTGATACCGGAGCGCTCCTCCGCAGCCGAGAAGGCCGCGCGCAGGATGGTGTTCTTGATGTAGCCGCCCGAGAACTCGAATCGCTCCGCGAGGACCTGGAAGTCCACATCGGCGGCGAGGGGGGCGAGCCGGGGGATCATCGACCGCCAGAGTCGCTCGCGGGTCGCCTCGTCGGGGAGGGGGAAGCTGACGTTGAAGGCGATCCGCCGCATGAACGCTTCGTCCATCGCCTGGCTCTGATTGGTCGTGAGGATGGAGATCCCCTCGTAGCTCTCCATCCGCTGCAGCAGGTAGTTGATCTCCAGGTTGCTGTAGCGGTCGACCGAGGACTTCACTTCCCCCCGCTTACCGAAGAGCGAGTCGGCCTCGTCGAAGAGGATGATGGCCTGGGAGGCCTTGCCCTCGTCGAACACCTTCGCCAGGTTCTTCTCCGTCTCGCCGATCCACTTGGAGACGATCCGGGACAGGTCGATGCGGAAGAGCTCCATGTCGAGCTCGCGGGCCAGCACGCCGGCGGTCATGGTCTTGCCCGTGCCGGGGGGGCCCGAGAACAGGACGCTCATCCCGAGACCGTAGACGAACTTCGAGCGGAAGCCCCAATCGTTCATCACCTGGGATTGATGCCGGTAGCGCCGGACGATCTCCTCGAGGACCTGCAGGCAGTCGTCGGGGAGGATCAGGTCGTCCCAGTCCAGGGTCTTCTCGATGCGGTCCGCGACCGAGCCCAGTCCGTGCACCAGTTGGCCGGTGGCCGCGGCGTGGAGGTCCCGGGGTTGCACCGTCCTTGCAGTCCCGCGCAGCCGCGCCAGGCTCAGCGCCTCCTGGGCCGCCCGCCGGATCTTCCCCGGGGGAAGGTTGAACTTGCGGGCCAGGTCGCGGGCCCGCACCTCCTCGGCGACTGGCCAGGGCAGCTCGCCGAGCGCTTGCTTCCAGAGCGCTTCCCGCCGTTCGCTCGAGGGGGGTCTCACTTCCAGCGGGACCAGCTCGTCGGCCAGGCGACCGGCCGCGGCCAGGCGGGAGGAGGCGATCAGGAACACGGGCTCCGACTGGACCTCGAGGAACCGCTTGACGGCCTGCAGCAGCGTGGCGTGTCGCTCCTCCGCGAGGGGCTCGGCGTCGGCGAGCAGCAGCAGACCCTTGCCCAGAAAGGCCTCGCGGCGCGCCCGGCGAAGCTGCAGGAGTGGGTCGGGTTCCTGGGCCAGCGCGGGCACGTCGATCTGCAAGAGGGTGCGGTCGACGCTGACCGCCAGCTCCCTGGCGAGGCTCCGGCGGCCAGCCTCCGGGGGGCCGAAGAAGTGGAACATCGTCGCCGGCGCGAGCTCCCCCTCGCTCCGGGCGGGATGGGTCGCCGAGGCCAGCCGCTGATGGAGCAGCTCGGCCAGGGCCTGGAAGACCTGGCCGTCGATGTTCCCCTTGCCGCGGGCCGCGCCGGCGGTCACGGGCCGGCACAGGCCAGCCAGCTCGGGGGCGAGCGCGTCCCGGCCGAGGAGGTGATCCACCAGCCGGCGGCTGGCGCGCAGGTACCGCTCGCCCCGTGCGGGGTGGACCTCCACCTCCTCCAGCAAAAGCAGCGAGAACGGCCTGGCCTGGGGGGCCAGGACGTCGCGGGTCGCGACGGGCGAGGTGCCGTAGGGGTCCAGGACGTGCCGCAGGAAGTCCTCGCTGCAGCAGACCTGGGCCGCGTCGCTCCAGATGGTGCGGTAGATCCACAAGATGTCGGGGACCAGCTCGGGCAGCAGCAGCAGCCAGCACAGGTCCACCTCGAGGGGGGTGAGGGAGAGCTGCCGGGCGAGCTCTGCGAAGCGGCTGCCCAGGTCGGCCGCGGGCTTCTCCGGTGCGGCGCCCGGCAGCGGGGGCAGCGGTCGGGCCAGCTCCTCGTCCAGCCGTGCGAGGGCCTCGGCTCGCTGACCGGCATAGCCTGTTCGTACCAGCACTCGCACGACATGGGAGTCGATGGTCACGGCGGGGTCCTGCTGGTCGGTCAGCAGGCCGGCGCCGCCCTTCGTGTCGCTGCGAGCCTCCCAGGGCTTGAGGAAGGCGAGGAAACGTCGTAGGTAGAGCCGGGTACGTTCGTAATAGGGGGCACAGGACGCGAAGACCCCGGGGATGTGGCCAGGCTGGATGATGGGGGGGCTCTTACTGCTCGCCACGCCGGCTCCTCTCTGCCTGGTTGGCGTGAGTGTAGCCCCGTCGGGGCCCGCCGCCAAGACCGGTGATCGCTGCAGGCCCAGGGACGGTCGGTCCCTGGTGGGGCTCCCCGGGCCTTGCGTCTCGCCGGGCAACGGGTTAAGGACCCTGGTAGAAATTGACTTGCCAGCACCGAGGTCGCCGGGGCGCCTCGCCTGCAAGGAACGGGGGTGCACGCCGACCGCAGTCGGGCTGGATGCCCGTCGAGGGAGGCGGGGGCCCCGTGACGCCGCAGGCGGGGATGCAGCGGCGACCGAATGCCAAGGCAATTTCGGACAGGGTCCTAAGCACGGGGAGTCCGGGACCGATGGTGAGGAGCGCGATGGGCGGCACGGCTCCGCGAGGCAAGACGGGTTCCAGTCGGGCCGCGCGTCGGCCCCGGTCGGAGGCCGGCCGCACCGGATCCTCCGTGCTGGGCCAGCTCGACCCGCACGGTGGGCTTCAGCTCTTCGGCCTCCTCGAGGGCGCGGGCTATGACCTGGAGGATGAACGGCAGGTCCAGCGGGGGCTGCTCGCGGCCCAGGCGGCCCTGCTGCTCCACGCGTGGCTGCCTGCCGCGGCCGCGGCGAGGTTGGATGGCGGACCACCTCCCCATCCGCGCCTGATCCCGCGGCTGGCCGACGCGGCAGCCCTGCGCACCGATGCCCGCCGGCTGGTCGGCTTGCTCGGCGAGGCGCCGAGCTTGCGGACGCTGCGCTGCGCGTCCGCCGAGCTCACGTGCCTCTCGGCCCGGCTGGCGAGCGCGCCGCCATCGGGTGGTGCCGTGTCTTTCGCCGAGCTGCTCGCGACGCTCGTGGAGTGTCGCGCCGCACCGCTGCCCGCCGACCTGGTGTCGTCGTTCGGCGCGGCCGCCGGTGAGGTGGCGACCGACCTCGACGGTCTGCGCTCCCTGGTTTTGGGGATCCTCGGTGGGCTCTACGGCGGCGAGGGGCCGAGCCCCTTGCTGCCGTTGCTCGTGCTGGCCTCGGCCAGGGAGCGTGCTGCGGACGATGGGCCGCACCGACTGCTGCCGGAGGACACGTGGCTGGACGCGGCGGTGCAGGGCCTCATTGCGGCCATGGATCGCGCCGTTGCCGACCGGGCCGAGCGACGCGCCCGGGAGCAGGCCGAGCCGGAGCTGGTCGCGGCGGCGTTCGCGCTGGGCGAGCGGCTGCAAGCGGGCGTGGACGAGGCCTTGCGAAGTGGCTGCTTCCCCGTGCGCCTGCCCTACGCGACCCTCTTGCCGCTGTTGATCCCGGTGCGGCTCGCCGGCAGCGGCCTCGACGAGGTGGGCTTCCGGGAGCTGCTCGACCGGGCCGTCCAGGCCGTGGAGGCGGAGGATCTCCGGCTGTACTCGGTCGTGCTGGGGCACTGGCTGGAGGCCCATGCCGGCGAGGCGAGCCTCTCGCTGTTGCGGGCGGTGGGCGTCCAGCTCCTCCTCTGCCAGGGGCGGGCTCCGGGGCCCATCGGCCGGGTCCCGCTGGTCGACGCCTTGCAGCATGGAGGCTCCTGCGTGCTGGACGGGGAAGCGGAGCTGCTGGCGCGACTCGCCAGAGACCACGCCCTGCCGTCCTTCCTCGAGGACTTCGGCGACCTGCTGGACGGCCAGGGCTACCCTTCCCTGGCGCGCCGGACCAGGCGGCTCGGCGAGCTGCTCGGGCCCCTCCTGGCGACGGTGTGGGAGGATATCCCGGCCGACGACGGTGACCCGGTGGGGCCCGTGGAGGTCGCGAGCAGCGAAGACGCCCTCTAGGAGCGTGTTGCGCAAAGCGTTCTGCTGCGGCGGCCGATGCATCGGCGCATGGTGCGTCAGCACCGGCCGATCCGTCCTCGACGTACCGCAAGTACGCCTGCGGCGCCTCGGCTCGGTGCTTCCTTCCCTGCGCCGCGCCTCGACCGCCTCGCGACGGACTTTTCCGCAACACGCTCCTAGCAACCCGGCACGGGGGTTCTGCGCGGTTGGCTGTTGCCTATTTGCTTGTTGCTCGGTTGTTTGTGTTCGGGTGGGTGCCGGCCTCCGCGCCGGCACACCACCATGGGCCGGCGCGTAGGCCGGTCCCTACCAGTACACTGTCTCTACCGGTCCATTGTCCATGAGAGGACATTGTCCATACCAGCAGGCTGTCCCTACCAGTACCTTCCCCGGATCTCGGCCGGTCGAGCTATCTGTACTGAAGTACTAGCCGTGCCTCCCGAGCACCAGCGTCTCGACCGCGGCCACCTCGGGCCCGAGCCGGAGCTCGAAGTAAACCCCCGCGAGCCAGTCCTCGGTCAGGTTGCCGCGCCAGGGGGACAGGCGCTGCCCCGAGACGCCGGTGGAGTGGCTCCACAGGGCCCGGTCCGGGGTCGCCAGGTCGATGACGAAGCGCGTGGTCGGTCCCACGCCGACGTGCCGGCCGTCCTCCTCCCAGGTGGCGGTGGCCATGCAGGGAGTCGTCTCGGAGCCGCCGACGGGGTGTCGGCCGAGCCCCAGCCAGGGGCCCACCAGAGGGAGCCGGGAGAAGGGGTGGGCGAGGTCGAGGGTGTTCAGCCGGCCCCACTCCCAGCGGCGGACGTCCGGGCCGAGGGCCCGGCGGAGCAGGGCCAGGGCTCGCCACCAGGCCTCCGCCAGCAGCAGCTCCCGGCGGTCCGGGCGATCCGTGGGGCAGCCGCCGAGCCAGGGGTCCTGCGGGTCTGCGAGCACCCGCTCGAAGAGGAGCAGACCGTGGCGTGACAGCAGGGCGAGCTCGTCGGCGAGGGGCTGCCCGAGCGGACCCTCGAGGAGCAGCCGGATGAGCTCGCGCCGGAAGGCCTGGTAGAGGCTGCAGCCCACGGCGGCCGGGGTGCAGCGGGGCGCGGCGGCCCAGTCGGCGAGCAGCTCCCGGGCCGCGGCGTCCTCCTGGTCGCGGGGAGGATGGGGCTGGAGCGCGCGCCGCAGCGTGGCGATCTGCTCGGCCGCACGCAGCTCGGTGACGTCGAGCTGCACCTGGCAGGCGCGGTGCGTGTCGAGCTGCCCCCAGTCCCGCCGGAGCAGCTCGGCGATCCGCCCGCAGCGGAGCGGCGGCTCGTAGAGGCTGGCGAGGAATCGCTCGTCGTCGGGGAGCTGCAGCCGCTGGTTGGTCGACACGACCAGCCCGTCCGCCGGGTCGACACGACGGGGCAGCTCGGCGAAGGCCAGGGGCGGACCGAGATCCGCGGCCGGCGAGGAGCCGTCGTGGGGCAGGGCGCCGTGGCCGTCGCCCCGGCGGGGGAAGACGCCGGTCTGGTGGAGTGCGATCCCTCCCTGCGTCGCGGCCGTCACCTGGTTCCAGGCGAGGCAGCCCCGGCTCGTGAGGCCGAGGCTCTCTTCCCGGTCGGCGAGGGTGCGATCCCGGGGGAAGCGCAGGTAGCCCTCGACCAGCGCGGCCGGGTCGCCGAGGCTGACCTGGGCCGCGAACTCGCAGCCGTCGTGGGCCCGGGTGCCGGGGAGCACCAGACCGCAGGGGCCCTGGTGGATCTCCAGGAGCTGCGGTGGTCGCCCGCGCACCTGGACGACCACCTCCCGGCGCTCGAGGGGCTGCCACTCTCCTGCCCGCCAGTAGAGCTCGGGCCGGTGCGGATGCCGGTGGACTCGCACGAGGTCCACGTTGTGCTTCATGACCGAGGTGTTGCCCCAGGCCAGGTGCCGGCTGTGGCCCATGGCCAGCAGGGGCAAGCCGACGAGGCTGCCGCCGGCCACGTCGACCTCGCCGCCGCAGAGGTGCACCGGGTACCAGAAGCTCGGGATCGGCGCGAGGGGCACGTGGGGGTCGCTGGCGAGGAGCGGCCGGCCGGACCGGGTGCCCGCGCCGGCCACCGCCCAGGCGTTGGAGCCCCCGGGGACGCCGCCCAGCGGCCGCACGCCGAGCCGGCGGAGCAGCGCCGGCCACGAGGGGCGTCCTCCGGCGCTGGCGTCGGGCTGCGGCGCCGTCGGGATGTCGCTGCCCGGGGGGCCGGGTGTGGACGGCGGCCGGTCGCCGAGGGCGGCGACCAGGGGGATGTCGCCCCACAGGTCCTGGGCCCGGCGCGTCCCGAGGCGGGTGATGGTGCGGTCGACCAGCAGGTCGGTGTGCAGGCAGACCGCATCGTTGGCGAAGCCGATGAACAGGGCGATGGCCAGCGGCTCCCAGGGAGCGAACCGGCCCAGCGCGGGCAGCAGGGCCTGCTCGGGATCGGGCAGCCGCCGGTGGAGCTCGAGCGCGGCCTCGACCCCCTGGCAGTAGGCCTCGAGCAGGGTGCGAGCGGGGTGGCTGAGGCGCCCGAGCGCGAGGAGGGCCTCCCGTGGCAGGTCGAGCCCGCGCAGGAAGCGGTCGGCCTCGACCGCGGGCAGGCGGCCCAGCGCCGGCAGGATCGAGCCCAGGGAGCCCTCGCCGAGCAGCTCGGCGAGGCGCCCCTGCGCGAACAGTCGGTAGAGCTGGAGCTGCAAGAGACGGTCCCAGCCGACCGCGAAGCCGAAGCCGCGGTAGAGGTCCTCCTCGTGAGCGGCGAGCACGTGGACGATGCCGTGCGCATCGCGCACCAGGCGCGCTGGTCCTTTCGTCTCGAGCGGGACCTGGGCTGGCCAGTCGCCGCGCAGCCGGGAAAGCAGCGTGCGCGGCGTCGGCAGCCGTGACAGGATGTCTCGTGGCATGGAGCCTCCCGGGGGTGCCTCGCCAGAGCATCTTTCCCGATCCCGGGCTCTCCGGCAAGAGCCGTGGCCGGCCGTCCCCTCCGGGCGAATGCGGCTTGAACGGGAGGCGCGAACATGCTACGCCCCCGGTCGAACCGGATCCGCGGAGGTGCAGCGGTGCCTGATACCGAACTGAAGTGCGCAGGCCGTCGCGGCCGACTGGCGTTCGTGGGGCTGGTCGCGGGAGCGGATGCGCTCCCGCTGTGGCAGACGGTCTCGACCAGCCCGGGGGTCGCCGCCGCCGTCCTCACCCGGGGGCCCTGGGACCTGGTGCTCCAGCTCGCCGAGGACGCAAACGAGGAGCAGGCGGTCGCCCTGCTCACGGCCATCGGCCACACGCCGGGAGTCGACTGGGCGCGGCTGTCGTCCTGCACTCCCCTCGCGGCGCCGGGCGGGTCTGCCGCGGCCGCGGCCCACCTCCAGGTCCTCGTCGATCTCGCACCGGGCGCCGCCGCGACGGTCGGCGCCGCGCTCGCCACCTTGCCCGGGCTGGAGGAGCTGCTGCTCGTCGGCGAGGACGAGCAGCTCCTGGTCGGCCTGGGCGGTGAGACCTGGCGCTCCCTGGAGACGCTCGTGCTGGAGCAGGTCCGGCCTCTGGCCGGGGTGCGCCAGGCGCGGCGTGCGCAGGTCGTGCGGCTGCCCCAGGTCCAGGTCGGGGAGCGACTCGTGCCCGAGCCCGTCCCGGCCACCGGGATGGCCGGCACCTCGGTTGGTCCTCTCGTCCTATCGACCCTGCAGCGGCTGCTCTGGCGCTACCAGCCGGGAGCTGGCGAGCTGATCCCCCTGCTCCAGCAGCTCCAGGACCTGTACGGCTTCATCCCGCGCCCGGCCATCGAGCTGGCCGCCGGCATCACCGGCACCCCGGCGAGCGAGATCTACGGGATCATCACGTTTTACGCACAGTTCCGGCTGACCCCCCTCGGCCGCTACGTGATCCGGCAGTGCCATGGCACCGCCTGTCACGTCAACGGCGCCCAGGAGCTCCAGGGGGTGATCGAGGACGAGCTCGAGATCGCCATGGGGCAGACCGACGCCCAGGGGCTGTTCACCCTCGCCAAGGTGGCCTGCCTGGGCTGCTGCAGTCTGGCGCCCGTGCTGATGATCAACGAGGAGACCCACGGTCGGCTCGATCCCGCGAAGATGCGGCGGATCCTCAAGGGGTACCGGAAGCAGGCCCGGGAGCAGCAGGCCTAGGTCGCGGCCCGCCTCGCGCGGGCTGAGCGGGCCAGTGACGCGGCAGGTGAGGAGGCTCGGATGTACAAGGTGATCGTCGGTATGGGCACCTGCGGGATCTCGGCCGGGGCCCAGGCGGTACAGGAGACGCTGGCGCGGCTCCTCGGCGAGGGCGGGGTCGAGGCCCAGCTCGGGACCACCGGCTGCATCGGCATGTGCTACCGGGAGCCGCTGGTCGAGGTCCGGGGGGACGACGGCATCTCCTACCTCTACGAGGAGGTGACCCCGCGGCGGGCCGAGGAGATCGTCCAGCGCCACCTCCGGGAAGGCGTCCCCGTGAGCGACTACCTGCTGCGGCGAGGGGCAGAGCCCGATCGGGACGGGTTCCTCGGCCGCCAGGTGCGCATCGCGCTGGCGAACTGCGGGCTGATCGACCCCGAGCGCATCGAGGACTACGAGCAGCACGAGGGCTACGCGGGGTTGCGCCGGGCCCTCGAGCTCGGGCCCGAGGCGGTGATCGCGACGATCAGCGAGTCGGGGCTGCGTGGGCGAGGTGGGGCCGGCTTCTCCACGGGCCTGAAGTGGAAGCTGGCCCGCCAGTCGCCGGGGGAGCACAAGTACATCGTCTGCAACGCCGACGAGGGGGATCCTGGCGCGTTCATGGACCGCAGCGTGCTGGAGAGCGATCCGCACGTGGTCCTCGAGGGAATGGCCATCGGTGCCTGGGCCATCGGCGCGGATCAGGGGTACATCTACTGCCGGGCCGAGTATCCGCTGGCGATCCGACGGTTGACCCGGGCCATCGAGCAGGCCCGGGAGCGGGGCTACCTCGGCCAGGCGATCCTCGGCACCGACTTCGCGTTCGACGTCAAGATCAAGGAAGGAGCGGGCGCCTTCGTCTGCGGTGAGGAGACCGCGCTGATCGCCTCCATCGAGGGCAAGCGGGGGATGCCTCGCTTCCGGCCGCCCTTCCCGGCGCAGAAGGGCCTCTTCGGCAAGCCCACCAACATCAACAACGTCGAGACCTTCGCCAACGTCCCCTGGATCCTCCGGCACGGCGGCGCGGCCTACGCGGCCTACGGCACCGAGAAGAGCAAGGGGACCAAGGTCTTCGCCCTCGCCGGCAAGGTGGCGCGGGGCGGCCTCGTCGAGGTCCCCATGGGGCTGACGATCCGGGAGGTCGTCGAGGAGATCTGCGGCGGGATCGCTGGCGGCCGCACCTTCAAGGCGGTGCAGATGGGCGGTCCCTCCGGTGGCTGCATCCCCGCCGCGCTCGCGGACACCCCCATCGACTACGAGCGGATCACCGCCACCGGAGCGATCATGGGGTCGGGCGGGATGGTGGTCATGGACGACTCGACCTGCATGGTCGACGTCGCGCGCTTCTTCCTCTCCTTCACCCAGGACGAGTCCTGCGGCAAGTGTACCTTCTGCCGGATCGGCACCAAGCGGATGCTCGAGATCCTCGAGCGGATCTGCGCCGGCCAGGGCGAGGAGGCCGACCTCGCCAACCTGGCCCAGCTCGCGGAGCAGATCCGGGACACCTCCCTCTGCGGTCTCGGGCAGACCGCGCCCAACCCGGTGCTGACCACCCTGCGCTACTTCCGTGACGAGTACGAGGCCCACATCCGGGACAAAAGGTGCCCCGCGCTGGTCTGCAAGGACCTGATCACCTACTCGGTCGACCCGGAGAGCTGCACCGGCTGTACCCTCTGCGCCCGCGCCTGCCCGGCGAACTGCATCAGCGGCGAGAAGAAGCAGGTCCATCACATCGACGCCGCGCGCTGCATCCACTGCGGCCGCTGCGCCACCGTCTGCACCTTCAACGCAATCGTCCGGTCCTGAGGGAGAGGGTAGCATGGCAAGCAGCACCGTGAAGCTGACCATCGATGGCCGTCAGGTCGAGGTCCCGGCCGGTACCACCCTGCTCGACGCCGCCCGCCGGGCCGGGATCGAGGACATCCCCACGCTCTGTCACGATCCCCGCCTGCACCCCTACGGATCGTGCTTCCTCTGCGTGGTGGAGGTGCCGGGGACCAAGAAGCTGCTCCCGTCCTGCGCCACCGAGGTGCGGGAGGGGATGGAGGTCCACACGCACAGCGAGCGGGTCGTCGCCGCCCGCAAGCGGGCCCTCGAGCTGCTGCTCTCCGACCACTACGCCGATTGCCTCGGCCCCTGCCAGCTCGGCTGCCCGGCCGGCGTCGACATCCAGGGCTACGTCGCGCTCGTGGGCGCTGGACGGTACGTCGAGGCTGCCCGGCTGATCCGGGAGCGCAACCCGCTGCCCGCGGTCTGCGGCCGGGTCTGCGTCCGCAAGTGCGAGGTCGCCTGCCGGCGGGCCGTCGTGGACGGTGCGGTCGGGATCAACATGATGAAGCGCTACGCGGCCGAGCGGGTGGATGACGAGGGGCGCCGGGCCGAGACCCTGCCCCCGGTCGCCCCACCCAGCGGTCACCGGGTGGCGGTGATCGGCGCGGGTCCGGCGGGCCTGTCCTGCGCCGACTTCCTCGTCCGGCGTGGTCACGCGGTGACCGTGCTCGAGGCGAGCCCGGCCGCCGGTGGCATGCTCCGCTACGGCATCCCCGAGTACCGGTTGCCGCGTGATCTGCTCGACCGCGACATCCAGGGGATCCTCGATCTCGGCGTGACCCTGCAGCTCGAGCAGCGCCTGGGTCGGGACTTCACCCTCGAGTCGCTGCGGGGGGAGGGCTACGGGGCGATCTTCCTCGGCCTCGGCGCGCAGGCCGGCTCACCCCTCAAGGTGCCGGGCGAGCAGCTCGCCGGGGTGCGGCTCGGTGTCGATTTCTTGAGGGAAAACGAGCTGATCGGCCACCCGGACCTCGCCGGGCGCCGCGTGGCGGTGGTCGGCGGCGGGAACACGGCCATCGACTGTGCGCGCACCGCCCTGCGCTGCGGCGCCGCCAGCGTCAACCTCGTCTACCGCCGGACGCGCACCGAGATGCCGGCGAACGTCGAGGAGATCGACGCGGCCTGCCGCGAGGGCGTCGCGATGACGTTCCTCACCGCGCCCCTCGAGGTGCTCGGCGAGGGCGGGCAGGTGCGGGCCTTGCGCTGCCAGCGCATGGAGCTCGGCGAGCCCGACCGCAGCGGCCGCCGGAGGCCGGTGCCGGTCCCGGGCTCCGAGTACGAGATCCCCTGCGAGGTCCTCCTCGCGGCCATCGGTCAGGCCGTGGACCTCGATGGGCTGCAGGATGCGCACCAGCTCGGCGTGACCCCGTGGAAGACCCTGATCGCCGACGAGGCGGGGCTGGCCACCGGCCTGGAGGGGGTCTTCGCTGGCGGCGACGTGGTGCTCGGTCCGGCGGTGGTGATCGACGCGATCGCCCAGGGACGCAAGGCCGGTGCGGCCATCGATCGCTACCTCACGGGTGCGCGGGAGCGCTTCGGACCCGGCTTCGTCTCCCGGAAGGACTCGGCCGGTGCCCCCACGCCCGTCGAGACACGTCAGCGGATCGCCGCGCTCTCCCAGGAGCTGCCCCGTGCGCCGCAGCCCGAGCGGCATGGGCAGGGGTGGGCCGGTGACTGGGCCGAGGTCGAGCTCCGGATCGACGAGGAGACCGCCCGGCAGGAGGCCATGCGCTGCATCTCCTGCGGCTGCTCGGACTTCTTCTCCTGCGATCTCCGGCGACTGGCCACGGAGTACGATGCGGACCTGAGCCTGACCAAGGGCGAGGTCAGCCGCCATGAGGTCGACCGCCGGCACCCGCACATCGAGATCGACGCCAACAAGTGCATCCTCTGCGCCAAGTGCCTGCGCGTCTGCGAGGCGGTGCTCGGCGGCTCGGTCCTCGGCCTGGTCGAGCGGGGCTTCCGCACGGTCGTCCAGCCGAGCACCGGCCTCCCCCTCCAGGAGACCGGCTGCATCTCCTGCGGCGCGTGCGTCGACGTCTGTCCGACGGGAGCGATCGCCGAGCGGGGCACCCGGCGCGGGCCCTGGCGGCCCTCCTGGCAACCTCT
>JAVEVO010000096.1:0-2074 GCA_034005005.1 Myxococcota bacterium
GAGGGAGAGGGCGAAGGGACCGAAGGAGAGGGCGAAGGGACCGAGGGGGAGGGCGAAGGGACCGAGGGGGAGGGCGAGGGCGAGGGCGAGGGCGAGGGCGAGGGCGAGGGCGAGGGCGAGGGTGAGGGCGAGGGCGAAGGTGAGGGCGAGGGGGAGGGTGAAGGTGAGGGCGAGGGCGAAGGTGAGGGCGAAGGTGAGGGCGAGGGCGAGGGCGAGGGCGAGGGTGAGGGTGAAGGTGAGGGCGAGGGCGAGGGCGAAGGTGAGGGTGAAGGCGCCGAGCCCCCGGGGCCGATCCGCCTGTCCTTCCCGGTGCTGGAGGCCGACCGCCCCTGGATCGACCCCACCATGGTCTATGGCTACGATCACGATCCCGCGACCTACAGCGGGGCGGATCGCTTCCGCTGCACGAACTACGCGGGCGAGGGCTTCCCCCAGTGCTACGACGAGCACGACGGGACCGACTTCATGCTCGTGGGAGGGTTCACGACCATGGACCGCGGGTCGGCCCGGGTGATCGCGGCAGCCGGCGGCGAGGTCATCGGGGTCGCGGACGGGCACTACGACCGGTGCCACTCCGACCCGGCGACGCTCGACATCACCTGCGACGGCCACGAGATGCGCGGCAACTTCGTGCGTCTGCGCCACGCCGGTGGCTGGGAGACGCTGTACTACCATCTCAAGTCCGGGAGCGTGCTGGTGGCGGTCGGCGACAGGGTCCGCTGTGGCGACCGGCTCGGGCGGATCGGCTCCTCCGGCTACTCCTCCGGGCCGCACCTCCACTTCGAGGTGCAGGACGCCGACGGCGTGGTCTGGGATCCCTACGCCGGGCCGCACAGCCAGGAGCTGAGCCTCTGGACCGAGCAAGGGGCGGACGACGCGCTCCCCGCCAACCAGTGCGCTGCCGCCTGGAGCGAGCCCTGACTCAGGGCAGCAGCTCCTCCAGGAACCGACGCACGACCTCTCCCGCGACCCCCGGACGATCCCGCGCACCTACGCCGCCGTCGGCGGCGGACTGGACCTCTTCGGCCACCTGCGCCGCAACCCGGTCGAGCAGCTCCGGGGTGAGCGGCTGCCCCTCCAGGAGGTGCTCGCTGGCCGTCAGCCGCAAGACGCCGGGCCCCAGCGGGTGGCTCGCGAGGTGTACCGCCTGGAAGGTGCCGTCGCCCTGGTCCCGGGTCAACGTCAGGGCGACCGCGAGCTCCGCGGCGGCCGGGGCGCTCCCGGTGCCGACCTTGCAGAAGCGCTGCAAGGTGCCGGGCTGGGGACGGGGCAGCCGGACCGCGGCCAGCAGCTCGTCGGGGGCGAGGTCGTGCCCATCCTTTCGGTAAAAATCCAGTAGATCCACTTCCCGTGTGCCTCGCCGGGACCGCAGCTCGACCCGGGCGCAGTAGACCGCGAGGGGCGGGAGGCTGTCCCCGGCCGCGGCGGCGTACAGGAGGTCGCCCCCGAGGGTAGCCTGGCTGCGGACCTGGTCGGCCCCGCGGGCGGCCGCGGCCTGCCCGAGCAGCGGCCAGCCCGCGAGCAGGTCCGGTTCGCGCTGCAAGGTGGCGAAGGTGGTGGTGGCCCCGAGGCGCACCTCGGGGCCCGAGATCGCCAGGTCGGCGAGCTCGGGCACCCCCCGCAGATCGATCACGCCGTCCGGGAGGTGGACGCCGGCCCCGGGCGCAGGCAGCAGACCGGCACCGTCGACGATCAGCCCATACCCCGGATGGGCCTGACGCAGGGTGCAGGCCTCCAGGAGGGAGCCGGGCCGCAGCACCGGGATCCCCCCGGGTGCCCACGCGACGCCGGAGCTCATGGGCGGCGACCCCGCAGGCGGCCGCGGCCGCGGTCGTCCGCCCGGGGGCCGGCGAGACCGGGGTCCTCCCGCAAGACCAGGTAGGAACCGCTCCAGGGCTTCACCGCGGGCTCCCGCGGCGCCCCGTGGACCACGAACGTCAGGCGCATCACTCGGTCTCCTCCGCGCCGCCCTGGCGGCGCGCGGCACGGGCCGGAGGTCCGGCCCGACCCTTCCCGTCCTATGTAGTGCGGCCTCCCGGCACCCGGCAACGAGTACCGGCTCAATGGCCGGTCC
>JAVEVO010000096.1:2084-25836 GCA_034005005.1 Myxococcota bacterium
CCCCCCGCCCCCCCCCCCCGCCCCCGACGGTGCCGACCTGTCGGCCGGCACCCACCAGCCAGGAGCTCGGACTTCGAACTCACCCCCCTAGCCAGCGCTCCCCCTGGCGGATTATCGTACCCCCATGAGGCGACCCTCCCCACCACCCGCGCCTGCGCCCCTCCCCTCCCTGGCCGGGTCCGAGCCCGCAGACGCCGCCCCGCGGCCACGTCGGGAGGAGCTGCTCGTCTCGGCGGTGCTCGCCTCCTGGCTGCTCGTGCTCTTCGAGGCGCTGCTGCTGGGCACCAGCAGCCGGGCCACGGCCGCGGCCACCACCTCGTCCCTCGAGCAGGGGCTGCTGGCCGGTCAGGTCTGGCTCGCCGCCGCCGCCCTGTGGACCTTGCCCGCGCTCCTGCTGGGCGGGCTGGAGAGCTTGCTGCTGACCCGCTGGCCTACCCGCCGGCTGCCCTGGCCCGGTCGCGGCTCGCCCCTCCTCGGCGGCCTCCTGCTGGGGGGGACGCTCGGCCTGCTGCTGCTGCTCGACCAGTTGCTCCCGGGCACCGCGGCCGGAGCGCGGCTCGCTCTCGGGGCCTTGCTGGTCCTCGGCGCCCAGGCCGGGCTGGCCGGCCTCCGTCCGCCGGGCGCCCGGGTGCCCAGCGCCACCTGGCTGCGGAGGAGCCTCTGGGCCCTGGTCCTCGTCCTGACCGTCAGCGGCTGCCTTCTGGTGGGCACCCGGGACGAGGTGCGCCGGACGGTCGTGTACCGGACCGCCCTGGGCGGCGCGCCGGTCCGCCTCGCCCATCTCCTGTCGGACCTCGACGGCGACGGCTACCCCGGGCTGCTCGGCGGCGACTGCGCGCCCTTCGACGCCACCCGCCACCCGGGCGCCCGCGAGCTGCCGGGCAACGGCATCGACGAGGACTGCCTCGGGGGGGACGGAGAGCCGCCCCCCCGGGCCCTTTCCCGGACCGTCTCCCAGGGACCGCAGCGCGGCGCCAATCTGGTCCTGATCACCGTCGGCGCACTCGGCCTGACCGAGCTCTCGGCCCGGGGGAACCCTCGCCTGGCCACCCCGGCCATCGACCTCCTGCTCGGCCGCGGGATCCTCTTCGCGCGCGCCTACACCGCCTCCACGAGCTGTGCGGACTCCCTCGCCGCCCTGCTCCAGGGTCGCCTCCCCCCGGAACCCGGGGCTGCGCTCGCCCCCCCCACCGCCCCCCCCCGGTCCCCCGCGCCGCCCGCGGCCGCCCCCGGCGCCACCCCGCCAGCCGCGGCCGAGCCCCCCGGCAGTCCCGCACCGAGCCTGGCCCAGCTCCTCGCGCAGCACGACTACCTCACCCTCGCAGTCGCCGCGGCCCCCGAGCAGGCTCTCGGTGCGGGGCTGCTCGATGACTTCCAGCAGGTCGACACCACCCCCCTCGAGCTCGGCGAGGGGCCACGAGGCGGCGCGGTCGCCGACCGGGCGGTCGCGGCGGCCCTGGACCTGCTGCGCGAGACCCGCGGGCGCACCTTCTTCCTCTGGCTGCACCTGCCCGATCCCGAGCCACCCCACGGCCACCACGGCGGCACGCCCTACTTCGGCCCCGGCCCCCGCGCGCGCTACGACGGCGAGCTGGCCTTCACGGACGCCCAGATCGGCCGGCTGCTCGGCAAGCTCGACGGGCAGGGCCTGCTGTCCACGACGGTCGTCGCCCTGGCCGCGGACCATGGCCGCCCGGTCCCCGGCTGGCGTGGGGACGGTCTGCCCGAGGCGCTGATCCGGATCCCCCTGATCCTGCTGCTGCCCGGCGAGGAGCCCGGGGTGCTCGACGCGCCCGTGGAGAGCCGGGATCTTGCCCCCACTCTCCTGGATTTGCTGGGGATTCCCGCACCGGCCACCATGAGCGGCCAGAGCCTGTATCCCTTGCTGACCCGGCGGGTCGGCGCCCGCGCCCGCCCCGAGGTCCTGGTGGCGGGCAGCGACCGGACGAGCCACCTGCGGGTCTTGCTGCTCGGCGACCAGAAGCTGACCTGGGACACCCGGCTCGGCACGCGCTCCCTCATCGGGCTGCGCCTGGATCCACAGGAGCGGCACGACCTCGCCTACCGGGACGAGGCGACCGTGACCCGGCTGGCCCGGCTGCTCTCCGCGCACGACCGCCCGGTCGCCTCCCCCCACGTCCACCGTCCGGCCGGGGCCCCCGCGCCCGCCGCGCCGGACTTGCAGCCGGATTAGGCCAAAGGAGGCCGGAGGAGCCCATGCGCGAGCCGCCACCCCCGACCACCGCCCTCGAGGAGGCGGAGCCCGATCCGGTGACGCTGCCCCTGGAGGACTCCCTCGACCTGCACCTGTTCGCGCCGCGGGAGGCCAGCGACCTGGTGACCGAATACCTGCACGCCGCCCAGGCGCACGGCTTCGGCGAGGTGCGGCTGATCCACGGGAAGGGCAAGGGGATCCTACGCACGCGGGTCGAGGCGGTGCTCCGCCACCACCCCGCGGTCGATTCGTACGCGCTGGCCGGGGCCGGTCGCGGCGGCTGGGGAGCGACCGTGGTCCGGCTGCGACCCGCGCCGCTCGCCCCTCCGGGCGCCCCCTCCTCCCCGGCCGAGGAGGACCGGACGATGGGTCACGAGCAGGGGGAGAGCTACCAGGAGCTGATCCGGCGACGGACCTCCCAGCGCACCTACGACGGGCGAGCCCTCTCGCCGCAGGCCCGCCAGGACGTCCAGGCCGTGCTGCAGCGGCTGCCCGCGACCGGCCCCTTCGGTGGCCAGGTCCGGCTCCGGCTGCTCGAGGCCGAGGACGCGAGCCGGCTGGCGGGCGAGACCCTGGGCACCTATGGCTTCATCCGGGACGCGCCGGCCTTCCTCGCCGGGGCGATCCGCCGAGGGGCCCAGGCCGAGGAGGATTTCGGCTACCTCTTCGAGATCCTGCTGCTCGAGATGACGCGGCTCGGCCTGGGGACCTGCTGGCTGGGCGGCACGTTCCGCCGGGAGCTCTTCGCCCGCCGGATCGACCTGCAGCCGGAGGAGATCGTCCCCGCGGTGAGCCCCCTCGGCGTCCCGCGGGCGCGGCGCGGCCTGGTGGACCGGACCGTCCGGTTCTTCGCCGGGGCCGCGCGACGCAAGCCCTGGGAATCTCTATTTTTTCTCGATCGGTACGGCCAGCCGCTCCCCCCTGCCCCGGCCGGGGCCTACGCGGCCCCCCTCGAGGCCGTCCGGCTGGCGCCCTCTGCGTCCAACAACCAGCCCTGGCGGCTGGTGCTGGAGGGTGGGCCGCCGGTCCGGGTCCACTTCTTCCTGGAGCGGACCCCCGGCTACCGGCGGCTCACCGAGGTCGACCTGCAGCGGATCGATCTCGGCATCGCGCTGGCGCACTTCGAGCTGGTCGCCCGGGAGCTCGGGCTGGCCGGCGGCTGGCAGCCCCTCCCCGAGGCCCGGGCCGTGCACCCGACGGCCGACCCGACCGACTACCTGCTGAGCTGGTGCGAGGCGTGACCTCCCCGGGCGCTCCCGTCGCGGCCGCCTCCCCGGCGCGGGACCTCGCGGCGGCGCCGCGCCAGCAGCGACGCCCTCGCGACCGGATCCCCTTGCTTCGCGGCGGATCCTGTCCTATGCATGCGCCGCTCCGGGCGGCAGGCGACTGCCTCCGCGGAGGATGACGGACCACGAGGAGATCCACCCCATGCACACCCTGCGCTTCGCCCGATCCGGCGTCGCTCTGCCGCTCGTCGCCTTGCTGTCCTGGTTGCCGGCGGGCTGCGCCGACGAGGATCCGACCGCCGAGATCCCCGAGGAGGGGACCGAGCTCGGGGACGAGGACATGCCCCTGGGCGACCTGGGCGCGGACGACGCCAAGGCGGACGGCGTCTGGGGCGCCGCCACCACCTGCAAGGCGATCCCCGATCTGCCCCGGCTGCAGAGCCCCCGGATCACCATCTCCCTCGACGGCCTGACCCTGCGCCTGACCGACACGATCTCCGGGTACGACAAGGTCTTCCCCATCGGCCCGGGCGCGCAGGACACCAAGGACACGTCCATCACCTACGGCGAGTCGCTCTCGTACTTCCCGATCATCCGCTACGGGAAGCAGGACTTCGAGATCCGCCCGGCGACCACCACCCCCTGCAAGATCTGGTACACCGACTCGGCCACGGGCCAGCGGCTGCCCGTGTTCGCCGGGCTGCCCTTCCTCTCCTGGTCGGGCAACTACGCGATCCACGGCCCCGTGGACAACTACCGGGCGGCCAACGGCGGGAACCTGCGCCGCGGCTACGTCTCCCACGGGTGCATCCGGATGGAGGCGGCCGACGTGCTCGAGCTCTACGCCCGGGTGCGCGGGGTGGCCCGGGTGCCGGTGCACGTGCAGCGGGAGCCGGAGCGGCTGGCCGACGGGACCCGGGTCGACGTGCCGGCCGCGGACCGCTGGTTCGGCAGCGAGTGCGACGCGGACGCCGACTGCGGCTTCGTCGGCGGCTTCTGCCAGCCCAACCCCTACGGCGGCCGCGGCTACTGCACCCAGACCTGCACCCGCACCTGCCCGGACAAGGCCGGCTATCCGGTCTCCTTCTGCGTCGCCGACCCGCAGCAGCCCAGCCGGGGGATCTGCGTGCTCAAGGAGCAGCCCTACAACCTGGGCTGCCGGACGAGCGACCACATGACCCCCCGGACCGCGACGCGCTTCAGCCAGGCGGGCGTCAGCGCCCGCGTCTGCCTCCCCGGCACCCACGGCTGGATCGGTGACCGCTGCCAGGCCGACGCCGAGTGCACCCTCGGCACCACCTGCAACGGCGAGGAGCCCGGCCAGCCGGGGATCTGCACCCAGGCCTGCCAGCGCTACTGCCCCGACCTGCCGGGCTACGCCTGGACCTTCTGCGCGGACGAGCCGGCCCTCGGCGGCGGCACCTGCCTGCGCCAGTGCACCCCCGGCGCCAACGCAGCCGAGTGCCCCGCGGACCACGACTGCGTGGCCCGCGCCCGGCTCGGCCAGCCCGGCACCGTCCGGAACGTCTGCCTGCCCCGCTGAGCGCCTCGCCCCCCCCCGCCGCTCCCGCTTCACGCTTCACGCTTCACGAGCACGAGCACGAGCAAGCCCGTGAGCTGCCCACCCCACCCGAGGGCTGCCCCCCACCGACACACAGTTGGCGATCGCCACGGACTGTGCGACAAGGGGGATCTCGACGGCGATCACGGCGTCGTGCGGCCACGCCGGGCCCAGGGAGCAGGAGCGCATGGACGCGATCGTGGAGCTCGAATCGGTCAGCAAGGACTACCACCTCGGCAAGGTGGTGGTGCCGGCCGTGCGCGACGTCTCGCTGACCGTGCGCCGGGGTGACTTTTTAGCCATCGCCGGTCCCTCGGGGAGCGGCAAGACGACCCTGCTGAACCTCATCGGCTGCGTCGATGTGCCCAGCGCGGGCACGGTCCGCGTGGCCGGGCAGGATACCAGCCGCCTGTCCGAGCGCGCGCTCACCGACCTGCGCCTGCACCAGATCGGCTTCATCTTCCAGAGCTTCAACCTCGTGGCCGTCCTCGACGTCTTCCAGAACGTCGAGCTGCCCTTGCTGCTGCAGCGGGGCACCCGGGCGCGGGAGAGGAGGACCCGGGTCATGGACCTCCTCGAGAAAGTAGGACTTCAGGACCACCTGCGACACCGACCGACAGAGCTGTCGGGGGGCCAGCGGCAGCGGGTCGCGGTGGCCCGGGCCCTGGTCAGCCGCCCGAAGCTCGTGCTCGCGGACGAGCCCACGGCCAACCTCGACTCGGCCACCGGCGGCACGATCATCGACCTGATGCGGGAGCTGAACCGCAACGAGGGCACGACCTTCCTCTTCTCCACCCACGACGCCAAGGTGATGACCCACGCCACCGGCCTCGTCCGCCTGCAGGACGGCCGCATCGACCCGGAGCCCGGCCCTCTCCCGCCGGTGACCGCCGCCGCGGCGCACCTCGCCGCCGTCGCGGCTCCCGGCGCATGAGCCCCGCCGCCCCGTCGGCCCCGGGCCCGGACTCCCGGCTCGCCGGCCTGCGCCGACGGGCGGAGCTGCTGCTGCTGCTGGTCCGGCTCGCCTTGCGCAACCTCCTGGCCAGCCGCCTGAAGACCCTGATCGTCGGTGGGATCATCCTCTTCGGGGCGGTCATCGTCGTCGTCGGCACGGCCCTGCTCGACAGCATCGACCAGAGCATGCGCCGGAGCATCGTCGGCAGCCTCGCCGGCGATCTGCAGGTCTACTCCTCGGCCTCCAAGGACGAGCTCGCCTTGTACGGCGGGATGACCGGTGACCCGGACCTCGCGCCCTTCCCCGACTACTCGCAGGTGAAGCAGGCCCTGCAGACCCTGCCCAACGTCCGCGCGGTCGTGCCCATGGGCATCGCCGAGGCAGCGGCCAGCGCGGGCAACGTGCTCGATCGGGCCCTCGAGCGGCTGCGGGACACGGTCCGCCGCCAGCAGGCCGGCGATCCCGACCCCGAGCTGCCCCGCCGGCTGGCGGCCGAGCTGGCCCACGTCCGCCGGATCGTCGAGCTGGTCCAGGCCGACCAGCAGGAGACCGCGGCCCTGCAGCAGGAGAGCACGCAGGACGCAGCCGCGCAGGCCGACCTGGCGCGGGCGCTCGCCCCCGCCTTCTGGGAAGGCTTCCATGAGGATCCCCTCCTCGCGCTCGAGTTCCTCGAGAACCGGATCGCGCCCCAGGCCCTCGAGGGGACCATGCTCTGGGTCCGCTACGTCGGCACCGATCCCGAGGCGTTCGCCACGGCCTTCCACCGGCTGGAGATCATCCAGGGGACGGCCATCCCGCGCGGGCAGCGGGGTATTCTGCTGGGCAACCTCTACTACGAGGACTGGTGCAAGCTGAAGACCGCCCGGCGCCTGGACCGGATCCGTGAGAAGATGCAGGTCAACCAGCAGAAGCTCGCGCAGGACGAGGAGCTGCAACGCTGGGCCCGGGAGAGCCTCTCCCAGATCGGCGAGATCACCAAGCAGCTCGACCCGGAAGAGAGCCGCCAGGCCGTGGCCCGGCTGCAGCAGGCCCTGCCCAGCGCGACGCCGGAGCTGCCGGCCTTGCTGCGGCAGCTCCTGACGGTGACCGACGACAATTTCGAGAAGCATTACCGGATCTTCTACGAGCAGCTCGCGCCGCTGCTGGACCTCTACTCGGTGCGGCTCGGAGAGAGCCTGACGATCAAGGCCTTCACCCGATCCGGCTACCTGAAGTCGGTCAACGTCCGCGTCTGGGGGATCTTCCAGTTCCGCGGCCTCGAGAAATCGACCTTCGCCGGCTACCTCTCCGTGATGGACTTGATGTCGTTCCGGGACCTGTACGGCTACCTCACCGCGGACAAGGCGGAGGAGATCCGGGAGCTCAAGGCGGCTGCGGGCGCACGCCCCCTCGCCCGGGACGAGGCGGAGGCCGCGCTCTTCGGCGCCCCCCCCGCGCCGGGGGAGCCCGGGACCCTCTCGCCGGAGGCGGGCTCGCCCGGCCCGACCCTCCTGGTGGCGACGAGCGCCTCCTCGGTCATCGACGAGGAGCAGATGCTCCAGGCCGGGGGCGGCGGCGACCGGCGGCAGGCGCGGCTCGCCAGCCGGGTCTACAGCCCTGCGGAGATCGAGCAGGGCGTGGCGCTCAACGTCGCGGTCTTCCTGAAGGATCCGTCGCGGACCGCCGAGACGATCCAGGCGATCACCGAGCTCGGCCGGGCGCGCGGGCTCCCCCTGCGGGCCGTGGACTGGCAGCAGGCCGCGGGCATGGTCGGCCAGTTCATCACCTTGTCCCGGCTGGTGCTGTTGATCGCGGTGCTGATCATCTTCCTGATCGCGCTGGTGATCATCAACAATGCGATGGTCATCGCCACCTTGCAGCGGGTGCAGGAGATCGGCACCCTGCGCGCCATCGGCGCCCAGCGGCGGCTGATCCTGGCAATGCTCTTCGTCGAGGCGACCGCGGTCGGGCTGCTGTTCGGCCTGCTCGGTGCCCTGACCGGCGCGGGGATCATCCGGCTCATCGGCTGGATCGGCATCCCGGCGAGCACCGACGTGCTGTACTTCTTCTTCTCCGGCCCCCGGCTCCACCCGACGCTGGCGGCCGGCAACGTGGTGCTCGCCTGCGGCATCGTCCTCGTGGTGAGCATCCTCTCGAGCTTCTACCCCGCGTGGCTGGCGATGCGGATCACGCCCCGGGCCGCGATGCAGCGGGAGGAGTAGCGGGATGGGCTTCACCGAGCTCGGCATCGCCGCCCGCAACCTGCTGGCGCACACGAAGCGCACGGTCTTCTTGGGGAGCGCGATCGCCGCGGTCACCGGCCTGTTGATCCTGCTGCTCGGGCTGACTGCCGGGATCGAGCAGACCATGCTGCGCTCCGGCACGGTGCTCATGACCGGCCACGTCAACGTCGGCGGCTTCATCAAGACCAGCTCCGGGCAGGCTGCGCCGCTCATCACCGACTATCCGGCGATCCTCCGGGCGCTCGAGGGGCACGTCCCCGAGCTCCACCACCTGGTCGTGCGTGGTCGGGGCTTTGCGAAGGGCGTCGCCGAGACGGGCGGGGCGATGGACCTGATCCTCGGCGGCCTGGAGATCGGGCGGGAGACCGGCTTCCGTCAGGTGGTCCGCCCCGTGGCCGGCTCCCTCGACGACCTCGCGGCCCCCCGCACGATCCTGCTGTTCGAGGAGCAGCTCCCCCGGCTCCAGGTCGGGGTCGGGGACACCCTGACCCTCTCCGCACCGACGGCCCAGGGCGTGAACAACACCGTCGACGTGCGGGTGGTGGCCATCGCCAAGAGCGTCGGCCTCATGAGCACCTGGAATGCGTTCGTGTCCGAGCAGACCCTGCTCGAGCTGTACCGCCTGAAGCCCGGCTCGTCGGGTGCGATCCAGCTCTACCTGCACGACCAGCGGGACGCGGTGCCCGTCGCCGCACGGCTGCGGGAGGTCCTGGCGCGGGCCGGCTACCGGGTGATGGAGGCCGATCCGCAGCCGTACTACATGAAGCTGTTCCAGCGGGTGACCCAGGAGGACTGGACCGGGTTCAAGCTGGACGTCTCCACCTGGCAGGACGAGCTGATCTTCATGAGCTGGATCCTCTCGGCGCTGAACGCCCTGACGACGCTGCTGCTCACCATCCTCGGCGTGATCGTGGTCATCGGCATCATGAACACCCTCTGGATCGCGATCCGGGAGCGGACCCGGGAGATCGGCACCCTGCGCGCCATCGGCATGCAGCGCCGGGGAGTGCTGCGGATGTTCCTGCTGGAGGCCGGGCTGCTCGGCGGCGGCGGGACCCTGGCCGGCGCCGGGCTCGGCCTGCTCGTCGCCGGGGGGATCAACCGGCTGCAGCTCGCGGTGCCCGAGTCGGTCCAGGTCGTGCTGATGAACGACACCCTGGTCCTGGCCGTCCAACCCGCGGCGGTGCTCGGCGCGGTGGTCGCGGTGAGCAGCGTGACGGTGCTGGCCGCGGTCTATCCGGCGATCCGCGCGGCCCGGCTGCAGCCGGTGTCGGCGATGCACCACTTCGGCTAGGGGCTGGCGCGGGAGGTGGCGGATGCGGCAATCTGAAACTTTCGTTTCGATAATCCTTCTTGTTTCGGTTCTTTTTGCCCAGATCCCCAGGGCCGTCGCCGAGCCCCTCGATGCGGCCGGGACGGTCGCCCTGCTGCGGGCGATCGACGAACGGCAGCGCTCCTCCGGGGACTTCAAGTCCCTCGTCTACATGGAGCAGAAGGAGCGGGACAAGGCCGACGTCGTCTACGAGGCGGTGATCTACCGCCGGGACGCGGACGACAAGTGGATGATCCTCTTCCTCAAGCCGAAGGCGGAGCAGGGCAAGGGGTACCTGCGGATCGAGAAGAACCTCTGGCTGTACGACCCGACCGTGGGCAAGTGGGAGCGACGCACGGAGCGCGAGAAGCTCGGCGGCACGGGCTCCCGTCGTGCGGATCTCGACGAGTCCCGCCTCGCGGACGAGTACGACCCGACGTACGAGGGCGAGGAGCAGCTCGGCGCCTTCAAGGTCCACAAGATCCTGCTCGACGCCAAGCCGGGGGTCGACGTGGCCTACCCGCAGACCCGGATCTGGGTCGATCAAGCCACGGGGAACATCCTCAAGACTCAGGAGCACGCCCTCTCGGGCCGGCTCATGCGCACGTCGTACTTCCCCAAGTGGCAGAAGGTCTTCTCCGAGTCGAAGCCAGGGGAGATCTGGTACCCCCAGGAGCTGCGCTTCTACGACGAGGTGGACCGGGCGAACTCGACGTTGATCCTGATCAAGCAGGTCGACCTGCGCCCCCTGGACGCCAACCTCTTCACCAAGGCCTGGCTCGAGAGCAAGAGCCGATGAGCCCGTCCCTGCGGGAGTCGGCAGGGCGGCTCGCCCTGCTCGGGGTCCTGCTCCTCCCCGGAGCGGGCGCGGCCTCCCCGGCCGACACCGCGCCGCCCCCCGCGGCCCCCGCGGCCCCCGACCGCGAGGCGGCCCTCTTCGGGACGGCGCCGGCCGCTCCCGCCCCCGCGGCCCCCGACCGCGAGGCGGCCCTCTTCGGGACGGCGCCGGCCGCTCCCGCCCCCGCGGCCCCCGACCGCGAGGCGGCCCTCTTCGGGACGGCGCCGGCCGCCGCGGGCGCTCCCCCGGGGGAGGTGGCCACGGTGCCCCCGGACGCTCCGTCGGCCGAGGTCGCGCTCGAGGACCCCCTGCGCATCGGCGGCGGGCTGTACTGGCGGGCCCAGACCACGGCCCCGGAGGACGTCCCCCCCGACGAGTGGCTCTTCACCGCACCCGCCCTCCTCGACCTCTACCTCGACGGGCGTCCCAACAGCCGGCTGCGCGCCTACACCCTGGCCCGAATGAGCTACGATCCGACGGAGGTCTCCTGGTGGAGCCGGCTGCTCGCCAGCTCGGAGACCACCTCGGAATCGCCGCAGCTCCCGACCACCCCCGCGGACCCGCGCTGGACCCTCGACCAGCTCTGGTTCAACCTCAACCTGCACCAGCGGGCCTTCGTCACCGTCGGCCGCCAGCACGTCAAGTGGGGGACGGCCCGCTTCTGGAACCCCACCGACTTCCTACACGACGTCTACAAAGATCCCCTCGCCCGCTACGACGAGCGCGTTGGCAAGACGATGGTCAAGGTCCAGTTGCCCTGGGAGGCCCAAAGCACCAACTTCTACGGGATCGTCCTGCTCGAGGGCCCCGCCACGGTGGAGCAGCTCGGCCAGCTCGGGGGCGCGGCCCGGATCGAGACGGTCCAGGCGGGAGCGGAGCTGGGTCTCGACCTGCTGGTCCAGCGGGAGCGCGGGCTGCTCGTCGGTGTCGACCTCTCCACCCCCCTCGGCCCCCTCGACGGCTACCTCGAGGCCGCCTTGCGCGACCGGGGCGCCCCCCGCTGGGAGACGGTGCAAGGCCCGGCCGAAGAGCCGGGCTGGAACGTCCTCGCGACCGTCGGCCTGGAGTGGAGCCACAAGTACAACGACGAGGACAGCTTCCTCGTCGGCGCCGAGTACTTCTTCAACCAGCTCGGCTACGACGACGCGACGCTGTACCCCTGGCTGCTCGCCCAGGGGAGATTCACCCCCTTCTACCTCGGCCGGCACTACGCTGGCGTCTACGGGCTGCTGGTCGCACCGGGGAGCTGGAACGACACCACCTTCCTCCTCGCGACCCTCGGCAACCTCTCCGACCGCTCTTTCCTGACCCGCCTCGACGCCAGCGTGCAGATCCTCACCCAGCTCACCCTGGAGGGCTTCGCCGCGGTGCATTACGGCGAGGCGGGCGGGGAGCTGAACTTCTCCCTCGACCGCGACGAGCTGCGGGGGCTGCTCGATCCTGGCCTGCGGGGGCTGCTCGACGTGGTCCCCGACAGCCGCTTCGCGCGGCCGGTCTTCGAGCTGGGGTGCGCCTTGCGGGTGAAGATCTGACGGGCGGCCGCGCAGCCGCGCGCCCCCGCCCGGACAGGATTTCCCAGCTTCCCCTTGCCAAAGTACACCTCGTCTCCTATCTTGAGGCCGCTTCAGAGGATCTTTACGCGAATCGAGGTAACACGATGAGCACCGAGCAGCGCACCCCGTCCTCCTTTGGCGAATCCCTCGAGCACCTGCTGTCCCGGCTGCGCGCCGAGTCGCACGACCTGCTGCGCACCGGCGTCACCGCGGGCACCATCGGGATCGCCGCGCTCACCGGGGTGGCCGGCTGCAACGAGGACGGGGACACCACCGGGGACGACACCATCGACACCCCCAGCGTCCCGGTCCCCGGCTCGGACAAGGCCGACTGGGCCCAGCTCGAGGGCAAGCGGGACACCTCCATGGTCGTCTTCCAGGGAGACTACTGGACCGAGCGGGCCCCGTGCTACGACCGCTTCTGCAGCGCGCTCGACGTCATGGTCAAGGTGCACATCAAGCCGGTCGAGGGCGCCAACCAGAGCACCAAGCGCATCGGCGTCGTGGTCAGCCGCCCCGGCTCCGGCGAGAGCCAGACCTACGTCGGCAGCTACTTCAGCACCAACAACGGCCTGGAGGAGTGGCACGTGCGGGTCGGCAGCCGCACCAACTACACCTCCCAGTACCCCCTGTTCGTCTTCACCGCCTGGTACCAGGACGGCAAGGGCAACACCTGGTACGACGACAACAAGGGCGAGTTCCACGCGGTCTGCGCCGGGGATCGCTACCGGGTGATCTCCCAGGCCTGGTGCTGCACCGATCCCGTGACCAAGGTCCTGCTCGACGACAACGGCGTCAGCGGCAAGATCGTCGCCACCATCGCCGACCTCGACTACGACAAGGAGCTGGCGCTCGTCTGGACGACGGACGACTGGGCCACGGTCAACACCTCGGCCATGGGCGGCCCGGACGAGCTCAACAAGTGGCACTGGGTCAACGATAGCTGGGGCGGCGCGGACATCTGGGAGATCAACTTGGCGATCCCCGGGAGCTTCACGAAGTTCGAGTACGCGATCGTCTACCGCCACGGCGTCACCAACGACGCCAAGGTCTACGAGTTCTGGGACAACAACGGCGGGCGCAACTACGTCGTCACCAAGGCCGACCCCGACCTGAGCCCGACCAACCCGGGCAACGACTGAGCCCCGTCCCGTCCCGCTTGACCCGACCCGCCCACCCCGTCCGCTTCCGCCTCCGCCCCCAACGTCCCGTGCCCTTCGTCGAGCTGGCCGGGGACATGATCCACTGGTACCGCCTCACCCCGCTGGCCCGGGCCCCCGGAGGCTGGCACGAGGTCGAGCTCCGGCTCCCCGCGGGCTGCTACGGCTACAAGTTCCGCACCGGTGACGGCGAGTGGCTCCTCGACCCGGAGAACCCCCGGACCCGCGGGTGCGACGGCGTGCGCAACAGCGTCCTGCTCGTCTCGGGGAGCGCGGAGCCCGTGCTCCACGCCGCGGGCCCGCCCCTGCTGAGCTGGGAGCCGGAGGGGCGAGCGGTCCTGCGGGCCGGCCTGCGGCGAGGCCAGGGCGCGGGGCTGCGGATCTTCTGGGACGAAGGTCACGGAGAACGACTCACGACCATGAGGAAGGTCGCAGAGGAGGACGAGCACGAGCTCTTCGAGACCTTCCTGCCCGTGACCGCCGCGGCCTTCGCGTACACCTTCCTGCTGGACGACGGCCGACGAGTCGGCCGCGACACCGCCGGCCCGGTGATCGCCCTGCGCGGGGTGCGGCCCCGGCCCCTCCCCACCCCGCCGGACTGGTGGCGGGACGCGGCCGTCTACACGGTGCTCCTCGACCGCTTCCGCCGGGGGGGCGGCGCCGGGAGCTGGGGGCCCGACCCGCCCGCTCCCGGCGAGCGGCGCCGGGCCGGCGGCGACCTGGAAGGGGTCCGGGAGGCCCTCCCCTACCTGCAGGACCTCGGGGTCACCGTCCTGCACCTGACGCCGTTCTGCCTGAGCGGCTCCGCCCACCGCTACGACGCCACGGATCCCCGGCAGGTCGACCCGGCGCTCGGCGGGGAGCCCGCCCTGCGCCGACTGCTCGCCGAGGCCCACCACCGGGGACTACGGGTGATCGGCGACATCGGCCTGACCCACGTCCACCGCAGCTTCGCGCCCTTCCAGGACGTCGCCCGGCACGGGCCGCGCTCGCGCTACTGGAGCTGGTTTCATCCGTACCGCTTCCCCTTCCAGGAAGGGCCCGACCCGGGCTACGCCCACTACCGCGAGGAGAACTGGGACGAGCCGTTGCTGCGCCTCGAGGACGACGAGGTCCAGCAGTACCTGAGCGACACCTTCCAGCACTGGACCGCGTGCGGGCTCGACGGCTTCCGCCTCGACGCCGCGGCCGAGGTGCCCCTGGCCCTCTGCCGCCGGCTCGGCGAGGCGGTCCGCCAGGTCCAGCCCGAGGCGGTGCTCTTCGCGGAGCTGATCCCCGACAACGGGCACCGCTACCGCGACGCGGGCGGCCTCGATGCGGTCACCGAGTTCGTGGACCAGCAGGCCCTGTACGACTGGCTCTGGCGGGGCACGGCCACCGGCGCGGCCACCGCGCGCCGGCTCGCCTGGCGACGCTTCTGGCGAGGCGCCCCCGGGCACGCGACCCTCGGCTTCGTGGGCACCCAGGACCAGCCTCGGCTGGGCACCCTGGTGGGAGACCGGCGCCGGACCCGGCTGGGGCTGCTCTGCCAGTTGCTGCGCGTCCCGGTGCCCCTGCTGCTCTACGGCGACGAGGTCGGCCTGCGCAGCGGGGTCGAGGGGCAGCGCTTCGAGGACGTCTGGCCCGATCGCCGGCCCCTGCCCTGGGACGAGGGGAGCTGGGACCTGCCGACCCGGGACCTGGTCCGACAGGCCCTGCGCCTGCGCCGGGAGCGGGCGGCCCTGCGGCGGGGAGACGAGGAGTACCCGGTCGCCACCCCCGCACCGGAGGGGACGGCTCCCCCGGGGCTGCTGCTGGTGCGGCGGCGGCTGGGGGAGGAGGTGCTCGACCTCTTCTTCAACGGCGGGGAAGCGGAGGCCCGGGTCGCGCTCCCGGCCGGGGCCCCCTCGGCCGCGGACCTGCTCCTGACGACCGGCGAGGCCACGCTGCGCGACGAGCAAGGCCCCCTGCAGCTCGGCCCCTGGTCCGGCGCGGTGCTGGCGCGGCGGCTGCCCCGGGCCCTCGCGCAGCTCTGGACGGAGCTGCTCCCCCAGGGCGCCACGCTGGCCGCGCAGGCCTACCGCAGCGGCAAGCTGACCGTGCCGGCCCTGCCCGGGCGCCTGTACGTCACCGTCACCGAGGGCTGCAACCTGCGCTGCCCGGCCTGCATCAACGACTCGCCCGGGCGCCAGGCTCGCGGCGAGGCCCGCAGCCTCACCCCCTGGCTGCTCGCCCGGCTCGCCCCCGCGCTCGGGGCGGCCGACTACCTCGGCCTCACCGGCGGCGGCGAGTCCCTCACCTCCCCCCTGATCTGGGACCTGCTGCGCCTCTTCCGCCAGGAGCGAGGCCGCCGCCCCGGCCAGCCCCACGTGCACCTGCTCAGCAACGGGATGCTGCTGACGCCACCGGTTGCGGCCCGCCTCGTCGACGAGGGCGTGACCAGCCTCGGGGTCTCCCTGGACGGGGCCACCGCGGCGACCAACGACCGGCTCCGCCTGGGCGGCGACCTCGCCCGGATCACCGCGCACCTGGCCGCCCTCCTCGACCAGCGGGCGCGCACGGGGGCCGACCTGCGCGTCGGCGTCTCCTTCACCCTCATGCGCGACAACCTCACGGAGCTGCCGGCCATGGGCCGGCTGGCGCGCGAGCTCGGCCTCGACTGGCTGAAGGTCGAGGAGCTGTTCCCGGCCAACGCCTTCGCCCGGACGCAGCTCGTCTCCCCGGCCGCAGCGGAGGTGCGGGAGGGCCTGGCGAGGCTCCGGGAGGTGCTGGTCGGCAGCCCGGTGGTGCTCGTGGACCACCTCGCGCCGCCTCCGGGCTGCCGCTGCCAGGCCGCGCACGACCCGACGATCCTCCCCTTCCGGGACGCGGACGATTTCGCCAACCGGGCCACGTTCCACCCCTGCCGGATGGCCTGGGAGCAGGCCTGGATCGAGCCGGACGGCCTCGTGCGCCCGGTGGACCACCACCACCCGCCGGCCGGCCTCCTCGATGAGCAGCCCCTGCTCGAGCTCTGGAACGGGCCGGTGCTCCAGCAGGTGCGGCGGCAGGCCCTGGCCGCGGTCCCGGGAGAGCTGCGCCGGCGCTGCCCGGACGAGCCCGGCGCTTTTCGCACAGGAAACCGCTACACTGCTGAATCGCCCAGGTCGGGCGACGTCTGAACGAGGTTCCGCCGCGGGTCGGGCAGCCAGCCCGGGGGACGGCGGAGACGACCAGGAGGGAGAACCATGCGCAGCTCTTCACGGATCGCTCTCGGCACCTGCCTCACCCTGACGGGCCTGCTGCTCTCCGGTAGCGGGTGGGCCCAGATGCCCAAGATCAAGGTCGGCCCGGCCGGCACCACCGTCGACGTGGGCGGCGTGACCGTCCAGCAGGGGAAGCCCGGCAAGACCAAGGTCAAGGTGGGGGAGACCGAGGTCCAGACCGCCGGGGGCAACGCCACCGTCAGCACCCCGGGCGCGACCGTGCAGACCACTCCCGGTGGCGGTGCGGCCGTGGTCACCCCCGGCGCGACCGTCCAGACCCAGGGCGGGGCCGCGACGGTGGTCACCCCGGGGGCCACGGTCCAGACCGCTCCCGGCGGCGGCACCACGGTCGTCACCCCCGGGGCCACGGTCCAGGGCGGCGCCGGCGGGCCGACGAAGGTCCAGGGCGCCGGCGGCGCGGTCGTCGTCCAGCCGGGCGGCAAGGTCGTCGCCAGCAAGCCGGTGGACGCCCTGATCTGCAAGGGCAACGAGACGCGGACGGTCCAGGGCGTGGTCATCAACAGCCAGGGCACCGCCGTCGAGGTGCACGGCAACTGCACGATGACGATCACCGGCTCGACGATCCAGGCCGCGGGGCTGGCCATCGAGGTCCACGGCAACGGCACCCTGCGCCTCGAGGGGTGCACCGTGCAGGGCGCCAAGGGCTCCCTCCGGGTGCACGGCAACGGGACGGTCGCGGCCCGGGGCAACACCTTCCGGGGCAAGGTGGAGGTCACCGGCAACGGCACCTTCGATCGCGACCCGAGCAACGTCTTCGCCGACTAGCCCGCCCGGCTACTCCCCCTCCCCCACCCCACCGTCCGGGGCCGGGGCCGGGGCCGCTGTTTGGGGGGGCGTCCCCGCGGCCGGCTCCCCGGCCGTCGCCGCCTCCCGCAGCTCCTCCCAGGCGCTCAGCCGCCGGCGGAGCTCCCCCTCCTCGCCGCTGTCCCCGAGCTCCACGAAGCGCCGGCCGCGCAGGGCACGCGGCAGGTAGTGCTCCGGGGAGTAATTCCCTTCGAGATCATGAGGATAGCGATAGGATGCGCCGTGGCCCTGGGCCCGGTCGAGCGCGGTCACCGGGTTGCGGAGCTTGGCGGGCACGGGGAGGGCCAAGCTGCTGCGCACCTCCTTGCGCGCGGCGGTGTAGGCCCGGATGACCGTGTTGGACTTGGGGGCCAGCGCGAGGTAGATCGCCGCCTCGCTCAAGGGCAGCACCGCCTCGGGCAGGCCGACGAGCTCGAAGGCCTGGGACGCGGCGACGGCGACCTGCAAGGCCCGGGGGTCGGCCAGCCCGACGTCCTCGGACGCGAAGATCACCATCCGGCGGCAGAGGAACCGCCCCTCCTCACCGGCCTCGAGCATCCGCACCAGGTAGTAGACCGCCGCGTCGGGATCGCTCCCCCGCATGGACTTGATGAACGCGGAGACCAGCGCGTAGTGCTCGTCGCCGGCCCGGTCGTAGCGCAGCACCTTGCGCTGGGAGGCCTCGGCCACCAGGCGCTCGTCGATGGTGCTGGCGCCCACCTCCCGAGCGTGATCGAGGGCCGCCTCGAGGGAGCCGAGGGCCTGGCGGGCGTCCCCGTGCGCGGCCAGGACGAGCAGGTCGCACGCGGCCGGCGTCAGCTCGGGCAGCGGCCCCCGGGCCGCGAGGGCCGGATGGGCGAGGGCTCGCCGGACGAGGGTCGTCAGGGCCGCCCGGTCCAGGGGCCGCAGCACGAAGACCCGGCAGCGCGAGAGCAGGGCCGCGTTCAGCTCGAACGAAGGGTTCTCGGTCGTCGCGCCGATCAGGACCAAGGTACCATCCTCCAGGTGCGGGAGGAAGGCGTCCTGCTGGCTCTTGTTGAAGCGATGGATCTCGTCGACGAACAGCAGGGTCCGACGCCCGTAGAGCTGCCGGTCCTCCTTGGCCCGCTGGACGATCTCGCGGATCTCCTTGACCCCGCCGAGCACGGCGGAGAAGGCCACGAAGCGGGCGCCGGTGCGCCGGGCGACGATGCGGGCCAGGGTGGTCTTGCCGGTGCCGGGAGGCCCCCAGAGGATCAGCGAGGGCAGCCGGTCCGCGTCGATGGCCTGACGCAGCAGGGTGCCCGGGCCGATGAGCTGCTCCTGACCGACCAGGTCGTCGAGGTCTGCCGGCCGGATCAGCTCGGCGAGCGGAGCGCCGAGCTTCTGGGAGGCGTGCGCGAACAGGTCCAGGTCGGCCATGCCGGTCAGCGGGAGTCCAGGCCCGTGAGGGTCTGCTCGAGATCGTCTCCCTGCTGGGCCAGCCGGCGGATCAGCTCCACGGTCTGGGTGGGGAAGGCCTCGCCGAGGGGCACGATCACCTGGAGCACCAGCTCGTCGTGGCGGCCCTTCTTGGTCTCCCGGCGCAGGGCGAGGCAGCCCGGGTACAGGTGGAGGTTCTGCTCGAGGGCCCAGCCATAGCGGGTGGGATGGATCGGGCCGCACTCGGTGCTGATGGTGAGCGTGTCGCGCGCCGGGTTGATCGTGAGACGCACCCGCTGCAGCCGGTTGTCGCCGACGGGGAGGGTCAGCACCCAGCCGCTGTGCCGAGGGGTGACGTGGGCCATGAGCTGATCCGCGAGCCCGCTGACCCACTCGGGGATCCTCTCGGCCTCGCTCTCCTCGCCGGGCAGCAGGTCGGGCGGCACGAGGCAGGGAGCGGCCCCGGAGAAGCCGAGGCGGTGCAGACCCGCGGTGCCGGCCTTGCGCACCTCGTAGGCCTGGTCGTGGGCGGCCTTCATCAAGGCCTCGGTGAGCTCGCGATAGGGCGCCCCCTCGCCGAGCGCGGCGAGCGCGAACGCGGCCTGCTCCCGGACCCGGGGCGAGGGATCGTCGAGCAGGGCGACCAGCGCGGGCATCGCCGACCCCGCCGCGGGCCCCAGGTCGCCGATCACCTGGGCCGCGACCCGGCGCACCTCCGGCTCCTTGTGCCCCAGCAACCGGGCGACGCCGACCGCCGCCGCGGGGAGATCGAGGCGACGCAGGAACATCGCCCGGGCCGCCTGGCTGCGCGCCTCGTCCGGGCTCACCAGCTCGTCCAGCAGCTCCTGCAGATCGGACATCGTGACTCTTCCGCCCGCACGGCCACGGCCAGCGGGACGTGCTCGCTCAGAACCGGACGCTCATGGTCGCCGACCCGCCGAGGCTCTGCTCGGTGGACACCCCCGTGGTGTAGGGCAGGTAGGGGGAGGAGGCCCGGGGGACCTCGGCGCCCGCCGGCACGACGTAGTTGCTCTTGGCGTAGTCGAAGAAGCCGCGGACCTCGACCGTGAGGCTCGGCGGCCCCTGGTAGACCACGAAGTACAGGCCGAGCTCGCCCCCCATCCCCCAGGCGCCGTCGAGGTTGCCGGAGGGAGTGTCCGCGGTGCCGCCCTCGAGGTCGTTCGCCGCGAAGGCGAACGGCAGCCCCTTCAGGTCGAGGTCGACCCCGATCCAGTCGGCGAAGGGGAAGTGCACGCCGAGGCCCACCAGCGGGCCGTGGTACACCACGGACCAGAACAGGGGGGAGGTGCCCCCCGCGATGGCCGCGGGGTCGGGCTGCGCCTGATCCCAGGACAGCTTGAAGAAGCGGTAGCCGATGCGGCCCGAGACATAGGCGCCGTTGTCGAGGAAGGGGAAGCGGCCCATGGCCGAGCCGTCGATCAGGTAGGAGGCCATGGTCAGCCGGGTGGTCTCGGTGGTGTAGGCCGGATCGTTGATCTCCAGGCCCTTGTGCGCCCAGACCAGCCGCCCCGAGGCCTCCGCCCCGACGTAGCGGTTGAACCAGTAGCCCACGCCGCCGAGGAAGGCGGGCCCGGGCGTCCCGAGGTCGTAGTCGTAGGGTGGCCGGTAGGTGGGGAACGGATAGGTGCCGCTGGCGTTGGTGTCCCACTGCTGGTTCAGCCGGGCCTCGCCCACACCTGCCCAGGCCCGCAAGGCGGGGCCGAGGGGGTCCGGCGCCGCCGGCTTGGCGAGCGCGGCCCGCCGGGCCTCCAGCTCGGCCAGGGTGGGCACCTCGGGCTCCTGGCCCTCCTCGTAGCCGGCGAGCCGCACGGAGCTAGCCCGGACCCAGGCCTGGGGGCCATCGTGGCGCACCTTGTACCACTTGCTGTCGTCGGAGCGGTGGATCACCTCGATGCGCACGCCCTTCTTGACCTTGGTGACGACGGTCGACTTGGTGGTCGCTTCGGCGAAGAGCTTGGCGGTGCGCGTCTTGACGATGGCCTCGATCCGCTCCTCGCCGGCGGGCTGCTCCTGCCCCTCCTCCTTGGCCGGGGCCTCCCCCTCACCGCCCTCGCCCGCTTCGACCTCGCCCCCGGGGAGGTCCTCCCCCTCGACCGTGGAGAACTCGACCTTCTCCTCGGTGATCCAGCCGACCCCCGAGGTGAGCCGCACCTTGACCCAGCCCTTCTTCTTCTGGAGGACGGGGAACGAGTCGCCCTCCGAGCCATCCTGGATGACCTGGAAGTCCTCGCCGGGCCCGGAGAGGATGTCGGCGAAATCCGTCAGGGTGACCTGCTCGTAGTCACCCCGCGCGACCTGTGGCAGGAGGAGCGCAACCAGCAGCACGACGGTGGAGATTGGCCTGCGGGCGAATTCCCGGATCATCCACGTCCCTCCGCGATCGGGTGCGAGCCTCCGGCGCCGACCGCGCGGCAGCCGGGCGACCTGCGGAAGTGTACCATCGGCGGCTCGCCGGGGACAACTTCCTCCCGCGGGACGCGCGCGGATTCCTCAGCGAGGTCCGGGAGCACCGCCGGCGGCGGGTGGGGCGGGGCAGAGCCGCTGCAGCTTGGCGAGCAGCTCCTGCACCGGCCGCTGGGGCAAGGGCGCCAGCTCGGCCACGAACAGCGCCCGGGCCGTGCGGCAGTCCGCGGCGATGTCCTTGCCCTGCTCGTGGCGCGCGGCGATCGCGGCCACGGAGCCTTGCGCCGTCGTGAACAGGGCCTGGACGACCCGGTCCTCGCTGACCTGCGGGGAGCCGCCGGTCCCCTGCTCGCGACAGCCGCTGCCGGACAGGCCGAGCACCAGCCCGAGGGCCAGCCACGGGACGAGGCGAGAGCGGGGGAAGCGAGACGAGATCCAGGGACATCGAGGCGGCATGGTGTGCCCTCCGCAGGCTGAGGGCACACTATGCCCTGCGGGGCCCGACGTCAACCAGTGCGACTCGCCGCATTCCTATTCCCCATTCCGCCGTCGCAACCTAAAATGGCCGACGCGGTCGATCCCTCCCCGGGAGACACGCATCCCGGGCACCAGCAGGCCGAGCACGGCCCGACCGCGGAGGCAGCGTTGAGCACTCCGACATTGCTCCTGGTCGACGGGGACCCCCACAGCCGTCGGCTGATGGAGGTCAGCCTGCGCAAGGCGGGCTACGATCTGCTGACCGCCCCCGACGCCGAGACGGTGCTCGCGCTGCCTCCGACCACCGAGATCGACCTGATCATCTCGGACACCGCGCTCCCCGGCCTGGACGGCTTCGAGCTCCGCCGCCGGCTCCTCGACCACCCCCGCTGGCAGAACCTGCCCTTCGTCTTCCTCACCCGGGAGGGCCAGATCGAGGACCGGCGACGGGGGCTCGAGCTGGGCGTCGAGGAGTACCTGACGCGGCCGATCTTCGTCCGGGAGGTGGTCGCCCGCGTCCAGATCCTGCTCCAGAAGCAGAGCCTGTCCGCGTCCCAGCCCCTGCCGGCCGTCCCCCTGGAGGGCAGCCTGGAGAGCCTCGGCCTGGTCGACCTGTTGCAGACCATGCAGCAGGGCCAGGCGACGGGGCTCATCTACCTGGATCGTGAGGAATATCGAGGACGCATCTACATCCGCCACGGCCGGGTGCTGGATGCGCGGGTCGGCCGGCTCGACGGCGAGGAGGCCTTCTTCCGCCTGCTGCGCTGGCCCGAGGGCTCGTTCACCGTCGACCTGCGGGAGGTGCACCAGCGGCAGCGGATCACCAAGGGGCTCGACGAGCTGCTCGACGAAGGCTTGAGCCTGCTGGACCGCTGCTCGGCCCTGCAGCTCCGGCTGCCGGTGCCCGACCCGGTGCTGCGGGTGGACCTGCCGCGGCTGGCCCTGGACCTCGATCGCATCCCCCTGCAGGTCAGCGACGTGCTGCGCCTCTTCGACGGCGTGCGCACCGTGTCGCGGGTGGTCGAGGACAGCCCCTTCCCCGATCTCGAGACCTTGCGGGCCACGGTGCGGCTCTACGAGCAGCACCTGCTGCTCCTCGCCGAGGGCGAGGAGCACGACGACAAGCGCACGCTCTCCGAGGAGCTGAACAACTGGCTGACCTCCGTGGGCGACGAGCGGCCGCGCGGGAGCAAGTCCACGGGGGCGCACCCCTCCGCCCGCCCCCGCCAGGCCTCGTCCGAGCGCGCCCTGCGCGCCCGGGCCGGGCGGAGCCGGCCGCCCGGTGAGGAGCCGGAGGGCCGCACCGGCACCACCCAGGTCTGGAGCCTCAAGTCCCGGGAGTCGCCACGCCCCCAGAGCGCGCTCGTCGAGGCCGCGCCGGATGCCCCACCCCTCGCCGACGACCTGGAGCCGGAGCCGCCGCCGGACACGGAGGAGCTGCCCGTCTTCAAGAAAATCAGCCACGTCGCGGCCTCCACGGCCCCCGTGGTCACCGTCCCCGAGAGGTCGGAGGCGGGTGAGGCCGAGGGCTTCCTCGAGATCTTCACCCCGCTGCCCGCCTCGCTGTCGGTCGACGCGACCTCGCGGCCCTCGCCGGAGGTGGAGGTGGTGGGGACGCTGCCACCGCCGGTGCTCGACCAGGGGCCACTGCCGCCCTACGTCCCGCTGGCGAGCCTGGCCGAAGGACCGCGGCAGACGGAGCCGGCCGCGGGGTTGCCACCGGAGATCCCCTCGCGCACCTGGCTCGAGGAGCAGATCCAGCTCCGGGTGGCCGAGGAGCTCCAGCGACGCGTCCAGCAAGAGTACATCCAGCGCCGGGTCGAGGAGGAGGTGCGCCGCCGGCTCCTCCCGGAGCAGGGCCGTGGGCCGACCGCCGCACGCGAGCCCCGCGCGGTCGTGGCCGGGAGCGCGCACCAGCAACTGGCCGAGGGCATCCGGGGCCAGGTCGAGGCCGAGGAGCGACAGCGGCTGGCCGGCCAGGTCCGGGAGCAGATCGCCGCGCAGACGCGTGACCAGCAGGACGCCTTCGCCCGCTCCCTGCGCGATCAGGCCGCGGCCCTGCGAGATCCGGCGGGCGACGCGTCCACGCCGCCGGAGCCGGAGCAGGAGCGACGGCAACGCCTGCTCGAGGCGAAGGAGAAGGCCCTCGAGGAGAGCCGGCGACGCTCCGAGCTGATCCTCCAGCAGGCCCTCGCGGAGGCACGTCAGGCCGAGGAAGAGCGCCTGGCCGCGGTCGTGGAGGTCCGGCTGGCGACCGAGGAGGCCAACCTGGCCCAGGAGGTGCGCTCCGAGATCGAGCAGACCGAGCGACGCGCCCGGGAGGAGGCCGAGTCGCTCCGGGAGCAGGCGCGCCTCGCCCGTCAGGAGGCCGAGGAGGCCC
>JAVEVO010000097.1:0-14471 GCA_034005005.1 Myxococcota bacterium
GTGCGCCTGGGCTCGGTGGTCACCGAGAGGCACTTCGGGATGATGCAGGTGCACCACGCGGACCAGGGGGAGGTCAGGGAGGCCGGGGCGATGGTGCTCCGCTCCGTCGGCCTGACCATCGGCGACCGGGCCGAGGTGGTCATCCTCACCGACAAGGTCATCCGGGCGATCGAGCAGGATCACGCGATCTACTTCACCGGCACCTCCAAGGGGAACATGGTCGTCGCCGGCGACTCGGTCTTCATCCTCGAGGCCACGCCGGCCGCCTACCTCAGCATCGCGTGCAACGAGGCCCTGAAGGCCGCGACGATCAAGCTGATCCAGGTGCAGCCCTTCGGCGCGACGGGGCGGCTGGTCATGGCCGGGCCCGAGTCGGAGATCGACTCCGGCCGGGAGGCGGCCCTCGCCATCCTGAAGCGGCTCAACGAGGAGCGCAAGGCCGTCGGCGCGACCGGTGGCGGCAAGCACGACGACAAGCGCTTCGCGAAGTAGCCGCGGACGCGGGGGGCGCGCGCCGGCACACCGGACGCGGCCCGCCCGCAGCTCGCGTTCAGCCCTTGCCCTGGGCCACGAACAGGCCGTCCACCAGCGCGACGTACTGCTCCATCGCCGTCTCGCGGGGCATCCCCTTGCGGGTCGCCCAGGCGTCGAACTTGGCGCGGGCGCGGATGTCCAGCATCCCCGGCCGCTCGCCGGTCACGTCGCCGTCGCTCGCCTGCTTGTAGAGGCTGTACAGGTCGAGCAGCGTCTTGGGCGGCGGGGCCTTGGCCAGCGTCTTCACCCGCACCACCGCCGCATCGAACTCGGCCTTGCCCATGAGCTCCTCCTCGGCCCCCGCGCGGGGGACCTCTCCGTCAAGACGACGGGGAGGAGGATAGCACGTCGGGAGGAGGCCGGCAGCAGCCGGGGGAGGGCGGGCAGCTATGGCTGAAAGGTACCACCGATGCTGAACATCACCGCGCCGAAAGGACCAAGCTCCTCCGTGCCCGCATCCGCAGCATAGAAGCGGTTCTCCTGCTCCGGGTGGCGGACGTAGAGCACCCCTTCGGGACCGACGGGGACCGCACCGAAGTCCGTCGCGTCGCCGAACGGGGCGAGCATCATCAGGCGCAGGTCGCTGAACAGCCGCACCCGCCCGAGGACCAGGTCGGAGCCGACGCCGACGTGCGCGGTGACGCAGCTCCCGGTGCCCCAGGTGGTGTCGGTCGCGGTGTCGGACCAGCGGGACAGGGCCGTCCCTAGCCCGCCGCGCAGGTACACGTCGAAGGGCCCGAGGTGCAGCAGGTAGGCGAGCAGGGCGGTGTCGAGCTGGATGAGCTCCCGGGAGAAGCCGAGCTCGTCATCGCCCGTGAGCACGTCCAGTGCGACCTCCATGCCGAAGGTCGGGGAGTGGCGCCAGCGGAGCAGGGCACCGGCCCCCCCCAGCCCGAGCTGGGATTCGCTGGCCGCGTCCTCACCCCGCCCGCCACCCAGGCCGTCGAGCCGCGCGCCCACCTCCCAGTGGGAGCGGGCCGAGGCGGGGAGGGCGCTCACGGAGAGGGCCGCGACGAGCAGCAGCGGCGACACGCGACGGAGGAGGGGCAGCAGACGGCGCATGGACGACTCCCGTGCAGGGGCCACACCACCTGGCGGGCCGGCCTGCAGTCACCCCTTGTCCCAAGCAAGTCATGTGCCAGGATCCCCGACCGGGGACCCGAGCCGGTCGCTGCTCCCTGGGGCGGGCCAGCGCGACTCCCCCCATGTGAACCCATGTTCACATCCCTTGACTCCTGGCCACGCGTGGCCAAGCTGCTGGGTGTCTGGCGCGTGCCGGAACACGCCCCCGTCGTGGGAGGTCCGACTTGGAGTTCTTGACGACCCTGCCCGTCGGTCTGATGGCCCTGGCGATCTTCCTGGCCCGCATCGTCGACGTCAGCCTCGGCACCGTGCGGACCCTCTCCATCGTGCGCGGCCAGGTCCGCCTGGCGATGGCCGTCGGCTTCCTCGAGGTGTTGATCTGGATCACCGTGGTCTCGGGCGTCATCGCCCGGGTCCACGATACGCCCCTGCTGCTGTTCGCCTACGCCGCGGGGTTCGCGGCCGGCAACGGCGTCGGCATCCTGCTGGAGCGCAAGCTGGCCCTCGGGATCTCGGTGGTGCGCATCTTCTCCGCGACCCAGGGCCAGCGGGTCGCCGAGGTGCTGCGGGAGGAGGGGCAGGGCGTGACCACCTTCCAGGGCGAGGGTCTGGAAGGGCCGGTGACCCTGGTCTACGCCACCACGCCCCGCAAGGACGTACCCTTGCTGGTCCGCAGCGCGCTGGCCGTCGACCCCCAGGCCTTCTACGTCATCGAGAACGCGCAGGAGTGGAACCGGCACACCCACCCGCGGCAGCCCCACGGGGACCTGCGCAGCGTCATCAAGCGCAAATGATCCCCGCCACGGACCCCGCCTGGACCGCGCTCGCCCGCTACCCGCTGCGGCTCCCCTGCCGGCTCGGCCCCCTCGGCCACGGGCTGATCAACCGGACCCTCCTCGTCGAGGAGGAGGGCGGGGGCCGCCACGTGCTCCAGCGGGTCAACCCGATCTTCGCCCCCGAGGTCCACCTCGACATCCACCGGGTCACGGAGCACCTCGCCGAGCGGGGCCTGACGACGCCGCGGCTGCAGCCCACCCGGACCGGCGCGCTCTGGGTCGACCTCGGCGAGCAGGGCCGCTGGCGGCTGCTGAGCTTCGTGCCCGGCCTGACCGTGGAGCAGACCGCGGACCCCCGGCTGCTGCGGGGCGCCGGGGAGCTGGTGGGCAGCTTCCACCGCGCGACGGCCGAGCTGGGCGGGCCGTTTCACGCTTGCCGCCCAGGGGTGCACGACACCGCGGCCCACCTGCAGCGGCTGGCCGCGGCCCTGACCGCGGGCGCGGCGCACCGGCTTTACACGGCGATCCACCCCGTGGCGGAGGCGATCCGCGAGCTGGCGCGGGAGCTGCCCCCCCTGCCCACCGGGCCCGTGCGCCTGGTGCACGGGGATCTGAAGATCAGCAACCTGCTCTTCGCGCCGGACGGCAGCGGCCGCGGCGTCGCGCTGGTCGACCTCGACACCCTCGGTCCGGGGACCCTGCCCGTGGAGCTGGGCGACGCCTTCCGCTCGTGGTGCAACCCCGCGGGCGAGGAGAGCCTCGCGGCGCGCTTCGACTGCGCCCTGTTCGCGGCGGCCCTACAGGGCTATGCCCGCGGCGCGGGCGACCTGCTCACCGCCGCGGAGGTCGACGCGCTCGTGCCCGGGATCTGGACCATCGCGCTCGAGCTGGCCGCCCGCTTCTGCCGGGACGCCCTGGAGGAGCGGTACTTCGGGTGGGATCCGGCGCGCTTCCCCTCGGCCGCGGACCACAACCTGCGCCGCGCCCAGAGCCTCCTGCGCCTCGCCCGCTCCATCCGGGAGCAGCTCCCCGAGGCGACCCGGCTGGCCCGGAGCCTCCGCCATGGCTGACAAGTAGGCCTCGCCCCCCGATGTCAGAATCTTGACCACTCGCCCTCACCCTGCCATGCTGCGGCGGGAAGGACCAGCGGGCCGCGTGGGCGGCCGGAGTGGATGGTTGAGCGGAGCAGGGCCAGCAGGAGCGGTTCACGGTCGGCGGCTGCCGGTCGGCCCGGTCGGCTGGATCGGTGTCCCCCTCCTCGTGCTGGTGCCCCTCACCCTCGTCCTCGAGCGCACCGCCTTCCCCGCTCCCGGGCTCATCCTCGGCTGCGCGGGGGCCGCCTTGCTGCTGCTCAATCTCGCCTGGCAGCGGACCCTCCAGGCCACCGCCGCGCGCTGGCCCTCGGCGACGACCCGCCTCGGCGCGACGGTGGGGCCCTTCGTCCCCCTGGGGCTGCTCGTCGGCGCCCTGAGCCTCGGCGAGGCCGCGCCCGCCACCACCCGGGGCCTGCTCGTCGGTGGCCTGCTCGGGGGGTTGCTGCTCTGGCCCGGGCTGGGGCTGCTGCGGGTGCCTCCCCGCCAGGTGGCGACTCCCCGACGCCTGCTCGACGCCGCGGAGCAGGCCTCCCCGCCCCTCCTGCTGCTCCCCGCCGGGCTGCTGCTGCTGCTGCTGCCGGCGCTGAGCGGGCTCGGCGCCCCGCCCGGGGGGGCGACCGTGGCCCCGGCCGTCGGGCTGGGGGCGCTGGGCCTGCTGCTGCTGCTGGGCACGACCGCGACCTCCCTGCTGGATCGCCTCCCGGGGGACGCGACGGGGGCGGTCTCCCCCGGACTGCCCCCCCTGGCCGCGGGACCGGACGAGGGGAGCGCCTGGTCCCCGGTCCTGCTGCTGCTGCTGCTGGCGCTCGGCCTGCTGCTGGCCCCGGTCGGGGCGGCGCTCCCCCTGCGCTGGGCCGGCGAGGCGAGCGCGGCGGCCGGTGTGCTGCTGGGTCTCGCCACGGCGCCGGCCCGCCCCGCGGCCGCGCTGCGCCTCCCCCGGGCCCTGGGCCACCCGCGCCTGCCGGGCGGGCTGCAGGCGCCGCGCCTCGGCCTCCTGTTCGTCGGCGTCCCGCTGCTGCTCGGCGTCGCGGCCCTGGCCGCCGCGGATCCCGGGCGGCCGGCCCTCCTGCTGAGCTTCCGTGGCCCGGAGTTGGCCGCCTTGCTCGGGGCGGGCGTCGGCTGCCTCGAGCCCGCCGAGGCCCCCGCGCCCGGCGACCGCCGGGACGGCCTGGTGCTGCTGGCCCTGCTGCTGGCCGGTGCGGGCCTGCTGCTGCTGGGGTTCGGCGGGCCCGCGTCCGGGGGGACCGGCTGATGGCCGCCCGCATCCCGTCCCCGCCACCGGAGCGGCTGCTGGAGTACGACGACGGCCTGCACCTCGGCGGCACGATCCTGTGGTTCGACGCCCCGCGCGACCGGGACCTCTGCTTCCTCTCCCACGCGGCGGTGGAGGACCTCCCGGTGCACCGCAAGGTGCTGGCGACACCCGGGACCTTCGAGCTACTCGAGCACGGGCTCGGCGCGGCCCTGCCCTTGCCCTGCCCGTACTTTCGTCCCTTCTTCCTCGGCGAGCTGGAGCTGGAGCTGATCCCCTCGGGCTTCCTGCACGGCGCGGCCCAGCTCCTGGTGACGTGGCGCAAGACCCGCATCCTGTACGCGCGCAGCCTGGCGGTCCGCGCCGGCCGCGTCGCGGACCCGCTGCGCATCCGGCGCTGCGACGTGCTGGTGCTCGACGCGCCCCTCGGTCGCCCCGGGCTGCGGGTGCCCCCGCGGGAGCAGGTGGAGGCGGAGCTCCTCGACTTCGTCCAGGAGAGCCTGCACGCGGGCCAGCCGCCGGTGCTCCTCGCCGACCGGCTGGGCCTCTCCCAGGAAGTGCTGGCCTTGCTGCTGGAGCGGGGCCTGCCGGTGCGCTGCCACCCGGCGATCGCCCGCAAGGCGGCCGTGCTCCAGGCCCAGGGCCGCCTGGCCGCAGCCCCCGAGAAGCGCGGCGCCCTGCGCGCGGACGAGGTGCTGCTCTGGCCCCTGGCGGCGCGCCAGGCCCCGACCCTGACGAGCGGCGCGGCCCGGCCATGCCTGGCCGCGCTGGGGCTGGACGCGGTGCTCGACCCGGAGCGGCTGCGCCGGGAGGAAGACGTCGAGCGGACCTTCCCCCTCACCCGGCACGCGGACCTCGAGGAGCTCGTGACCTTCGTCCAGGCGACCGGGGCCAGCAGCGTCCTGCTCGTCGGCGGGTTCACCGCCCCCCTGCGCGACCGACTCCTCGCCCTCGGGATCCCGGCGGAGGAGCTGCTCCCGCCCACCCAGACGGAGCTCCCCACCGCGGGCTGACCTCACCGCCGGTCGGTGTGCATCCCGGCCCAGGCCCGCTGCAGCTCCACCTCGCCGAAGACGAGGCTCTGGGGCTCGGCCAGGGCCCAGGAGAGCTCCCGCAGCCAGCCGAGGCGCAGCTCCGCCAAGGGGGGATCGACCACCGTCGCCCGCACGGTCTCCCAGGGCTCCAGCTCGAGCTGCGGCAGCCGCCCGAGCAGCTCCTCCGCGGACCACGCGGGGAGCTGCCAGACCGGGTCCGCATAGAAGCAGCCGTCGGCCATCCAGGCGCGCGTCGCCGCGGTGCGCCGGGCCCAGGGCAGCAGGCTGACCAGCCGGCAGGACCAGCTCGCGCGGGTCGAGCGGCGGCCGTGCAGCAGGTCGAGGTAGCGGCGGTTCCAGGGAGCGAGCGCGGCGAGCAGGCGATCGTACACGTCGAAGGGGAAGGGCTGGCCCGTCTCGATGACGATCCCCAGGGTGCAGAAGGGCTCGGCCGTCAGGAGCGCGGCGGCTCGCTGCGCCATGGCGGGGACGGCCACGAGGGGGTCCGGCACCGCGCACCACAGAGTGTGGGAGGCCAGGATCCCCTCGGGCAGGGGGTCCTCGAGGCGAGAGAGCCCCCCCGGCAAGGGAGCGAGCAAGGGCAGGGGAACCGCGTCGAGCTCGGTCTCCAGCAGCTCCTCGCCCAGGTCGAGGGCCTGCTCCAGGTCGGCCGGGCCGAAGGCGGGGGTCTCTTCGACCTGGTAGGGCGGATCCGACTGGTACTTCAGCCCCAGGCTGGCCGCGGACTGCCGCAGGGGAGTGCCGGGCAGCAGGGACAGGGTGAAGACCTGGACGTGCTCCGCGAGGCCCTGCTCGTGCACGAACAGCAGCGACTCGCGCACCCCGGCCGGCGTGTCCCCGGGCAGGCCGACGATCAGGTCCAGGGTCGGCCGGATCCCCACGTCGCGCAAGGCCGCGAGGCCGGCGACCAGCTTCGCCCGGTCCAGCCGGCGGCCGACCTGGCGGAGGGCGCGGGGGTTGACCGACTGCAACCCCACCTCGAGCTCGCCGAAGCCGGCCCGGGCGAGCTGCGCCGCGAGCGCGGGGGTCACCCGCTCGCCGCGCAGCTCGCCGAAGAACGCCAGCTCCCCACCACCCTCCTCGGCCAGCAGCTCCAGCAGCGCCGGCAGATCGGGACGATCGGTGAGGGTGGGATCGAGCAGGTAGACGCCCCGGGCGCCCCCCGCCCGCAAGAGGCGGACCTGCTCCCGGACCATGTCGCGGGAGAGCAGGGAGCGGCGGGGGTGGGCCTTGGGATAGTAGCAGTAGCGGCAGCGGGAGGAGCAGCCCCGGGCGGTCTCCAGGAGGGCCTCCTGGCCGCGCGGCACGGGGAGCCAGCCCTGGTAGGGGCGCAGGGTGTCGAGGGAGTCCAGCAGCCGGGCGGGCGGGCCGACGAGCAGCCCCTCCGCCCCGGGCCGCCGCAGCACGAGCCCCGGGGGAGCGGCCGCGGGCGTGGGCGCACCCTCCCGGAGCAGGTCGAGCAGGTCCAAAAAGGTCCGCTCCCCCTCCCCCACCGCGAGCCCGTCCCACCCGGGCGCGGCCAGCAGCCGGGCGTTGTCGAGGGTGACCTCGGGGCCGCCGAGGAAGACCCGCAGCCCGGGGAGCCGCTGCTTCAGGGTGCGGGCCAGCGCGAGGCTCCGGTCGACGTTCCACATGAAGATCGACAGGCCGAGCACGTCGGGGCGGGCGTCCAGGATCCGCTCGATCAGGGCCTGGTCCCCGAGGGTGCAGGCGAGCTCCGCCGGGAAGATCGTCGCCTCGACGCCGGCCAGCCGCCCCTGGGAGGCGGCGTGGCTGAGCAGCAGGGCGGCCGCGAGAGCCGGCTGCGCCTCCTCCGGCTCGTGGATCGTCGTCGGCAGGGGGAGCTGGAGGAAGAGGATCCTCATCGCCCGGGCGGGTCCCCCGCCGCGGCCAGGGCCGCCTGCAGCACCTGCTCCAGGGGGACCCCGTGCTGGCGAGCGGCCGCGGCCGCGACCTCGTACTCGGCGCGGCGGTGCAGGACCTCGTCGCCGAGCAGGGCCTCCTTGACCGGGATCTCGCCGAAGGGGGTCGCCACGCGGACCTCTCGTCGCCTCAGGGCGACCTTGCGCACCGGGGTGATCCGGCAGCCGAGGGAGGAGGTGTGGCGCAGCAGGGCCTCGACGACGGGCTGCTGCAGCGCTTCGGCGCAGAGGGCCTCGAGCAGGTGGCCGGGGCGTCCCTTCTTCATCAGCAGGGGCGTGACGTGCACGTCGACCGCGCCCGCCCGGAAGAGCTGCTCCATCGCATAGGCGAGCTGCTGCGGGGTCAGGTCGTCGAGCGCGGCCCCGATCTGCACGCTGCCGGACGGCTCGGGGAGCAGCCCCGGGGCGCTCGCCGGGAGGGGCTCCCCCAGGAAGATCCGCAGGAGGTTGGCGTAGCCGGGGTCGTCCCGCCCGCCTGCGCCCCGGCCGTGCCCGAGCAGCCGCAGGGGCGGCAAGGGGCCCTGGGACTCGGCGAGGCCGCGCACCAGGGCCGCGCCCGTCGGCGTGACGGTCTCTCCCTGGGCGAGGGGGAAGCCGTGGACCAGCAACCCCGTGCCCAGCGCGGCCACCGCCGGCGCGGGCAGGGCGTGGGTGCCGTGGGAGAAGGTGATCTCGCCGCTCCCGAAGGGGAGGCTGGACGCGACGACGCGGGAGACGCCGAGCGCGTGCAACCCCGCGACCGCCCCGACGATGTCCACGAGGGAGTCGACCGCGCCCACCTCGTGGAAGTGCACGGACTCGAGGGTCGCCCCGTGGACCGCGGCCTCGGCCTCGGCCAGGCAGCGGAAGACCCGCCGGGCGCCGTCCTGGACGGGGTCGGGGAGGTCGCTCGCGGCCAGCGCCCGCTCGATGGCGCCCAGGTGACGCGCCGGCGGGCGGGGATCGTCGGAGGTGATCGTGACCTGCCAGCCCTGGATGCCGGAGCGACGCACGGAGGTCGCCTGCACGCGGACCCCGGGGAGCCCGAGGCTGCGGGCTACCTGCTCGAAGAAGGACGGCGAAAGTCCCAGGCCGATGAGAGCTCCCAGGACCATGTCTCCAGCGATCCCGTGCTGCGCATCGAGGTAGGCGACCCGGCCCTGGCCAGGCGGGAGCGGGGCCGGGAAGGGGTCGTGCTCGTGCTCGTGCTCGTGCTCGTGCCCGTGGGCGTGCCCGTGGGCGTGCTCGTGGGCGTGCTCGTGGGCGTGCTCGTGGGCGTGCTCGTGCTCGTGACCGTCGTGCATCAAGGCTCCTCGGCGGGCGGGGTCGCGGACGACGCCGCGAGGCGATTGATCCGGTGGGCCAGGCAGGCGGCGCCGAAGCCATTGTCGATGTTGAGGACCGCGACGCCCGGGGCGCAGGTGTTGAGCATGGTCAGCAGGGCGGAGAAGCCGCCGAGGTAGGCGCCGACGCCGACGCTGGTCGGCACCGCGAGGACCGGCCGGTCCACGAGGCCGCCGAGGACGCCGGGGAGCGCCCCCTCCATGCCGGCGACGACGATCAGGGCCGAGGCGCGGCGCAGCTCGGCGAGCCGCTCGAAGAGGCGGTGGATCCCGGCGACGCCGACGTCGATGACCCGCAGGGCCGGACTGCCGAGCTGCTCGAGGGTCACCAGGGCCTCCTCGGCGACGGGCAGGTCCGCGGTCCCCGCGGTGACCACCGCGACGGTGCCGTGGGCGGGGAAGGGCGGGGCCGCGGCGCGGTAGCGGAGGGTGCGCGCGACGGGGTTGTGGTCGAGCAGGGGGAAGCGGCCGACGAGCCGTTGCCCCTCGAGGTCCGGGACGCGGGTCACCAGGACCGCCCCGTGCTGCTCGAGGGAGCGGGCGATCAGGGCCTCGAGGTGCTCGGGGCGCTTGCCCGGGGCGAAGATCGCCTCCTCCATGCCCGTGCGCTGGAGTCGCTCCGTGTCGAAGCGGGCGAATGCGGCCGGGCCGTGGCCGCTGGCCGCGAGCTGGGCGAGGGCCTCCTCGAGGCCGGTCCGGCCTTGCTGCAGCCGGACGAGGACATCACGCAACTGGTCGAGATCCATGAAGAACTCCGCTACTTGCCCGGCTGCCCGATCGTCCGGGCCAGCTCCTCGCCCCGGAGCACCCGGGCGGCCCCCGCGGCGAGGGCCGCGAGCTCGTTCTCGCCGGGGTAGACGTGCACCGGTCCGATGAACGCGACCCGGTCGCGGATCTCCGCGGTGAGCCGGGGTTCCTTGGCCATCCCTCCCGTGAGCAGGACCGCGTCGACCCGGCCCGCGAGGCAGGCCGCCAGGCCGCCGATGGCCCGGGCGACCTGGTAGACCAGGGCCTCGACGACCCGCTGGGCCGCCTCGTCACCGGCCTCGACGCGGCGGTAGATCTCCCGCAGGTCGCGCGTGCCGAGGTGGGCGAAGAAGCCCCCCTCCCGGAAGCAGAGCCGCTCCAGGTCGGCCACGGTGTAGCCCTTCTCCACCGCCCAGATCCCGAAGGGGAGCGTCGGCAGGCCACCGGCCCGGTCCGCGGACATGGGGCCCTCTTCCCGGGGGTTGATCACATCCACCAGCCGGCCTCCGGCGACCGCGGCCAGGGAGACGCCGCCGCCGAGGTGGGCGACCACCAGCCGCAGCTCGGCCAGGGGCCGCCCCAGCTTGGTGGCGTGGGCGTGAGCCGTGGCCCGCAGGTTGAGCGCATGGCAGACGGAGGAGCGCGCCAGCTCGGGGCGCCCGGTGACCCGGGCCACGGGCCAGAGCTCGTCCACCGAGACCGGATCGACGATGTAGGCCGGCCGGCCCGCCTCCTGCGCGAGGGTGAAGGCCAGGGCCGCCCCGAGGTTGCTGGCGTGTTCGCCGCGCTCGGCCCGGGCCAGGCGGTCCAGCATGTCGGTGTCCACCTGGTAGGTGCCGCCGGGCAGGGGCGGCAGCAGCCCCCCCCGGCCGACGACCGCGGCCAGCTCGCCGACGGCCACCCCCCAGCGGACCAGCAGCTCCCGCACCGCGGCCAGGCGCAGGGGGAGCTGCTCGAACACCGGACGGTCAGGCCGCAGCTCCTCCGCCTCGTGGGTGAGGTTCTCCTCGTTCCGGGCGGCGCCGTCCTGGAAGAGCCCGACCTTGGTCGAGGTCGAGCCGGGGTTGATGACCAGAATCAGCTCGGACATCGCTCCTCCTGGGCTGCAGGCCTCCCGCTCCTGGTCCGGGAGAGACTGTCTGTCGTCTTTAGCACATCCGGGGGACCCGGAAAAAGGAAAGCCGTCGACCATCCCTTGCCTTCTGCGGCGCCGCGGGCGATATGAGCCCCATGAACCGTCCGCCACGCTGCCGGGACACGCGGCCCCCCCTCCTGCTCTGCGGTGTGCTGCTCGGCCTCGGCCTCGCCCCGGTGGGCGCGTACGCCGGCGAGGCCGCACCGCCCACGGCCCGGGAGGCGGCCCGGCTCCCGGCCCCCGACTCCGTCCATGCCGCGGACCTGGCCCGCCACCAGGACGTCGCCCCGCGTCCCCGGCCCTTCCCCCCGCGGCGCTGGGCCGGCAGGGAGACGAAGTCCGGGCCACGGGTCGACCGGGTGGTCTACGGCTACTTCCCGTACTGGGCGAGCGGCTTCGACGAGCTGCGCTGGGACCTGCTGACCCACATCGCCTACTTCGCGGTGGGCATCGACGGCACCGGCCAGGTCACCGAGCGCCACGGCTGGCCCGATCCGGGGTTCGTCGCGACCGCGCACGCCAACGGCGTGAAGGTGGAGCTGACGATCACCCTCTTCTCCGGGGCCCAGATCGCCCAGCTCTGCGGCACGGCCGAGCGGCGGGCCGCGGCCGTGGCCACCATCGTCCGGGAGGTGCGCGCCGGCGGGGCCGATGGCGCGTCCATCGACTTCGAGGGGCTGCCCGCGGGCACCCGGGAGGGCTTCTCCCTGTTCATCGAGGAGCTGCGCCAGGGCTTCGTCGCGGCCGGGCAGCCGGACGCCGGGATCTCCATCGCCGGGCCGGCGGTGGACTGGTCCGACAGCTTCGACCTCGCCCGGCTGCTGCAGAGCGCGGACCTCTTCTTCATCATGGGCTACGGCTACCACTGGCGGGACAGCGCGGACGCCGGCCCCGTGGGGCAGCTCCGGCTGGGGCCCACCTGGCGGGGGCACCTCTCCTGGTCCATGGCCCGCACCATCGCGGTCTACTCCCGGCTCATCGGCGAGGAGCAGCGTGGCCAGCTCGTCTGGGGCGTGCCCTACTACGGCACCACCTGGACCACCCACGACCGCGAGGTCGCCAGCGCGACCGTCGGCTTCATCCGCAACCCCACCTTCAGCGCGGCCCGGGCCGCGCTCGCCGACGAGACGATCGTGCGGCGCTGGGAGCCGGACGCGGCCAACCCCTGGTACGTCGAGGAGACGGCCGGGGTGATCCACCAGACCTGGTACGACGACGAGGAGAGTCTGGGCCACAAGTACCAGCTCCTCCGCGAGCAGGGGCTGGGCGTCGGGATGTGGGCCCTGGGGTACGACGTCGGCCGTGGCGAGCTCTGGGACCTCCTCGCGGACCTGTTCGCGGCGGAGCCGGAGCCGGCCCTTCCTGGTACCATCGACTCACCCCTGCCCATCGACTCCTTCCCCTTCACGGACCAGCGGGACACCCGCACGGCCCCCGCCAGCCACTTCAACTACTACGGCTGCGCCCCCCAGACCCACGAGTACGGTCGCGAGTTCGTCTACTCCCTGGCGGTGTGCCAGCCGGGGGTCCTGACCGTCGAGGTGACCGACGACGCGGGGGTCGACGTCGACATCCAGTTGCTCGACGCGCCCCGCCAGGAGAGCTGCCTCGCCCGCCACGACCGCACCTTCACGCAGCACCTCGCCCCGGGCCCGTACTGGCTCACTGCGGACACCTACGTCGCAGACCTCCTCGAGCAGCCGGGCCCCTACACCCTCACCGTGGACTTCGTGCCCGACCCGGGCAGCGCGCCCTGCCCCGCGGGCACCCGCTGCCAGGAGGGGAGCTGCCAGCCCGTGACCCCGCCCGACCTGGGCCCGCCGGATGGTGGGGCCCCGGACCTCGGCCGGCCCGACGATGCGGGCGAACCGGGCCCGGACGCGAGCAGACCGGACCGGGACACGGGCGGACCGGACCCGGACGCGGGCGAGCCACCCCGGGACGCAGGCGAGCCACCCCCGGACGCCAGCCGCCCCCCGGAGGATGCGGGAGAGGACGGCGGTGAGCCGGCCGTGACGGATCTCGGGGCGGTCGGCGACGCCCGACCGGACGCGGGGCCCAGGCCGCGGGTCGGCGCGGAGGAGGAGGGCTTCGGCTGCTCCTGCTCGAACACCCCCGACGTGGCCGCCAGCCTCCCCGGCCTGGTGCTGGGTGGGCTCGCGTTGCTCGCCGGGCGGCGCCGCGGGCGCGACGCCGGCCCCGACCACCGCCCGCGGGCCGGCTGCTGACCGGACCCATGTCCGCCGCGCCCACGACCACGCCCGGGACCCTGCTGCCGCGGCCATGCCCGGAGGCCTCCCCGGCCCACGGCCGGCGGGTGTCCCGGGGCGTCCTCTGGATGCTCCTCGCCTCGGTCCTCTTCGCGGTCATGGGCGCGCTGGGCAAGGTTGGGCTCGACCAGGTGCCCGTGGCCGAGGCGGTCTTCGCCCGCTCCGGCGTCGGCCTGCTCTTCCTGCTCGCCTTGCAGCGGGTACGTCGGCGCCCGCTCCGGGGGTTCGTCGGACAGCGCCACGGCCCGCTGCTCCTGCGGGGGCTCTTCGGCTCCGCCGCCTTGCTGGCCCTGTTCCACATGATCCAGACCCTGACCCTCGCGGAGGCGACGGTCATCATCCAGTCCTCCGCGGTCTTCGTGGTGCTGATCGCCTGGCTCTTCCTGAAGGAGCGGCTCTCGGGCGGCCAGCTCGCGCTCATCGCCCTGGCCCTCGCCGGGATGGTCGTCGTGGTCCAGCCCGGGTGGTCCGGCGCCTCCCTGGCCGCGGCGCTCGGCGTCGGCGGCGCGGTGTGCTCCGCGGCCGCGTACGTCATGATCCGTCACCTCACGGCCACGGAGCACAACACCACGATCTTGTTCTACTTCCTCTGCGTCTCGGTGCTCACCGCGCTGCCCCTGTTCCTCCCCGTGGCGGTCGTGCCCGGGCCCGGCGAGGCCGCGGCCCTGGTCGGCTCGGGGCTGGCCTCGGCCCTCGGCCAGCTCGCGATGAACGAGGCCTACCGCCAGGAGCAGGCCGGGGCGGTGGCCGCCACGGGGACCGCGGGAGTGCTCTGCGCAGCCCTGATCGGCGCCGTGGGCTGGGGGGAGGTGCCCTCCCCCACCAAGCTGGCCGGCGGGCTGGTCCTGCTCCTCGCGCTCGCGGGCCTCGCCCTGCACGGTGGACGACGCACCACCCTCCGGGCAGGCACGACGCCGCCATCCGCTCCCTTGTCAGGGGCCCCCCTTCCGGGGTATTGTCCTGGAGGATCCAGGATGCCGGCCGCCAGGGGCCCGATGCCCGAGGGAGGAGACGAGTGAGCGATCCCGTCCGGCTGCTGCCCACCCTGCTGCTCTGCACCGGTCTGCTCCTGCTGGGTCCGCCGGCCTTCGCCCAGGACGAGGAGGAGGAGGAAGAGACCACGGAGGTCGAGGAGGAGGAAGAGGCCGAGGAGGAGAGCCCCGCCGAGGAGGAGAGCCCCGCCGAGGAGGAGAGCCCCGCCGAGGAGGAGAGCCCCGCCGAGGAGGAGAGCCCCGCCGAGGAGGAGAGCCCCGCCGAGGAGGAGAGCCCCGCCGAGGAGGA
>JAVEVO010000097.1:14481-25813 GCA_034005005.1 Myxococcota bacterium
AGAGCCCCGCCGAGGAGGAGAGCCCCGCCGAGGAGGAGAGCCCCGCCGAGGAGGAGAGCCCCGCCGAGGAGGAGAGCCCCGCCGAGGAGGAGAGCCCCGCCGAGGAGGAGAGCCCCGCCGAGGAGGAGAGCCCCGCCGAGGAGGAAGAAGAAGAGGAGGCCCCGGCGCCCAAGGCCCCGGCGCCCGCGCCGAGCAAGCCGGCGCCGGCCGCTGCCGCCCCAGCCAAGCCCGCCCCGGCCAAGCCCGCCCCGGCCAAGCCCCTGCCCAAGGACGTCGAGGTCGAGATCCCCAAGGCCGAGGAGTTCTACGAGGAGGACGAGCCGGACCTCGAGCCGAAGCAGCAGATCGAGCGGGCCCTCGGCGTCTACCAGCTCAACCCGCCCTGGCGCCATCAGGCCGAGCGGGTCGAGCTCGGCGAGGGCGAGGCGACCGTCTACTACTGGTACTCCATCGGCGTCGACCCGGAGGTCGTCGCGTGCGACGCCCTGCGTTGGCTGGCCATCGGTCGCAACCAGTGGGGTGGCGGGGCGGCCGGGGTCTTCGACGAGCTGTCCCTCGACAAGCTGTCCCTGGCCTTCATCAACGTGCAGAAGCGCACCAAGGGCGAGGTCGCCGGCGCCAAGGACTACCGCCGCTACCTGCTGGCGACCATCACCCCGGCCCGCATCAACGACATCGCGGGCTCCATGAGCGAGGATCCCCTCGCCGCGGGCCGCTGCACCGAGTTCCTCCAGGCCAACCTCGAGGCCTACTCCTTCGACGCCGCCTACTACGAGCGGATCCAGCTCAAGGGGCTCGGTGGCGAGTGAGCCCGTCCCCCTGGATCGACCCGACCCGCCGGACAGGAGCCCTCCCGTGACCGACCGCGGCTGGACCGTGCGCCAGGTGCTCGCCTGGACGGTGGAGCTGTTCGACCAGCGGGGGGTCGGCCGCACGGCCCGCCTCGATGCGGAGCTGCTGCTGGCGCGGGTCCTCGGCAAGAACCGGCTCGGCGTCTACCTCGACCTCGACCGCCCCCTCGACGAGACGGAGCGCCGCCTCCTGCGAGGCCTGGTGGTCCGGCGGGCCAACGGCGAGCCCGTGGCCTACCTGCTGGGGCGGCGGGAGTTCTACGGTCTCGACCTGGCGGTGGATCCCCGGGTGTTGATCCCCCGTCCGGAGACGGAGCTGCTCGTCGACGAGGCCCTCGCCCGGCTGCCGCCGGACGCGACCGGGCCGGTGGTCGACGTCGGCGCGGGCAGCGGGGCCATCGCGCTCGCGCTGGCCCACGAGCGCCCGCACCTGCAGCTCTGCGCGGTGGAGCTGGAGCAGGGCGCGGCCGAGGTGGCCCGCCACAACGCGCAGGCCCTGGGGCTCCAGTCCCGGGTCCAGGTCGTCCGGGGGGACCTGCTCGGCCCGCTGGCGGCGTGCTCTCTGCCCATGGTGGTCAGCAACCCGCCCTACATCGCCCCGGGCGATCCGGCCCTCAGCCCGGAGGTCGCCCGCTACGAGCCGGCCCGCGCCCTGTACGGCGGGAGGACGGGGCTGGAGCTGATCCGCCGGCTGCTGGACGAGGCGGCCCGGGCCCTCGTGCCCGGCGGCTGGTTCCTCTGCGAGATCGGCGCGACCCAGGGCCCCGCGGTGAGCGCGCTGGTCTCCCTGGCGGGCCTGATCCCGGAAGGAATCCGCAACGATCTCGCTGGATTGCCCCGAGTGGCCCTCGCCCGCCGCCCCTCCTGACCGCGGCCGTCAGCGCAGCTCCTCCCCGCCGATGGTCGTCGCCAGCCGGCGCTGCGCCTTGAAGCAGCCGCCGAGCTCGCCCTGGCCGGGGTCCCGGGACTCCCGCTCCCAGCCGAGCTGGAGCTGGACCTTGGCCTGCAGGAGGTCCGAGGTGAACGCCACGAGGGTCAGGACCCCGTCCTCGACGGGATAGTAGCGATCGTACGGGCGATCCCCCGCGACGTCGGTGACCGGGTGGAAGGCGTCCTCGGCCTGGTACATCCCCAGCCCGGCACAGAGGACGCCGCTGGCCGGGTTGCAGGCGTTCTGGGCCGGATCGCCGGTCTGCGCGGCCCGGTTGGTGAGCTGGAAGGTGGGGGTCGCAGCGTCCTGCATCGCCGCCGCCAGGTTGACCGCCTCCGGGAAGCGCAGCAGGTCGTCGGCGATGGGCGGGTTGTAGCCGAACTCCAGCACCCAGCTCCCGACCCCGTCGAAGGGATCGACGAAGTGCACGTAGAAGCGCTTGTCGAGCCACCGCCCATCGATGGTCGGGTCCTCCACGACCAGCTCCCGGTCGCCGAGCTCCCCGTGTAGGACGAGCTTCAGCGGACCCGCGCAGTTAGGCTCGACCACCTCGGAGGTGCAGGAGGAAAGGACCAGGATCAACCCAAACGAGAGTACGATCTGCCCAACCGTTCGGCCACACCCGCTCGCCAGACCATGCCGGGAACCCTCAGCTCGCCTCATGCCGACTCTCCTGCCCGGGGGTCTGCTGGGCCAGGGCCAGCCGGAGCGCCCGGATCATGCTGCCCGGGTGGGCGACCCCGCGCCCCGCGATGTCCCGGGCGACCCCGTGGTCGGGGGAGACCCGCAGCCGGGGCAGGCCCAGGGTGACGTTGACCGCATCGTGGAACGCGACCAGCTTCAGGGGTGCGAGCCCCTGGTCGTGGTAGCAGGCGACGACCGCATCGTAGGCCCCGGCGGCGGCCTGGACGAACAGGCTGTCCGCGGGCAGGGGTCCCGCGACGACGATCCCGGCGGCGCGCAGGTCCGCGACGGCCGGGAGGAGGATCCGCTGCTCCTCGTCGCCGAACCGCCCCCCCTCGCCCGCGTGGGGGTTGAGCGCGGCCAGGGCCAGGCGCGGCGAGGGGATCCCGAACAGCCGGGGCAGCTCGCGGTGGACCGTGCGCAGCACCCGCACGGTCTCCGCCCGGGTGATGCGGGCGGGCACGTCCCGGAGGGCGAGGTGGGTCGTCAGCAGGGCGACCCGCAGGCGGTCCCCCGCGAGGAGCATGACCTCCTGGCCCCGGCAACCGAACCGCTCGGCGAGGTACTCGGTCTGGCCGACGAAGCCATCGCCGAGCACCGTGGCGACCCGCGCCTTGTCGATGGGGCCGGTGACGAGCGCGGCGACCTCGCCGGCGACCAGGGCCTCCGTCGCGGCGGCCAGGGCCGCGGCCCCCGTCGGCTCCTCCAGGGGCACCAGCTCGAGGTCGGGACCGGGCTGCCAGGGGGGGCCGGGCGCGGCCGTGAGGGCCGCCAGGGAGCCGTACAGCCGCAGCCGGCGGCAGCCGAGCTCGCTCGCGAGGGCGTGACGCAGCACCTCGGGCCCGATTCCCTGGGGATCGCCGATGGCGACGGCAACCGGTAGCATGACGGACTTTCCCTCGGGAACGCGGCGGGCCGGCGAAGCCGCACCGCGCCGGACCGACGGGCCGGCGAGGGCGGTTCAGCCTCCCGTGCCGGCCTGGGTGGCAGCCGAGCCCGCGGCCGGACCAGGCCAGAGCTTGACGTCGATGAAGGCCTTGCGGCGCAGCTCGACGATCCAGCGCTTCATGGCCCGCTCCATGGCGGCCTGGCGGAGCCGGGCCTGGACCTCGCGGCGCAGCACCGGCTCTTCCTTGGGCTCCAGCTCCCGGCTGCGGGTCACCTGGATCAGGTGGTAGCCGTAGCGGGTCCGGACCGGACCGACGACCTCGCCCACCGTGGCCGAGAACGCCGCCTGCTCGAAGGCCGGATCGAGCATCCCCCGGGTGACGCTCCCGAGGTCGCCCCCCCGTTCGGCCCCCGGTCCCTCGGAGAGAGTCCGGGCCAGCTCGGCGAAATCCGCGCCCGGCTGCCGGGCCCGGTCCAGGATCTCCCGGGCCTTGTCCCGCACGCGCGCCTCCTCGTCGGGCGAGGCCCCCTCCGCGACGAGCAGCATGATGTGCCGCAAGGTCAGCTCGGTCTGGCTGGCCAGGGTCGAGTACTCCCGGCGCAGGGCCTCGTCCACCTCGGCCTCGCTGACGCGCACCGTGGAGCCCAGCTTCATCTGCACCAGGCGGGAGGTCGTCAGCCGCTTGCGCACGTCGAGGCGGAACTCCTCGAGGGAGCTGCCCTCCCGCTGCAAGGCCTCGTTCATGGCCGTGTCGTCCCACGAGTACTGGCGCTTGACCTGGTCCACGTACTCGCCGATCTCCGCGGCGTCGACGGTGATCTTCAGCTCCTGGGCGGACTGCCAGAGCAGCAACTGGCCGATCAGCTCGTCGAGGGCGTCCCGCAGGACCCGGTCCTGCTCCTGGCGGAGCAGCTCCTCGCTGGCGATGCCGGTCAGCCCGGCGAAGGCGGGCGCGGCGGCCCGGCGCACCTCCCGCAGGGTGATCACCTCGTCGTTGACCACCGCGGCGATCCGGTCGAGCACCTCGGCACGGGCCGGCACGACCGCGGTCAGGGCGAGGAGCAAGAGCGCCCCGCCGAGCAGGGTGCGGCCGCCTGGCGAGATCAAGGGTTTGCCGGTGCCGGGGTCGGAGCCGCCGCGGGAGCCGGAGCCGCCGCCGGAGCCGGAGCCGCCGCCGGAGCCGGAGCCGCCGCCGGAGCCGGAGCCGCTGCGGGAGCGGGAACGGCCGGCACGATTGCGCCCGGCAACGCCTCGGGACCGGCCGCGGGAGCCTCGGGCGCGTCGATCTTGATGGTGCCGAGCAGCTCGTCGTGCCGCTCCACCTTGGCAGCCTGCCGCACTCCCTCGACGAAGGAGTCGGTGTTGGCCCGCTTCTTCTCGCGGAAGAGCCGGTTCTGGATCTGGCGCTTCACCTGCTCGAAGTCCCGGTCGTACCGGTTCTTCTTGCCGGTCAGCAGGATGACGTGCCAGCCGCGCTCCGTCTGGACCACCGGGCCGAGGGTGCCCACCTGCGCGATGCCGAAGGCGGCCTCGGTGAGGGCCTTGGGCTGCGTGCCGCCCTCCTCGTTGCGGGCGAAGAAGCGCAGGTCACCGCCCTGCTCCTTGGTGTCCTGGTCGAGGGAGACCTGCTTGACCAGATCGGCAAAGATCTTGCGGTAGTTGGCCTTGTCCTGGCCGATCTCCGAGGTCAGGCGGGCGTGGTACTGATCGGCCTCGTCCTTGGACTGCACCAGCAGGTGGCTGACCCGCACCTCCTCGGGCTTGTGGTACTCGCTGGCGTGGGAGTCGTAGTAGGCCTTCAGCTCCTCGTCGGTGATGTCGGAGAGCTTCATGGCGTCCGACACCTCGCCGGTCATCATCTTGCGGACCATGGTCTGCTTCATGGCCTGGATGACCTCGGGGTGGCGGTGGTAGCCGCGCCGCTGGGCCTCGCTGGCCAGCACCTCGAAGCGGATCAGGTTGTCGAGGAACTCCTTCTGCCGCTCGGGGCTGCTGGCGAAGCGGGTCCGGGCGTAGGGCGGCTGGGCCGCGAGGTGCCGCTCGAAATCACCGAGGGTGATGACGTGGTCGTCGATGCGGGCCAGGACCTTGCCCTGATCCTCCTGGGAGAGCTGGGACTTGAACTCGTCCCGGAAGGTCCGGGACCCCTGCCCCGGCTCGGAGGTCACCTCCTCGCAGGACACCATCCCCAGCGCCAGGGCCCCGACAATCCAGAACATCCGTCGCATCAGCTTCCTCCTCGGCGTTGGCCTCGTCCACCCGGACGGCCGGCGCGCCCTCCCGGCCCGCGACCGTCGTCTTCTGATCTAGCCTCGCCGCCTCACCGGCTGGGTGGCAGGAGACCGGGGCGTTTCCGTAGCATGACCGAGCAGCTCCTGCAAGAGATCCCGGATCGCCGGCAAGGCCTCCGCCGCGGCCACGGGCACGGGGTGGGAGAGCACCATCTCGGCGGTGGCCCGCCAGGGGCTGCGACGCCGGTTGAGCAGCTCGAGCACCCGCGTGGTGTCGGGCGGCTCCCGGCCGAACTCGAAGGAGACGCGCCCCTCCAGGCGCTCGACGACGGCGATCCCCGCCTGGCGCGCCAGGGCCTTGATCTCCATCGCCCGGATCAGGCAGGTCACGGGCGCGGGCGCCGGGCCGAAGCGGTCGATGAGCTCCTCCTGGATGACGCCGACCTCCTCGAGGCTCGCGGCCCGCGACAGGCGCTTGTACATCCCCAGACGGAGCCCGGTGTCGGGGAGGTACTCCTCGGGCAAGCGGGCCGAGACGCCCAGCTTCAGCTCCGGCTCGATCTCCGGAGTGACCGGCGTGCCCTGCAGCTCCTGGACCGCCTCCTCCAGCATCCGGGTGTACAGCTCGAAGCCGACCGCCTGCACGCTGCCGCTCTGCTCCGCGCCGAGGAGGTCCCCTGCCCCCCGGAGCTCCAGATCGAGGCTCGCGATCTGGAAGCCGGCGCCGAGCTCGGTGAAGCGCTGCAGGGCCTCGATGCGCTTCGCGGCCTGCTCGGTCAGGGAGCGGCGGGGTGGCACCACCAGGTAGGCGAAGGCCCGGTGCTTGGAGCGCCCGACCCGCCCGCGGAGCTGGTAGAGCTGGGCCAGGCCGAAGGTGTGCGCGTCCTCGATGACCATCGTGTTCGCCCGGGGGATGTCCAGCCCCGATTCGATGATCGCGGTGCAGAGCAGGACGTTGATCTCCCCGCGCATGAAGGCGAGCATCACCCGCTCCACGGCCTCCCCCGCCATCTGGCCGTGGGCCACCCCGATGCGCGCCTCGGGCACCAGCTCGCGCAGACGCTGGTGGACCTCCGGGAGGTGCTGCACCCGGTTGTGGACGTAGAAGACCTGCCCGCCGCGGGAGAGCTCCTGCAGCACCGCCTCCCGGATGACTCCCGGGTCCCACTGTGTGACGAAAGTCCTGATCGACTGCCGATCCACCGGCGCGGTGGCGATGATCGAGATGTCCTTCAGCCCCGAGAGGGCCATGTTCAGCGTGCGCGGGATCGGGGTGGCGGTGAGGGTCAGCACGTCCACCTCGGTCCGCAGGGTCTTCAGCCGCTCCTTCTGCTTCACCCCGAAGCGCTGCTCCTCGTCGACGACCACGAGGCCGAGACGACGGAACTCCACGTCCTTGTTGAGGATCCGGTGGGTCCCGACCAGCACGTCGACCCGCCCTTCGCGGACGGCCTGGAGGATGCCGGGCACCTCCTTGGGCGGGGTGAAGCGCGACAAGCCCTCGACCCGCACGGGGAAGCCCTGGTAGCGCTCCCGGAAGGTCGCCAGGTGCTGGGCCGCGAGCACCGTCGTCGGGCAGAGCACGGCCACCTGCGCGCCACCGAGCGCGGCGAGGAACGCCGCACGCAGGGCGACCTCGGTCTTGCCGTAACCGACGTCGCCGCAGACGAGGTGGTCCATGCAGCCCGGCTGGGTCATGCCCTCGAGCACCGCGGCGATCGCGTCCGCCTGATCGGGGGTCTCCTCGTAGGGGAAGCGGGCCTCGAGCTCCCGGAACAGCTCGTCCGGCTCCGGGAAGACGATGCCCCGGCTGGCAGTCCGGGACGCGTGGAGCTGCAGGAGCTCCCGGGCGAGCTGCTCGACCCCCTCCTTCACCTTGCGCCGGGTGCGCGCCCAGCCGACCCCGCCCAGCTTGTCGAGGGAGGGGGAGCCGCCGCCCCCCTCGCCGCCGACGTAGCGGTGGATCATGTCCAGGCGCTGCACCGGCAGGTAGAGCCGATCGCTGCCCGAGTACTCGAGGAGCAGGTAGTCGTTCTCCAGCCCACCGACGACGAGCTTGACGAGGGCCCGGTAGCGGCCGACGCCATGCTCGCGGTGCACCACGAGATCGCCCTCGCTCAGCTCCTGGAAGGCCGCGAGCAGCCCCTCGCCGACCGCCTGGCGCGCCCGCCGCGGCCGCTGGACCCGCTCCCCGAAGACCTCCGCCTCGTGGACCACCACCAGCCCGTGGGCCGGCACGTCGAAGCCGGCGCTCAGCTCGCCGACGACGATCCGCAGGGCCCCCGGCTGCAGGCCGTCGTCGCCGGCCGCCCGCACCGAGAGGCCCCGCTCCTCGATGGTCACCGGGAAGCCGAGGGTCCGCAGGAGCTCCCGCGCCCGCTCGGCTCGGCCCCGGCTGCCGACGACCAGCCCGACCCGCTGCCCCTCCCGCAGCCAGCGGTGCACCTGGCGGGCGAAGGGGGCGAGGTGGCTGTCCTCCGGGGTCGCGTCCGGATCCGTGGTGGTGAAGCGGGCGGGGTGGCGCTCGACCCCGAAGTGCAGGCTGGGCGCCGCGGGCTCCCGGGGATCGACGACGCCGAGCCGGAGGCCCCCGACCTGGAGGTGCGGCCCCTGCCGGGACGCCTCCAGGGCCGCCGGGCCGAGCACCAGGTGCTCCTCGGGGGGGAAGACCAGCACCCCCTCCGCGCTGCGGCGCGCGTGCGCCGCGACGAGCTGCTCCGCGAGCTCGGCGAGCCGCTGCTCGGCGGCCGCGGGATCGAGCAGGACGCGGTGGCCGCGGGGGGGCAGGTAGGTCTCCAGGGGGGCGAGGGACTCGTGGAAGGCCGGCGCCAGGGCCTCGACCCCGAAGAAGTAGATGCCCGAGCCGAGGTCGGCGAGCACCTGGCGCGCCTTGGACGAGGGCAGATCGAGCAGGGCGGCGACCTCCAGGATCCGCTCCCGGGCTCGCCCGAGGTGGCTCTCCAGGGAGATCTCCTCCCGGGCCGGGGGGATCACCACCAGCTCCGCCGCGAGCAGGGAGCGCTGGCCCGCCGGATCGAAGAAGCGCAGCCCCTCCACCTCGTCGTCGAACAGCTCGAGGCGCAGGGGCCAGGGATACAGGGGGCTGAAGACGTCGACCGTGCCACCCCGGACCGAGAAGCAGCCCGGCTCCTCGACGAGCTGCACTCGGCTGTAGCCGATCCCGGCGAGCTGGAGCGCGAGCTCGTCCCGCGCCACGCGGTCCCCCCGGGCGAGCCAGAGGGTCAGCCGCTGCAGGGTCGGCAGGGGCAGGACGCGGCGCTGGAGGTTCTCCGCGGCGAGGACGAGGAAGCGGGCCTCGGGGGCCAGCTCCGGCTGGGCGAGCAGGGTGAGGGTGCGCAGCCGCCGGAGCATGGTCCGGCGGTCGGGGGAGAGGCCCGAGTACGGCGAGACCTCCACCACCGGGAGATCGAGGACCGCGCTCGCCTCGTGGCCGAGGCCCCGGGGGCTCCGGGTGGCGACGCCCGCCAGCGCCGCGGGATCGTCGCGCTCGCCGAGGAAGAAGCGCAGGTCCCGGGCGAGGGCCTCGGCCGTGGCGGCGTCCGGGGTGATCACCAGCCGCGGGCTCCCCGGCTCCCCGGGCAGCAAGCTCAACAGGTACGCGAGGGCCGACCCCTCCAGGCCCGACAGCGCGACGCGCGGCGCACCCTGCGCGAGGAGCTGCTGGAGCTCGCCGAGGGGGAAGGCCTCGACGGCGAGGGCCTCCCGGAGGACGTTGCTGGCGGATGGAGCGATCATGGGGCTCCTGGGGCAGTCGGGCGACGCCGGCCGCGGGCGGTCGTCTTCAATGGAGGCAGCCGGCGCGGCGCGCAAGCGAAAAGGGTGCCGGCGGTCCGCGCGCATGGTCGCCGGATTCCATCAGCGAGCGTGCACCCGGAGGATCGGCACCCGCGTCGGCAGGAGCTGGGCAAAAGCCGGCCTACTGGAGGAGCTCCTCCAGGCCGGCCCCGTCGATCGGGTCGATGGTGAAGGTCTCCTCGCGCTCGGCCTCGGCGTCGGACCCCGCGGCCCCGGGCGGGTCGTCCACGGTGGGCGGCGGGGACGACGCGGCCGGTAGGGACGGCGGGATGGCGGGTGCAGACGGCGTGGTGGTGGGAGAGGCGCCCCAGCGGACCCGGCGGACCTTGGGGAGCTTGGTGGGCGGGTCGACCTGGACCTGCGCCGGCGGGTCCGCGAGGGTGACCCGCACATAGGCGTGGTGCAGCGATCCGGGGCCCCGCGCGGGCAAGAAGCGGAAGAGCAGCTCGGTGAGCACCGCGGCGCCGTCGCCGGGGAGGGTCTCGACGAGCAGGCCGCTCTCCTCGTTCACCAGGTAGGTCCGGTCGGGCCGCTCCTCGACGCCGACCGGACGGAAGCAGTCGCTGCGCGCCGAGACCTCGAGCTGGTTGGCCGCATCGGTCGGCAGCACGCCGGAGAGGAAATCGATGCGCAGGAAGACCCCGGGAGGGAAGTACAAGGCTCGGGCCGCCCCTCCGCCGAGGTCCGAGGGCAGCAGGAAGGTGTAGGAGCGGGTAGCGCGGCTGATGCGCTGCTCGAGGGCCGCGAGGTGCCCGCGGCCAGCGAGCAGGGGGTCCCGCTGCAGGTAGGTGTGGACCTCCGTCTTGAGGTCCAGCTCCTGGACCTGGGCCGCGGCCGCGGCCGCGCCGTGCTCGGCCTGGCGGATCTCGCGCCGCAACTGCGCCACCTCGTCGCGCAGCGCCCGGACGTCGCCGTAGGTGGCGCAGCCCCCCGACCCGAGGGCGCAGAGCAGGCAGGCGAGCACTGGCCGCAGCGCACGGCGTTCCATGGCGCTCCCTCGACGGAGCGAGCGGCGCCGACCGTCGCCGACGGCGGCCGGACCCGTCCTCTCCGGTGAAGACTCCCTCCTCGCGTACCAGAGCCGGCCCGGCAGGTCAAACAAGCCCCCGGCGCGCGCGCCCCGTGCCGGGCCGCTCCCGCCACGAGGAGCGCGAGCCGCTTGAGCCGGACCCCCACGGTCGGTAGAGTGGACCCATGGTCAAGTCTGCCGCCCCGCCCCCCCTACCTGGCTGCACGGCCCACCGCGCGCCAGCTCCCCGTCACTGGCGCCGCCACCTGCGGGCCTGGTGGATCCCGGCCCTCGCCCTGCTCCTCCCGTGGCTGGGCGGCTGCCGCTTCTCGGCCGTCGACGGGGAAGGCAAGCTGGGCTGCGCGACCGACGACGACTGCCTCGTGGGCTACCGTTGCGTGGCAGCGCGTTGCTGCCGCGTGGCCGAGTGCCCGGACGAGCCGGCGCCCTGCACCCCGGGGGCGAGCCGCGTCTGCGCGTGCCCGCAGGGTGGCACCGGCAGCGAGCGCTGCGATCCCCTGAGCCGCCGCTGGAGCGACTGCTCCTGCCCGGAGATCGCCCGCGAGGTCGAGGGCGAAGGTCACGAGGTCGAGGGCGAAGGTCACGAGGTCGAGGGCGAAGGTCACGAGGGCGAGGGCGAAGGCGGGACCCTGCCCGAGTGCCAGCCCGGAGAGCCCTCGGTGTGCGTCTGCCAGGGCGGCGTCGGCCTGCGCCGCTGCGACCCGACGGGCCGCTGGGGCCCCTGTGGCTGCAGCGAGGAGGGCGAAGGCGAGGAGGGCGAGGGCGAGGAGGGCGAGGGCGAGGAGGGCGAGGGCGAGGAGGTCGCGGGCGAGGAGGGCGAGGGCGAGGAGGGCGAGGGCGAGGAGGGCGAGGGCGAGGAGGGCGAGGGCGAGGAGGGCGAGGGCGTGGAGGGCGTGGGCG
>JAVEVO010000277.1:0-5301 GCA_034005005.1 Myxococcota bacterium
GCGACGCCGCACCCGGTCCCCTCCCCCCGCCCCCGGGTAGGCCCCTCGGCACTTCCCGCGGCAGCTCACCCACACGACCCTCGCTCCGGCGGGAGACGCGAGGGGGGAGGACTGACCAGGAGCAGCCGAAACTGCCCCTTCCTGCGCTCGCCGCTCGCCGACGGCTCCCGCCGACGGCTCCTGGGGGATGCGGATGGATGCCGAGCACGCCCCACGCCAACCCCGGACCGCCAACATCACGCCAGCCAGGCCAGCCACGCCACGCCAGCCCACGCCACGCCAGCCCGCGCCACGCCAGCCTCCAGCCTCGCGCTCGACACCCTGGCTCCCTTCGGGCTACCTGGATCAGGGGAAGAAAGGGCCGTGAAAGTTCCTATGCGCCTGGTTGACGAGGTGCTGCCCGTGGTGCCGTACCGGCAGTGGGTGCTCTCCATGCCGTTCTCGCTGCACCGGCGGATGGCGCGGGACCCCGAGCTCCTGACCCGCGTGCTCGGGATACTCCAAGAGGAGATCAGGGAACTGCTTCGAGGCTCCACAGGCGATGAGGACGGCCAGACGGGGGCGTTCTCGGTGGTGCAGCTCTTCGGGTCGAGCCTGAACCTCCACGTCCATGTCCACTCGGTCGTGGCGGACGGTACCTGGAAGAGGCAGGAGGACGGAACCTTCACCTTCCGCAAAGCGCCGACGCCCACGAAGGAGCAGCTCAGCCGGCTCATGGCTCGCTTCGTTGCGCGCGTCCGGCGGTTCCTGCCGGACCTCGAGCTCGACGACGAGGAGCCTCTTTTCGCGCCGGTGCTGCCTTTGCAGGGTGCCGAGCCGTTCGAGCCGACCCTCACGGGGCTGCATGCGCAGCAGGATGGATTCGACCTGCACGCCGGCGTCCTCGTGCAAGCCTGGCAGCGTCAGACGCTCGAGCGTCTTCTTCGCTACATTCTCCGGGGGCCGATTGTGCCGGGGCGGCTCACCGAGGGCCGGCGTGGGCGGGTTCGTTACGAGCTGAAGTCACCGAAGCCCGACGGCACCACGCACGTGGAGATGACCCCGGAGGTGCTGCTCACCCGGCTGTCGTGGCTCGTGCCGGTGCCGGGCATGCACATGGTGCGCTACCACGGTGTCCTGGCGTCGGCTTCACCGATGCGGGAGAAGGCGGTCCTCCCCGCCCCGGAGGACCAGCAGGAGGACGGGTTCGCCCGCCTGGCTCGGCTGAAGATGCCTTGCGGGCGCTCGAAGGCGACTCGCACGTCTTGGGCCGACCTTTTGCGTCGGATCTTCGCGGTGACCGCCCTCGTCTGCCCCTCGTGCGGAGCCACCCGCAAGGTGATCGCGGCCATCGAGGAGGGGCCTGTTTGCCGGGAGATCCTGGAGCATCTCGATCTTCCGCACGATCCGGTGAGGCTTGCGCCCGCAAGAGACTTGCCGCAGACGTCCTTCTGGCCGGCCGCAGGAGAGGGGTCGCAAGCGTCCACCGGGCCACCCTTCGCGGAAGAGCCGGTCGATCTCGTCGACCCGCCTTGGGTTGACGAGGTTCCGGTCAGCCAGTGCCCTGCTGCTTGAACGCCTGTTCATCAAGCCGGCAATCATGGTCTCTCGCCGCGAGCCTGTCGCGGTTGGGAGAGGTGCGGCCTGTTGGGGGGCGTCACAAAAACGATCTTGACCATAAAGCTCTTTTGGCCTATGGGGTTCGGCTTGAAATCCCTATCCGCTCCGCCAAAAACCGCGGCATGCTCGAGTGGAGTCACGAAGGGGGCTTCTCCCTGGACGCCTCGGTGTGCATCGATTCCTGCCCTCAAGGCGAAGACCTTACGGTCTTCTGAGGACGGCTGCGCCGGGACCGAGACGCCCTCGAACGCCTGAGCCGCTACTCCGCCCGCCCTCCCTTCGCTGCAGGAGGAATTCGACCTGGTGGACTGGGACCCTGGCTGTGACTGAGCGGTCCAGGAATCAGGATCCCAAAGCGTCGGCACTGGTCCCGCCCGAGCCGCCCCTTGCTGGGGTCAGCTCGGGCGGGGGAGGGGGAGGTGCGCCTCGGAACCGGCTGTTGCGGCCGAGTGGGGACGCCGCGGGTCGGAGAGGGAAGGCGGATGACTGCTCGTCGTGGTAGACTCCAGCATCGGAGTGTGATGCATGGGTGGGTCGGAGATGGAAATGGGCCTTTGTATTTCCTATCCGCTCCGCGCGAGTCAAGCCAGCCAGGAGAAGGACCATGCGCCGATCGGCATCGATGTTCGCAGCCCTCTGCGGTAGGCCTCTGCACCTGACGTTGGTGTTGATGCTGGTCCTGGTAGGCGGCTGTGATGACAAGGACGGTGGATCCGACGCTGGGGTCGACGGGCCCGAGGTGGATGGGACGGCGGACGCGGGTGGCGAAGACGGAGACGGCGATCTCGATACGGCCGATGGTGACTCGGACCCGGCCGACGGCGACAGGGATGCGGCCGGCGGCGGAGATGGGGAACCCGGGGCGCTGTGTCACCCCGAGACCGGGCTGGCACGCGGACTGCCCACGTGCAGCCTGGATTACCCTTGCGTGCGGCTCGGCGCCGAGGTCAGCGGCGACAGCCTCACCGATCCCAACCCCCAGCCGGCCTGCGATCACCCGGAGCTGGAGCTGTGGCAGGACGACCAGGGAGCCCTGGAGCGATATGCGTGTGTGGCCACGCCGGTTGGCGCCTCGGCCGACTCGCGCCGCCCGCTGGTGCTGTATTTTCATCCCGGCGGCGAGGGCGGGGCGGACACCCTCTCTTCCACCCAGCTGGTCCAGCGCCATGAGGATTTCGACCTGAGCGGCGATCCCGCCCGGCCCGGCTTCGTGCTGGCGGCCATTCACGGGCGCAACCTGCACCACCCCACCGTCGCGCCCCGGGACGGGCGCCACCACGACTTCTACTTCCGCGATCTGAGCTACCCTTCCAACAACGACGACATGGCCGCCGTCGATCGTCTGGTCGCCTCCGTGGCGGATGCGATCGATCCGAACCGGATCTACGTCATGGGCTGGTCCAACGGGGCGTTCTTCGGGCAGCTGTATGCCATCGCCCGTCGCGCCGACAAGGGCCAGGGCTTCCAGGTGGCCGCGGCCGCAGTCTTCGCCACCGGCAACCCTTTTGGCGCCATCGAGCACAATCCGTTCACCGACCTGGATCTGCCCTTTGCCCAGTGCGGGCTGGAGGAGATCCCCAGCTCGGACGTGCCGATCCTGCTGGTCTACCGCACCTGCGACCTGCCCGTGCCGTGCGGCGACAGCCAATCAGTTTGCTTTGGGGAAGAACCGGGCTACCAGACGACCCGCTGGCTCAGCGACGCCGCCGGCCGGCTGGACATCACGCCCGTGTTGATCAGCGGGCTCGAAGGCGTGCTCGGGCTCATGAACCAGGACGCGGCCGAGTGCACGGACTTTGCGGGCAACTGCCCGGCCCCGCGCAACCGGCAGCAGTGCCTGGCCGACCCCCTGCAGGCTTTCTGCGCCTGCTTCTTCAACCACGAGATCTGGCCCGACGGTGTCCGGGACGAAAACGGCCAGGCCTTCGGGGCCGACCGCGAGCAAGACATGCTCGAGTTCTTGCGCGACAACCCGCTGTCCCGGTGACATGCAGTTTGCCGAAGTGGCTGCACCTCATTGGGGCTGTTGCTCTGCAAGGCCGAGTGGAAGCGGCCCACACAGCCCGGCGCGAAGTGCGCCTCGATCCGGTCACCACCGGGACCTACCGCCCGAGGCGACCACAGGACTCCTTTCTGTACCAGCTCGTCCAGCGGCACCTCGAGACCTTCCTGGCGATCCACCGGGAGGCCTGGCAGGACGACGACCCCATTCCGGCCTACGTCGAGCGTGCATTCCGTTCCTTCATCGAGTGCGGCATCCCCGCCTACGGCTTCGCACCAAGGCGTACCCTGCGGGTACTGGTACCGTTCGCGTAGTGATTCGAGGGGTTGGCGCTCACGGCCAGGGCCCGCTGCGCTGCCTGCAAACACGACTTCGTCGTTCCTTTCTCATGCAAGACCCGCGGGCTGTGCCCGTCTTGCAACACCCGGCGAATGGTGGAGACGGCCGCCCACCTGGTCGATCACGTCATCCCGCGCGTCCCGGTCCGTCTCTGGGGGGTCAGACACCTTCATATTTCATTTTTTGATCAGCTTTTCAAAGGAGAAAGTGAAATCTAAAGGTGTCTGACACCAACTTGAATGACCAACTTGAACCAACTTCTGACACCAACTTCGCCGAAGAGTTCGGCACGCCCTTCCTGCAGTACCTTCGGGACATGGCCATCGGCTACTCCCTGCTGGGCTTCACCAACGGCTTCTGCTGCAACCTGCTCGACAGCCTGGAGCCGGACTACGACCCGTCGCCCATGGGCCAGCAGATGCTCGAGGACCTGGCCCTCGATCGCTGACCCCCCGGCACGGCCGCGCCGGTGCCCGGATGCTGCTAAATGTCTTCCGAGAACATGAAGTCCAGACCGCAGGCGGAGAAGCAGTCCCACAGCCCTTCCTCTTCGGTCAGGGCGTCGCAGCTCTTCCCCTCGATGCAGTCGCCGACGCAATCGAGGACCGATGGCTTGAACATGGCCATTGAGGTGTACATGTCGTCGGACCCGCCGTTCGCGCCGGTGAATTCTTCGAGGCAGGCTTGGACCGTGTAGCCTGGCTCGTCCGAGCAGGAGACGGCCTTTTCGCAGATGCGCGTAAACAGCGCCTCGACCGGCGCGATGTCTCCCTCGGCCATGGCCTGGGCGAAGCAGTAGTCGCCGTTCTGCTCCAGGAAGGCGCAGGTCTGCTCACCCGGCAGACCCGGACGGTGAAGCAGCTGACCGCGGCGGCCCGGGTGGCCCTGACCGGCACCCCCGTGGAGAACCGGCTGGACGACCTCTGGTCGATCTTCGACTTCCTCAACCCGGGGCTGCTCGGCTCGGCCCGGGAGTTCCAGGGCTACACCCGCCGGCTCGCGGCGCGGCCCGACAACCCCTACGGCCCCCTGCGGGAGCTGGTCCGGCCCTACATCCTGCGCCGGATGAAGACCGACCGGACGGTCATCGCCGACCTGCCCGACAAGACGGAGGTGAAGGCCTACTGCCCGCTGAGCCGCAAGCAGGCCGCGCTCTACCAGCAGGCCGTGGCGGAGCTCGCCGAGCAGCTCGCGGCGACCGACGGCGTGCAGCGGCGGGGCGTGGTCCTCGCGTCCCTGCTGCGCCTGAAGCAGATCTGCAACCACCCCTCCCAGTGGCTCGGCGACGGGGGCTGGGCCGAGGCCGACAGCGGCAAGCTGGGCCGCCTGCGGGAGCTGGCCGAGACCCTCGCGGCCCGCCA
>JAVEVO010000098.1:0-25738 GCA_034005005.1 Myxococcota bacterium
TGCTGCTCGCGGCGGTCCTCGCCGGTTGCGCCCGCCCCGAGCCGCCGGTGGTCTTTGGTCCTGGTGAGGGCGTGGGCGAGGGCGTGGGCGCGGGGGAGGGCGATGGGGAGGGCGAGGGCGAGGGCGAGGGCGAGGGCGAGGGCGAGGGCGAGGGCGAGGGCGAAGGGGAGGGCGAGGGCGAAGGGGAGGGCGAAGGAGAGGGCGAAGGCGAGGGCGAGGGCGCGGGCGAAGGAGAGGGCGAGGGCGAGGGCGAGGGTGAAGGGGAGGGCGAGGGCGAAGGGGAGGGTGAGGGCCAGCGTCCACCCCTCCCGGGAGACTCCTGCGCGGTGGATCCCGCAGTCTGCGGCGAGGAGCTGCGCTGCCTCTCCCGGGGTGCCGGCGATCCCGCCGCGTACTGCTCCGCGGAGTGTCTGCTCGACGACGATTGCCCCCCGCAGATGGTCTGCCGGGCCGAGGACAGCGAGCCCGACAGCCTGCGCTATTGCCTCTGGCGTCCCTACTGCACCGCCTGCACCGAGGACGCCCAGTGCGTCGGCGAGGGCAGCCGCTGCCTCCCGGACGACCGGGGCGGGCGCTACTGCTCCCGTCTGTGCTCCCTGGTGGGCCGGACCTGTCCGGTCGGCTCGACCTGCCGCGAGCAGGAGGCCGGTCCGCCCCAGTGCGTCCCCGACCTGGGGCACTGCGTCGGCGAAGGTGGGCTCTGTGAGCCCTGCCTGGTGCAGGACGACTGCGAGGGCGAGGCTCGCTGTGTCACCAATCCCTACAGCCGGGAGCAGTTCTGCACGCGCCCGTGCAGCCGGGCCAACCCCTGCCCTGATTTCTACGAGTGCTACGAGGGGCAGTGCGTCCCGCCGGCCCTGAGCTGCATCCCGCCCGGCGACGGTGGCTTCTGCTCCGAGTGCCGGCAGGACCTGGACTGCCGTGACGGGTATTGCCTGTTCGACGAGTTCACCGGCGATGGGACCTGCAGCCCGATCTGTACCGCGGACCCGACGATCTGCCCGACGGGCGGCCAGTGCCTGCCCGTCGTCGACCAGGACGGCCAGTTCGTCGACCGGATCTGCCTCCCCAACCGGGCCTGCGTCGACGCGCTGGACTGCCGGGACGTCCAGTGCGAGGCCGACGAGTACTGCATCGCCGGTGTTTGCCGCTCGCGGATCGCCACGTGCGAGGAGTGCCAGCCGGGCACTCCGATGAAGTGTGGCAATGGCTCGTACTGCGTGAGGTTCGGGGGCGACGACTACTGCCTCCCCGCGTGCGACCAGGATCCCGCGTCCTGCCCCGAGGGATACGCCTGCACCGACGCCACCATCGATGACGACGTCGCGTTCCGGTACTGCGCGCCCGTGAGCGGGAGCTGCTCCGCCGAGTAGGCTCCCGGACGACCTGCCGGGGGCCGTCTGGACACCGGCCGCGGCCCCTTCTATCTTGGCCTCATGTTCCTGCGCACCCGATCCTCCCTGCTCGTGTCCTTGGCCCTGACGAGCGCGCTCGGCCTGGCCGGCGCGCTGCCCGCGTGCACCGCGGACCGGCCCGCCCGGCCGGTGAGCGGGAGCGGTGACGGGGGCGTCGGCGATGCCGGTGACGCCGGCTCCGGCTCCGGGGACCTCGGCCCATCGCCCCGGGACCTCGGTGCGCCGGATCTGGCGGTCCCGGCCCCGGACCTCACACCCACGGCCGACACGGGGCGCTGCCGGCTGGATTCCGACTGTGCCCCGGGGACTTATTGCGACACTCGGACGGGCACCTGCTGGTTCGACTGCCGCCTCCCCTCCGACTGCCGGGACGCCCGTCTCACCTGCGAGAACGGGCGGTGCGTGCCCCGGACCGGCTGCGCGACCGACCGGGAGTGCGACCCGCCGACGACGGTCTGCGAGGGGGGCACCTGTCAGCCCGGCTGTCTCACCACGGGCTGCGCCGGCGACCAGCCTTGCGACCCCGGCACGGGCCGCTGCACCGCGGTCGTGCCCGAGTGCGTCGCGGACCGGGACTGCCGACCTCCCGAGACGATCTGCGAGCGCGGCCTCTGCCTCAGCGGCTGCCTCCAGCTCGGCTGCGCCGACGACCTCGTCTGCGACCGGACGCGGGGCCGCTGCGTGGCGCCGGATCCGCCCGAGTGCGACGGGGACGGCGACTGCCCGGCGGGTGAGGGGTGCAACCTGGAGACGGGCCAGTGCGAGCGACGCCTCGAGGACCTCCCCGACGGCCTCGACTGCGAGACCAGCGCCCAGTGTCGCTCCGGTCTGTGCGCCGGGCTCACCGTGGCCGGCACGCCGCATCAGGTCTGCGCGCGGCTCTGCTGCTCCGAGTTCGACTGCCCCGCGGGCAGCGGCTGCCTGTACTTCTTCGGGGTGCAGCTCTGCCTGCCGAGCCGGATCTTCCCGGCCGGCTACGATTTCTCAGCGGACGTCGGCGAGTCCTGCGGTCGGACCGGCGACTCCTGCCGCTCGGGCCTCTGCTACCAGCAGGAGGATCGCTGCCTGCAGACCTGCTGCCGTGACTCCGACTGCGGCGCGGCACCCTGCTCCTGGAGCCCGGTGGGCAACACGGCCCGGCAGTTCTGCGATGGCTACGGGCTGCTGGGCGGCGGCCCGGGGAGTTTCTGCTCGGGGATGCCCTTCGAGTGCATGAGCGGCATCTGCCTGCCCGACCCCTCCTCGCCCTACGGCGGGGTCTGCACCGCGGCCTGCTGCTCCGACGCGGACTGCTGGGATGATCTGGTCTGTGGCCAGGTGGGCGGCCCGGGGGGCGCGATCGCCTACGGCTGCCTGCCCTTGCCCCGGGGGGAGCTCGCCTACGGCGAGCTCTGCGGCGGGATCGACGACGGCGACCGCTGCCTCAGCGGCCTCTGCATGGAGGGGAGCTGTACCCAGGTCTGCTGCCAGGACCGTGACTGCCCCCTCGGCTCCCGCTGCCTGGCGCTGGACAATGGCGAGGGTGGGTCGATCCGGGCGTGCACGCGGATACCCTGAGGGGGTCGGCTCACTCGAACCCCGTGTCCTCACCCGCGGTGGCCGCGATCCCGATGACGATCCCGGTGGCGGCGGCGACGCCCAGCCCCACCAGGCCGATGGTGCCCAGGGCGTTCAGCTTGCGGATCTCGACGCGGTCGATGGTGCCGATGGGCAGCACCAGGTCCTGCTCCGGCGCGACGAGCTGCGTGCTGGTGAGCTTGAAGGTGTAGGGCTGCAGGCGGTAGGTCAGGCCATCGTGGTCGTGCACCTCGACCCCCGTGGCCTCCTCCACGACGAGCTCCTCGCCGCTGGTGGACGTCAGCTTCACCCCCCGCTCCTGGGTCTCCGACCCGATGCGCGCGAGGTCTTCGACCTTCACCTGGTAGCCGGAGTAGCAGCCGGAGAGCACCGACAGCACGAACAGGGGCAGCACGAGCAAGGTGACGCTGATCTTCCGCAAGGTCTGCTCCTCGTCCAGCACCCGTGCGGCGGGCAAAGGACCTGATCCGGCGGCGAGCACCTCGCCGCGGCGAGGGTGTTGTACCCCAGGGAGCCGCTCCCCCGCAACCCCGAAGGTGAGCGGCCGTGCCGGAAGGGCCCGCCCGTCCCGGAGGCGACCATTGAAGGACGGCTCCCTTCGCGGTACAAGGGAGGAGGCCAGGGGGGCGCTCGAGCCTGCAGGCCGGGAAGAGGATGGCGCGGACAACGACCTGTCGCAACTGCGGTCGCTCCCTCGACCAGGCCCAGAATTTCTGCGGCGGGTGTGGGGTCTCCGTGCTCGCCGACGCCGATCCGAGCGACCCCTACGTCGGCCGGCTGATCGACGGCAAGTACCTGGTCGAGCAGCTCGTCGGCACCGGGGCGATGGGCGTCGTCTACCGGGCCAAGCAGGTCTCCCTCAACAAGCGGGTCGCCCTGAAGATCCTCCGGCGTTCCCTGCTGGGCGACGCGACGGTCGCCCTGCGCTTCAAGCAGGAAGCGCGCGCCGCCAGCCGGCTCAACCATCCCAACACCATCCAGATCCTCGATTTCGGCGAGCTCCCCGACGTCGGCCTGTACATGACCATGGAGTTCGTCGAGGGGCAGGACCTCGGGAAGATCATCCAGCGGGAGCTCCCGCTCCCTCCCCGGCGGCTGGTGCGCATCATCAAGCAGGTGCTCAGCGCGCTCGACGAGGCCCACGGCGGGGGGATCATCCACCGGGACATCAAGCCGGCCAACATCCTGGTCTGCAACCTCCGCTTGCAGCCCGATCACGTCAAGGTGCTCGACTTCGGCATCGCCAAGATCCTCGACCCCGATCCGGCCGAGTCCGTGCCCATGACCCGGGATGGCTTCGTCTGCGGCACGCCCGCCTTCATGTCGCCGGAGCAGGTCCAGGGGCTGCCCCTCGACCCGCGCACCGATCTGTTCTCCCTCGGGATCGTCCTGTACCAGTGCCTCACCGGCCACCTCCCCTTCGAGGCCGACTCCGCGGTGGAGATGGCCACCAAGATCGTCCTCGAGCCGACCCCGCTGCCGAGCAAGCGGCGCCCGGACTGGGAGATCCCGCCCGCGCTCGAGGCGGTGGTCATGCAGGCGCTACAGAAGCAGCGCGACCGCCGCTTCCGCAACGCCGGCGAGATGCTCGCGCTCCTCGAGGAGGCCGAGCGCACGCTCCCGGGTGAGGCCGACCTGGAGCTCTCCGCGACGTCCTCGCGGCTGGCCTCGTCCGGGCTGGCTTCGTCCGGGCTGGCGGCCGGCGCCCCCCCGCCGGGACCCGGGCGTGCCCTGGTCGGGCTGCCCTTCGCCCTCGGCCCGGTCAGCTCGAGCGCGCCGCGTCCCCGGCCCATGGGGCCTGGCCTGTCGGCCAGCGGCGACGTGCCGGCGGTCATCGACTCGACTCCCCGGGTCGATCCCGGCGGTGTGCCGACCCTCCAGCTCCCCACGGCGCCCCCCAGCGCCGCGGTGCAGACCTGGACCAACCAGCCCCCGGTCCGGCGGCAGGCCGAGATCCCCACTCAGCCGGAGCTCGACAGCATCGCCGAGCGCCAGACCCAGTCCGCGGAGATCGGCGTCGTCCCCCTGCCGACCTCCCGGCGGTTCAAGACTTTCGTCCTGGTCATTGGTCTTTTGGTCCTGGGTGGCGCCAGCGTCCTCCTCGGTCGGCTGGTCGGCGGGTGGCTGACGGCCAGGGAGACCATCCCGGCCGTCGCGCCGGGGAGCCTCGTGCCGGACGCGACGTCGGCCGCGCGCGACGTCGCGGATGGTGGCCAGCCAGGGCAGCCCGACGCGAGTCCCGCGCTGCCGCCGCCGACCGTGAGCCCCGGGACCGCCTCGCCGGGTGCGGGAGCCGGCCCGGCCACCGCTCTCCCGGCGCCGGGCCCCCGGCGTCGACCGGCGCCCGAGGTGGAGCCGGCGCCGGCTCGCCCGTCGCGCCCACCGCCGAGCTCGGCCACCCAGCGCGCCACCTCGCTCCACGAGGAGGGGATGGCCCTGATGCGGCAGACCGACTGGGAGGGCGCCCTGGCCAAGCTGCGGCAGGCCCGGCAGCTCGCGCCGGGCTTGCCGGTGGTCCACCGGGACCTCGGGCGCATCGCCATGCGTCTCGGTCGGGACGAGGATGCGGTGGGCCACTTCCGGCGATACCTGGAGCTCGCGCCGCGCGCCGAGGATGCCTCCACCTACCGGACGATCATCGACAACTTGAGCCGTCGCTGAGCCGTCGCCGGGCCCGGCGCGGCCTCAGTCGAGGCAGCGCTCCGGGAAGAGGAGGCCGCGGCAGGCGCCGGCGCTGGACCAGATCCCGAGCCCCAGCTTCTGGGCCCGCTCCTGGGCCGTCGCGAGCCGGGCGTAGTAGAGGGTCTGCTCCTGCTCGCGCTCGTTGTCGTACCAGTACAGGCAGGCCAGCCCCTGCTCGAGGAGTCGCTCCTGGACCAGGATGTCGCCGACCCAGACGTAGGCGAGGCCGCGGCCATAGACCTCGGTGCACCCGGCGAGGGGCTCGTAGACGAGCCGGACCTGCTGGCCCTTGGTCAGGCGTTCGAGGGCGAGCCGCGCGTCCTCGGCCATGCACTCGGGGAGCTCGGCGCGGGAGTGGGCGATCTCGCCGGCGTTGATGGCCATCAGCCGGACCGCGAAATCCGTCGCGCAGCCGCCGTCGACGCACTCCTCGCCGTCGAGGCAGTCTCCCGGGCCGGTACAGGGGCGAACCACCGCGAGGGTGTCGCCGTCCTTGACGGTGGTCACCTCGCTGGCGGGCACGGGGCAGGCCAGCCCCTCGATCTCGCCTTCACCCTCGCCCTCGCCCTCGCCCGCAGTCGGGTCGCTGCAGGCACCGAAAACCGGGACCAGCAGCAGCAAGCCGCCGAGCAGGCGGACGCGGCGGGGTGCGGACTGCGTCACGGGAGGCTGCACTCGACGTTGGCCGCCCCGGGGGTGCCGCGCTCGACGGACTGGCACCAGCTCGCCTCCAGATCGTTGGCCGTGGCGTCGAGCTTGCCGAGGCTGAGCTGCACGCTCTTCTCCTGCTCCACCGCCTTGCCGTAGGTGACCGCATCGAGCACCGTGCTGCCGTCGAGCGCGAGGAGCTGCAGGCTCAGGTCGCTGTTCACCAGGGTCCCGGTGAAGAGCATCCCCGGCGCGGGCAACCCGCCGTTGGTGGCGGGATCGGCCGACTTGGCCAGCAGCACGTAGTCGCCCTTGCTCACCGTGACGCAGTGGGCGCCCTGCAAGGGGGCCGGATCGTTGGCCTGGAGCTTGAGGTGCAGGCCGTTGAGGTCCACGGGGCCGTCGGCCGTCGTGTACAGCTCGAGCCACTCCTTGGGCCCCTCGGTGCCCTCCGGGTTGGAGAAGATCTCGCTGACGATGACGCCGCCGACGGGGGGCTCGACCACGGCCCGGGCCACGCCGCCCTCGGGCGGGAGGCAGAAGCCCGCGGGCACGGGCTCGCCCTCGCCCTCGCCCTCGCCCTCGCCCGCGGAACACTCGGGGTTGACTGCGCGGGGCGTGGGTGCGTTGGCGCACCAGCGCGCGGCTTCGTCGTTGAGCAGGCAGGTCAGGCTGTCCTCGGTCAGGGAGTGCGAGCGCCCGGAGCCCGGGTCGCTGGCCAGGCGGACCTCGTCGACGAGGGTCGTCGCGTCGGGCTGCAGCAGGCGCAGGACCAGGTTGGTGTTGACGAGGGACTCGTTGAACTGGGCGTCGCCGCGCGGTGCTCCCTCCTCCACGGGCGCCGCGAGGTCGCGGACCAGCAGCAGCCGGTCGCCGGGGGTCACGGTCAGGCACTCCTCCCGCACCAGGGCCCGGGGCACGCCGGCCTCGCCGACCTGCAGGCGAAGGGCGTTCAGGTCGAAGGGCGCGCCCTCGACGACGTACAGCTCGATCCACTCGGCCATGCCGTCGGCTCCCTCCGGGTTGTTGAGCACCTCGCTGAAGATCACCTGGCAGGGAGCGGGGGCGATCGCGGGGCGCAGCAAGCCGGAGCCCGTGTCCAGGCAGCGGATCTCGTTGGGGTTGCCGCTCGGGCAGGTCTGGATGCTGTTGGCCTCCCCCGGGGTGCCGAAGAAGACGCTGTCGCCGAAGGCTTCGTCGGCCTCGCAGAAGCGGCCCGCGCTGTCCTTGCGCACCGCGTGGCCGTCGCTGGCCGTGGGGTAGCCGAGCACCTGGTCCTGGAGCCGTCCGTTGGCGCGCAAGAACAGGTCGCCCTGTCCGGGCAGGTTCATCCGCCCCATCTCCCGCAGGTTCGCGGCCGGCAGCCCGCCGTTGGCCAGGGGGTCGCCGCTGGCCGCGAGCAGCACGTGCCGGCCCGCGGGGACGGACCAGCAGCTCTGCCAGGGGAAGTCCCGGCGCGTCGTGCCGGTGTCCAGCCCGCCGCAGTTGAGGTAGCCCGCGGCCAGGGTGTGCACCTCGACCCACTCCATGGCCCAGAAGTCGCTCTCCGAGCCCGGCGCGTTGGCCAGGATCTCCGTGACCTCGAGCCAGCTCGCATCGGGGTCGAGCCGGTCGGGGATCCGGAACCAGCCGCCGCCTTCCTGGCAGTAGCAGGCGTTCTCCTGCTCGTTCGCCTCGCCGGCGGTGTGGTAGGTCTGGGCACCGCAGACCTCGGCCTGGGGGACGGGGGACGAGTGCCAGCAGTGGCCGTCGCTGTTGGCGGCGGCCGAGGAGCACAGCACGCTCGGCGACAGCTCCAGCGAGTGGTTGGCCGTGCTGTCCTCCCAGGCGGCCTCGTCGATCACCGTCACCCGGTCGGGGAGGCGCAAGGCCAAATACCCGTTGTCGTTGCGCAGGGTCACCTTGCCCAGGTAGGAGAAGTCCGCCGGGATGCCCCCGTTGAGCTCGGGGTTGGCGTTGGCGGCGATGACGACCCGTTGCCCGGCGCCGAGGTTGAAGCAGTGCCGGTCCGTGTCGAGGAAGCTGTACTTGGGCGCCTCGTCGGTGGCCTTGACGTAGATGCCGAGGCCGATGAGGTCGAGCTCGCGATCGGTGTCGTTGACCAGCTCGAACCACTCGTAGTCCTTCTCCGTGGTGCAGCCCGGGTCCGGGTAGACCTCGGAGATGTACAGCTCGCCGGGCGCGGGCGGGAGTGCCTCCCGCTCGGGGAGGTTGGCGCCGGCCGCGTCCACGGGCGTGCAGAACACCTTCAGGCAGAAGTCGTTCATCCGGTTCGGCGTGGCCAGGGCGTTGGCGCTCTGCCGGACGCCCGGGCACCAGTGGGTGGGGAGGTCGTTGCCCGCGCAGGAAAACCAGGAATCGCCCTCCTCGTCCGCGTCCTGGCCGAGCTGGAAGGACACGCCCTCCGTCGGCTTGTCCAGCGGACCGCCGCTCCCGTCCAGGTAGGTGAAGGAGTCGACCTCCTGGAGGCTCCCGCCGCGGTTGCTCAGCAGCTTCAAGGTGACCGCGCCGGTGGCGGAGCTGCTCGGGAGCAGGCCGAGCCCCTGGTACTGGTAGTCGACGCCCTCGGCGCTGTCCGGGCCGAGCAGGAAGAACTCCCCCGGGAGGACGACGACCTCTTCCTCGGAGTCGATCAGGTGGGTCTTGGGCTTGTTGGTCCCCACGGTCAGCTCGAGGGTGCAGCCGTTGAGCACGAGGGTGGCGTCGGTCGGGTTGTACAGCTCGATGAACTCCTTGTCCGCGTCCGCCCCCTCCGGGTCGGCCAGGACCTCCGAGAAGAAGAGGTCGCAGGCGGTCAGGGAGCAGGTGGGCACCTCGTGGCAGAGGGTGTTGGAGGCGCCCGGTGTGCCCAGGTTGTCGCCGGACTGGGCCCGTGCCAGGCACCAGTTGCCCGGATCCGCGGCCCCCGGGCAGGTGAACTTGTCGGAGCGGGCGTTGAGCTGGAAGGAGGCGCCCTGGGTCGGGGTGGTCTGACCCTCGCCGGACCCCGCCTCGGCGAGGTAGGTGAACGAGGTGACGACGGTCGTCTCGTCGGCCTTGACCCGGAACTGGTGGGGCCCCTTGCTGGAGGAGTTGGGTAGCTCGCCGAGGGTCTTCCAGCGGTAGTCGACGCCGGCGGCGTTCTCGGGGCCGAGGAGCAGGAAGCCGCGGCTCGGCACGACGACGGGATCGTTGGACAGCACCGTGTGGGTCTTGGGATTGTCCGTGCCGGGCACCAGCTCGAGCACGCAGCCGCGCAGGTCGACGTCGGTCTCCAGCGGGTTGAAGAGCTCGATGTATTCGGCCGGCCCGTCGGTGCCCTCCGGGTTGGGCAGGACCTCGCTGATGAACAGGTCGCACTCCCGCAGCGGGCAGTCGGGGATGGCCCCCTCGCCCTCGCCCTCGCCCTCGCCGCCGCCCTGGGGCTTGGCGTCGCCGGCGCAGGCCGCGAGCAGCAGGCCGCAGGAGGCGACGACGATCCAGAGCAAAGAGGGTAGCCGCGTCTCGTTCTTCATGCTGGCTCTCCGCGCTGCGGCCTGGCCCCTCGCGGGGAGGGGAGCCGTCCCGATCTCCCAGCTTCCGAGCTGAGACCTTCACCCTAGCAGAGGAAGGCCGCCCTGTTCAAGGTCGACCGACCGGCCCATGGTCGGCCTGCGGCATGCCGGCGGGGCCTTCCCGGGTGTCCGGTCGGGCCTGGCGAGCCGCGGCCGGGTCCGGTCAGAAGGTCACGTCGGCCGTGAGGGTGAGCTGGTGGTTGAACCGCTGATACAGGAGGCGCCCGCCTTGATCCGGTCGGATATCCTCGATGTACCAGCGGACGCGATCGTCGGTGAACTTCAGCAGGTCGTAGCGGATCGATCCCGCGAACAGATCGAAGGTCTTCGACTGCCGCAGCTTGAGGGTGAGCATCCAGTAATCGCCCTGATCACCGACGATGCTCGGCGGATCGCCGACGGCCTCGTCGTAGTACTTGAACTTCACCGAGCCCGTCGTCTTGTCGAGGCTGGCCGTGACCTCACCGTAGGCATACTGATCCATCCGGAAGCGGTCATCGAACAGCCCGCGACAGGTCGAGGGCATGATGTACTTTGGTACCCCATCGGCGCTGAGGCAGTCGGTGTTCCCTTCGTCGACCAGGTACGTCGACCAGGTCTGACCGTTGCGGTCACGATCCATGTACTGCGCGTAGCGATCGGGATCGAAGATCTTGCGCGCGCCGCTGTCATCGACCCAGGCCGCCCGATATGCGCCGGAGATGCGCAGCCAGGAGGTCGGCGTCAGCACCAGCTCACCGTACACCGCGAGCTTCGTGCCCGCCCCGGTGTCGTAGGCCTCGTCTCGTCCACCTTCGGCGAGGTTCTTGTCGGTGAGGCTGGTGCGCAGGTTGACCCGGAGCTCCGAGAGCGGTCGCCAGAGTGCGGAGAGCTCCTGAAACATCGAATCGACGGGTTCCCAGGAGATGTCCTCATCCTCGTCGGGGAAGAGGCACTCGGTCGCCTCCTCCTCGAGCTCCCGCTCCTCCTCGCCGTCCTCTTCCTCGGTGGTCACCCAGCACTGGGAGCGGGTCCGCCGCCAGACATCACCCTTGAGGCGGAGCTGGAGCCCGTTGAACGGACGGTAGCCGAGCTTGTAGTTGATGCCGCGCTCGTCCCTGGCCCGGCTGCCGTTCATCTCGTCCGGCTCGGCGAAGGGGCTGGTGAAGGGGTTGACGTAGTCGGGGTCGTAGCTGCGCAGGCCGATCTCCAGCTCGAAGGGCTTCGGCGTGTAGAAGCCGCGCAGCCAGAAGGCGTTGCCGCCCGACTCGGCGTGCGCTCCCTCGAAGTGGATCGCGAAGTCGTCCAGCCCCCAGAAGACGTGGCCGCCGATGGCGCCGAAATCGAGTCCCTTCTCCGGGTACTTGGAGGAGGGGGACAGCTCGAGCCCCGGGCTGCCCCGCGGCGTGTCGAGCAGGATGTCGAGGAACCCGTGGTAGGCGGTGATGCCGACCTGGGTCCGCGAGTCGAGGTGCCAGTTGAAGTTGCCGCCGAAGGTCGTCTCGCGCAGGGCGTCGAGCACGGTGACCTGGGACAGCTTGTAGGCCTGCTTGCCCGTGGCCGGGTCGGTGAAGAAGCGGCAGCCGCCGAGGGCCTCGAGGGGGTGCAGCTCGAGGGAGGTGTAGCGATCGGGGCGGAGCACCTCCACCCCGGAGACGGAGCTCCGGCAGAGGTAGAGGCTGCGGTAGTCCTCCTTCGCCGGGTCGACGTTGCGCAGGTCCTGGTAGCTGTTGCGGTCGATCCGGCTGCCGAAGAGGTGCCCCGAGAGATGGCCGGTCTCGAGGTCCAGCCGGTGCAGGCTCACCGCGGCGCCGAAGAGGCCCGGGTTGTCGCGGTAGCGGACCGGGGAGGTGCGGGTGAGGGTCTCGGAGCGGCTGATGTCGGTGTCGGCTTTCCAGCCCTTGGGGTACTCCCGGGAGGTGTCGTCGAAGACGGTCCCCATGCCGAAGCCGATGCGGTAGCTGCCGGCGATGGCCGACCAGCGGGTGTAGCGGTCCTTGTGGGTGTGGAAGTAGATCTTGGCGAGGTCGTAGGTCGTCTGCAGCCCGTCCGTCAGGTAGCCCGGGCGGGTGCCGATCTTCTCGCCGTATTTCGCCGCGTCGTGGGAGAACACGGGGAGCTCGTCCTTGTAGAGCAACGGGGCGAGCTCCTGGCCCTCGGTCACTCCGAAGCCGAAGTGGTACTTGCGGAGGATCTGGTTGTGGGATTTTAGGTAGAAAGTCGGGGGTACGTCGTTCAGCACCTGGCCCGCATCCTCGGTCTCGTCCCCCGTGGCGAGCCGGGTGGGTGTCCAGCCGGCCTTCAGCGACCAGGACGAGCGCAGGTAGTCCTTGCTGGTCAGGGGCTTGCGCACCTCGCTGAACGGCTGGAGCTGCTCCACCACGTCGGGCGGGAGCTCGGGGATCAGGGCCAGGTCCTTGAACGACTTGAACACCCCCTGCCTCTCCCGCTGCTCGAGGATGGCGTCGACCATGGGCCAGGTGAGCCCGGGCAGGTCGTACAGCTCCTCCCGGTCGGCGGAGTTGAGGTCCACCGGATCCTGGAGCAGGGTGAGCACCCGCTCGAGCTCTTCCTCCTCCAGGTTGCCCTCGTAGTACAGCTCGTAGGCGTCCTCTTCGGTCTGCACCGCGTCGAGGGGGGCGCTGAAGAGGAAGGCGTGGCTCTCTGCGGCCGAGCCGAGCAGGAGGGTGGCGCACAGGCCCGTCAGCCCACGGCGAAGGAGAGGGGAGGGTTGGGGCATCCGCCTTCCTTGTTGTTGCAGCAGTTCGACCCTCCAGGGGTCGGGCTACTCTACGCGTCGTCGGTGACGGAGGTCAACCGCCTGCCCGGCGCGTCCCGTCCTGCCCGGGTGACTGCTCAGCCGTGGCCGAGGTGGGCGCGCAGGCGATCCAGCTCCGCGAAGATCTCCTGCAGCGAGGGCAAGGAGGACCGCAGGGCCTGGATGCGGATCAGCAGGGTGGTGAGGTGCGGGGCCAGGGAGCGCTGCAGCCGCTCCATCTCCTCCTCGTGGCGGTGCAGGGCTTCCTCGAGCCGGGTCTGCTGCTGCCGGGCCGTCTGGCGGACCTCTTCCAGGCGCCGGCTGAGGGAGGCCTGGTCGCTGCGGAGGCGTCCGATCTCTTGCTGGAGCCCCTCCAGGCCGCTGGTCAAGGTCGACAGCTCGTCCCGGAGGTGATCGCGCGTCGTCGCGAGCAAGGCCAGGCGGGCGAAGGTCTGCCCGACCTCGGGGTCGGAGGCCCCGACCGTCTCGCCCTCGGCCTCGCCGAGGGTGCTCTCGAGCTCTCGCAGCCGGCGGGTGAGCTGGCTCTCCTCGCGCTCGAGCTCCTGCAACTGCAGCAGCCGCTCCTCCCGGTCGCGCAGCTTGGGGGCCAGCTCGCGGACCAGCGTGGCGATGCGGGTCTCGGCGTCGGCGATCTGCAGCCGGATGCGGTCCTCCTCCCGCTCCCGCTTGCCGATCAGCTCTTGCAGATCATCGGTGAGCAAGGAGACGTCGGTGGCTTGATCGAGCAGGGTCTCCTCGATGCGTGCGACCTCCCGCCGGGCCTGCGCCACCTCGGGGGGGACCTCGCCGGGCCAGATGCGCCGGGCCAGGGCCAGCAGCAGATCGCGGTACCGCCGGCGGGCGGTCGCGAGCTCCCGACCCTCGGCGAGCGGTGTGCCGGCGGCGGGCTCGCGCGGACCGACCGGCGGCGGGCCGGCGGAGGCTGCGGCGGCCGGCGTGCCGGCCCGGACCTCCCTGGCGGGGGGCGGTGCCGGCGGTGGCTCGGTTGCCCGGGCCAGCGCCTGCGCCAGCTCTCGCCGTTCGTCCTCGTCCACGAGGATCCGGGTCGTCGCCTCGGAGATGCCGGCCCTCACGGGAGGCGGGCCCGGGGCGGCGCTCCCGCGCACGCCGGACCCCGGCTGCGGCAGCACGGGAGCCAGGGGCGGCGGGGGAGCGACGGCGGTCACCGGGATATCGGCCGGCGGCGGGGGCGGGGTAGCTGCGCGCCGGAGCAGCGGCGGGGGCGCGGCGAGCTGACGGTCCCGCAGCAGGGTGCTCGTCGTGGCGACCTCGGCCGCGGGCAGCCCGCGCCAGGCCGCGCGCAGGGCCACGAGCTCCCGCACCAGGGCCCGGGCGCTGGCGAAGCGTGCGTCCGGTTTCTTCGCCAGCAGCAGCAGCACGAGGCGATCGAGGGGTTCCGGGACCGTCCCGGGCGGGGCCTGCCCGGAGGGAGGGAGGGCCGGCGCGGTGACCTGGAGCGAGAGGGTCTCCGGGGCAGAGCGGCCCTGGAAGAGGCGGCGGCCCGCCAGCATCTCCCAGAGGATCAACCCCAGGGAGTACAGGTCCGTGCGGCCGTCCAGCTCGACCCCCATGGCCTGCTCGGGCGACATGTACTCGGGGGTGCCGAAGACGGTGCCGGCGCGCGTCAGCCGCTCCTGCTCGTTCTCGGGATCGGCGAGCTTGGCGATGCCGAAGTCGAGGATCTTCACCTTCTCCTCGACGGTCCCGGGATCGAGCAGCATCACGTTCTCGGGCTTGAGGTCGCGGTGGATCACCCCGGCCGCGTGGGCCGCCTCCAGGGCCCGGGCCATCTGCAGGGCGATGCCGACCGCCCGCGCCGGCTCGAGCCGCCCCTCCTTGTGCAGGATCTCGGCGAGGGTCCGCCCGGCCAGGTACTCCATGACCATGTACAGGGTGCCGTCGGGAGTCTCGCCGAAGTCGGTCAGGTAGACGACGTTCTCGTGGTTGATCCGGCTGACGGTCTGCGCTTCCCGGCGGAAGCGCTCGACCGCGTGGGAGGAGGTGGGCAGGTTGTGGCGCAGCAGCTTGAGCGCGAGCACCCGCCCGAGCATCTCGTGCCGGGCGACGTAGACCGAGGCCATCCCGCCGGCCCCGAGGAAGGCGAGGATGCGGTAGCGGTTGCCGATGATCTGGCCGATCCAGGGGTCCTGCGGGTCGGCGCGCTGGGAGACCAGCCGGGGGATCCCCGCGGCCGGGGGAGGCGGCGGCGGAGGCGTCGCCCGGCGCGGCAGCCGCTCCATGGTCTCCTCGCCGTCCTCCGGGCTCAGCCGCCCTTCGGGCTGCAGCCGGTGGCCATCGATCGGGCAGAAGACCTCGCCGCTGGCATAGCTCCGGCCGCAGGCGGCGCACCGATAGCTGGGCGTGCTCATCCTTCGCTCCTCCGGTGACGGCCGTCGACGGTGGGGGAGAGGCCGGCCCACGGGCCCTCTCGCGCCCTGCCGCGGGGCGCCGCGTGCGCTAGTTCGCCTGCGGCGGGGACGGATCCCCGAGCAGCGCGGCGAGGCTGCTCCCGAGATCCGTCAGACTCTCCAGCACCTGGTCGGGCGCGGCCGCGGCCAGGGTCTGCACCGAGCTGCTCCCCGTGGCCACGGCCACGACGCAAAAACCGTTGGCCCGGGCCGCGGCGATATCGCGCACCGTGTCACCGACGACGACTACGGCGCGGGGGTCCACCGCCTCCCCCAGCACCTGCTCGCCCCGCTGGCGTCCCCGGGCGAGGAGCTCGGCCCGGTCGGCCGAGTCGGAGCCGTAGCCGCCGAACGTGAAGAAGGGGTGGAGCTCGCCGCGACCCAGCTTGAGCCGGGCGCCGCGCTCGGTGTTGCCGGTCCCGAGGCCGATCCCCAACCCTGGCCGCTGGCTCAGGGCCTCGAGCAGCGGCCGGACCCCCGGCAGGACCCGGTAGCCGTGCGCTCCCTGCAGGCCCGCCGCGAGCTCGGCCTCGTACTCCGCGAGGAAGCGCTGCAGCTCGGCCTGGTCCGCAGGCCCGTGGCCGCGTGCCTCTTGCAGCGCCTGGGCTGCGAGGACGGGGTCGGTCATCCCGTCGGCGGCCAGGCCGAGGCGCTCGGCGACCGGGCGATCGGCCCAGCGGGCCGCGGTCCGCAGCAGGGAGCGCAGCCCGATCCCCCCGCACTGCACGAGGGTGCCGTCCACGTCGAAGAGGAGCAGCCTGGTCGGGGGGCGGGCTGCCGGTCCGGCCGCCGACCCCGGTCGGGGGCGGTCCTCGCCGGCGTCGCTCATGGTCTTCCTCCTGGTGACCGCGTGCACCGGGAGCGGGTGCCCGCAAAAAGTCGCTGGGGACGCAAAATCTTTCTCCTCCCGGCGCGGCGCGGCCGCTCTCGTCGGCGGTCGTGCCAGCCTGCTGATCAGTAGCACAGTCCGGCTCCGTGCCCAAGGAAGCGGTCGGTCTCCCGGAGTGGCGGAGGTGCCGCGGGGCTCTGGTACGCCGCGTGCATACCGAGCGTGCGGCAACGGGGCGACAGGACTTGACGATCCAGCACTCGCACGAGCGTGAACCCTCCCCTCCCGGCCCTGCGGCCGGCCTCGGTATTGGCCTGGCCGCCGTCGCCGAGGCCTCCGCCTCCCAGGACTCCCTGGTCGTCATCGCCTCGCTGCTCAACAGCGTCACCCTCTCCGGCGATCAGGTGCTCGACCTCTCCCTGCGGACCCTGGCCGCGCACACCCACGCGGATGCGGGGGCCATCTTCCTCCTCGACGTGGAGCGCCAGGAGCTCGTGGTGCGACATGCGGCGGGCGCGTACGACGAGCCCTTGCGCGGCCGGCGGTTCGCCTCCGGGGAGGGCGCGGCGGGGTGGGCCATGGCCCACGGCGAGCTCTTGCTGGAGGATGCGGCGGCCGATCCCCGAGGCGATCCCACCTTCGACCTGGACAGCGGCTTCGCCTCGGGCAGCCTGCTCTGCGTGCCCTTGCGCGTGAAGGCCCGGACCATCGGCGCCTTGCTCCTGGCCCGCCGGCGTGGTGCCCCGCCCTTCGCCTCCGAGGACCGCACCCTGGTCCGCGCCGCGGCGCACCAGATCGCCTTCGGCCACGAGAACGTCTGCCAGGCTGCGGCGCTCACCGAGGCGCGCGCCCGGGTCCACGAGCTGGAGCAGCTCCAGGAGCAGTTCCTCGTGCGCGCGGCCCACGAGCTGCGCACCCCGATCACCTTGCTCAGCGGCCAGCTCGAGCTCCTCGCCGTGGAGCTCGCCGCGGCCGGCGTGGAGCTCGGTGCGGCCACCTCCCTGGTCGGCCTGCGCACGGCCATCGACCGCCTGGAGGAGGCCACCCAGCGGCTGCTGGACGTCTCCTCCCTGGAGGAAGGGCGCCTGGTCCTCCAGCTCGAGCCCGCGGACTTCGCCGAGCTGCTCGCGGAGTCCCGGCGTGGCCTGGCCCCCCTCGCGGCCACCCGGGGGATCACGCTCAGCGTCGAGGCGGACGGTCTGGAACCCCTCGTCTGCCTCCTCGATCGGCGGCGGGTCGTGCTGGTGCTGGACGAGCTGATCTACAACGCCATCCGCTTCACGCCCGACGGCGGCTGGATCCGGGTGGCGGCCCGGCGGCAGAGCGATTCCCTGCGGGTGACCGTCACGGACAGCGGGGTCGGGATCCCCGCGGCCGAGCGCGAGCGGATCTTCCAGCCCCTGGTGGCGCTGCAGCGGGTCGAGCACCACTCCTCGAGCTCCCTCGCCTTCCTCTCCGGTGGGCTGGGGCTCGGGCTGACCGTGGCCCGGGGGGCGGTCGCTGCGCACGGCGGCTGGCTCTGGGTGGCGGACAGTGGCGGGCCCGGGAGCGAGTTCGTGTTCACCTTGCCCCTGGGGGGGCCCGTGGCGGGTGACCCCTAGAAGTAGAACCCCAGCCCGGCCGAGAACTGGATGGCCGCGTCGCCCTCTTGCAGGGCCAGGTAGCTGGGGAGCGAGCTGCTGCTGCCCGTGACGTCCTCGCCCATGGGCGCACCGAGCCCGATGAACTTCAGGTCCGAGAAGAGGCGCAGCGCCCGGCTCAGCCGGAGCTCCGCGCCGGCTCCCAGGTGGCCCGTGGGGCGGGTGTAGCTGGTCTTGTAGCCGTAGCTGTTGACCCGGGCCTCGGTGAACTGCATGCCGACGCCCGCCAGCCCGTAGAGGTTGAGCGCGCTGCGCGGCAGCAGGTTGAGGACCAGGGAGGCGCTCAGGGGGACGGTGCTGCGCTCGATCCCGTAGTAGCTGTCGCTGCCCCGCGCGGTCTCGGCGCTCAGCTCCATGGCCCAGTGGGGGTCGAAGTTGAAGCGCATCGCCGCACCGACGCTGCCGAGGCTGAGATCGTCACCCTGCATGCCGGAGTGCTCGGGGCTGAACCCGAGGGCGCCCAGCTTGAGCAGCAGGCCGACCGTCGGCTCGGGCGCCGGGGCCTTGCGCACCACCCGGGTGGCGGGCGCCGGGTGGTGGACCACCACGCCGGGGTGGTAGTAGACGGGGGCCGGCGGCGGCACGGCCACCCAGACCCCTCCCCGGTAGACGTGGTGGACCCGGCGCGGGGCGTAGCGCGGCCCGGCCGGTGGTGGCCGCCGCGCCGGTCGGTACGCCCGCCGGCTCTGGGCCCGCCGCGCCTGCGGCCGTGCCGGCGGCGCGGGCTGCGCGGCCGGCTGGTTCGCCTGACCCGAGCGGTTCCCCCGCGCGCGGGGCTGCGCGTCGGCCAGCCCCTCGGTGAGCCAGCTCGCCCCGAGGACCAACAGCAGCATCATCGTCGCCCGTCGCATCGGCTCAACCTCCCGCTTGCGTGATCGTCGCTCCTCGGCCTGCCGGAGGAGCCCTCTCCCTGTTGACCGCCCCCGGCGCGCGTCTATTCAGACATTCTTGCTTGCTCGCTGCAAGGGGACGTGGAATGGTGAAGCGGGGACGGTCGTGCGCGGCCGTCCGGCCGGAGGGTGCCTTGAGAGCCTGCCTGACCACGGCCCTGTCCATCCTGGTCCAGCCGAGCCAGGGGTGGGGAGAGCTGCAGGACCAGCGCGACGAGGGAACAGGTACCTTGGTCCTGGTTCTCTTCCTCGTCATCGCACCGCTCACGGCCGGTGCGCGCACCCTCGGTCACGTGCTCCTGGGCTGGTCCTGGGGGGGCGCGCTGCTCGACGCCGGGCTGCACCCGCCGCTGCTGCTGCTGGCGCTCTCGCTGCTGGCCTGGGGGCTGGGCCTGCTCGCCCGGCGCCGGGGCGTCGCCGTCTCCGCCGATCTCGCCTTGCGGATCGCCCTGTACTCCTCGACGCCCCTCTGGCTGTCCGGGGTGCTGCTCTTGATCCCCTCCCTGCTGATGCACACCCTGGCGCCCTTCCTCGGGCTCCTCGCGATGGGCCATCTGTTCTACTTCGGCCTGGTGCGGGAGCTGCAGCTCGAGGCGGTCGAGGCCATCCCCCTGGCGGCGTCGCTCTTCGCCGGCTTCACCCTGGTGGTGCTGCTGCTGACTCAGCTCGCCCCCTTGCCCCTCGTGCTGCTGCTGGGGTAGCCCGGCGCGGTCAGAACGGCTCGATGGGCACGACCTGGGCCGCGGGAGCGAAGCCGCGCAGGTCGTCGTTGACGCGCAGGGAGCGCCACCCGGACAGGGGCGACTCCTCGACGCGCACCTTGAGGCCGGCCGGTGCCTTGAAGAGGATCTGCGCCTCCGGGGAGGGGCCCTCTCGCACGGGGAGCGGCTCGAGGACGACGCCGAGACGGACGTAGCGCTCCACGTACCCCTGCCCGCCGACGTAGGCGCCCCAGGCGAGGGTGAACACCAGCAGCACGCCCGCGGCCCAGCCGAGCAAGGTCCGCTCCGTCGAGGTCGGCTTCGCCAGGCGCCGCCCGAGCCAGGCCAGGCCGGCCAGCAGCTCGAGCACCAGCAGCAGGATCGCCGCCTCGGTGCGGGTCAGTATCCGGAAGAAGCCGACCCAGGACGCCTCGCTCCCTTCGCCCACCTGGATCCCCTTGTGAACGAGCTGCAGGGTCGCCCCGTCGGCCAGCCCTTTCTCGGCCAGCTCGAGGTTGTGGCGCGTGTCCCGGGCCCGGGGATCGAGGCGCAGGGCCCGCTCGTAGTGGAGCACGGCCTCGCCGGGCTTGCCCGCACGCAGCAGGGCGTTGCCGAGGTTGTGCTCCAGGTCCGCGTCGCGCACGCCGTAGCGGGTGACGCGCCGGTAGGCCTCCACGGCCTCGGCGAACCGCTCCTGGTGGTACAGCTCGTTGCCCTCGAGGAAGTGCTCGAGGAGGGTCCGGCCCGGCTTCGGCGGCGGGTCGGCCGCGGCCGCCCCCGACGACGCGCCAGTCAGCAGCAGCAGCAGGCAAAGCCCCGCGCCCCAGGAGCGGCGAGGGGGCAGGGAGCCGCCTCGCGGCCTCATCGGACATCTCCTGCGGGGTCGCGGGGCCCCGGGCGGTGCTGTTCCAGCTCGTCGAGCAGCCCGGCCACCTCGGCCTCGGCCTCCGGGATCGTCGTGGGCAGGCCGCCGCCCCCGAAGCGGGCGAGGTCGGCGTCTTCGAGCAGGTGGATCAGGCGTGCGACCGTCGCCGCGGGGTAGCCCTGGACCCGGGTGAGCAGCTCGCGCAGGTCCTCCCGGGTCAGGCCGCGGGTGGGTTCGCCGCTCCGGTCCTGGAGGTAGTCGTGCACCAGGCTCGCGACCTCGCCCCAGAAGAGGCCGTGCGGCCCGCGGGCCGCCTGCTGGAGACGCTGCCCGGCGGTCCGCCGGGCGCCCCGCACCCGGAGCTGCCGTTCGTGGCGCTGGCGGCTGCGGCGCAGTCCGTCCCGCAACAGGAGCAGGAGCACCAGCACGGGAGGCAGGGCGAAGGCGGCCCAGAAGAGCGGCCGCTCGGGGAGCGGGGCCGGCTGCTGCGCACCCGGCAACAGCGGCTGGCCGCCGGGGCGGATCGGCAGCAGATCCGGCAGGCTGATCGGCTCCAGGCCCGCTTGCGGACCCACCCCCGCGGCGGCCCCGGCGCGTGCCGGGACGGGCGAATCCTCCACGGTCAGGGACAGGGGCTCGCTCTGGACGACCCGGTACTCCTGGGCCAGGGGGTCGAAGAAGGCGAAGCGCACCGGGGAGAGCGTGTGCTGCCCCGGCTGCTGCGGCGCGAGGATCTGCTCCAGGCGCTTCTGCCCGGCGAGCAGCCCCTGCGCGTCGTAGGCGAGCCGGTCCTCGGTGGTCGGCGCGTAGGCCTCGAGCCCGGCCGGCAGCCGCGGCGGGCTCAGCTTGAAGCCTCGCAGGTTGCCCGTGCCCTCCACGGTGACGGTCAAGGTCACGGGCTCGTGGAGCCGGGTCGCGGAGCGGTCGAGGCGGGCGGAGACCTGGAAGCTGCCGACCGCGCCGCCGAACTCGGCCGGGCGCCCGACCTCGGGCAAGGGCAGCACCTCGACGTTGGCCGCGGCGGTCTGGCGAGTGAGCACGCGGGCCCGCCCGCCGAAGAAGCCCCCGCCCGCGGTGCGGCACTGCACCTCCACCGCCGGGATCTGCAGCCAGCCGCTCGCGAGGGGGAACAGGGCGTACCGGGCGAGCAGCCCGCGCTCGAACGGCACGCCCCGGATCTTGACGAGGTCGGGCCGCGGCGGCGTATCGATCAGCCGGTCCATCCAGGCCTGCTGGACCTCGAGCAAGGGCGCCCGGCACTCGTCCATGTTCTCCCGGGCGAAGCGGGTGACCGTCAACTGGAGCTGCTGCCCGAGGTAGACCCGCCCGGGGGTCACCTCGAGCAGGGCTGCGAGGCTCTCGTCCGGGTTCAGCTCACCGGTGCCCTTGGGCGCGGGTGGAGGCTCGATCACCTGCAGGGTGAAGGGCGCGCTGCGCCCGGGGGAGCCGAAGGGGTTGCGGTAGACGAAGGAGCCGACGGTGATGGCGCCGGCGCGCTTGGGGCGCAGGGTGTAGACGTTCTGCACCGAGGCGGAGACCGCCCCGTTGATGATCTGCAACTGCTGCGAGCTCTGGCGGCCGCGCTCGATCTCGTAGTCGGGCGAGCTGGGCACGGCGATCTCGGGAACCCCCGCCTCGTCGGCCTTGACGGTCACCGTGACCTGGATCGTCTCGCCGAGCACGACCCGCTCCGCGCTCGGCTGCGCGACGACCCGCACCTCGGCGGCGGCTGGCCGACCGCCGAGGAGGACGGCCAGCAGGAGGAGCCCGGCGGTCGGCCCGGCCCTCAGGTACGTCGAGGACGGATCGGCCGGTGCTGACGAACCATGCGCCGATGCAGCGGCCGCCGCAGCAGAACGCTTTGCGCAACACGCTCCTAGATTCGGCGATGCGCCTCTCAGACCCATGGCGGTCTCACCAGTCCTTCTCCACCGCGGTGTCGAGCCCTCTCTTTTGCAGGGACTGGAGCAGCTTGTCGAGCTGGACGTTGCGGTCCTCGTCCTGCAGGGCGTCCAGCGCCTGCTCCAGCGCCTGCTGCTGCTGGTCCGGCTGCGGCTGGGGCTGCGGCTGTTGCTGGTCCTGCTGCTGGTCCTGCTGGTCCTGCTGATCCTGCTGATCCTGCTGATCCTGTTGGTCCTGCTTATCTTGCTGATCCTGTTGCTGATCCTGCTGCGGCTCGCTCGGGGGCGGCTCGTCCGCGAGGGAGAGGTCGTAGCGGTTGTCGGTCCCCTGCAGAGCCCCCCGCACCCTCACGAACAGGCGGGTCTCCTCGGTCACCGGCTCCGTCAGCGCGGCCACCGCCTGCCCCTTGCCGTCCTGGCCCCCGGCCACCAGCCCGCCGGCCGCGTCCAGGAGGTCGACCTGCAGGGGGCCGCGGGGTGCCGGGAAGCTCACGGTGGCGGCCAGCTTCTCACCGGGCGGGAGCAGGACGGAGTACCAGTCCTCGTCCGCGGGACAGATCCGCAGGCCCTTCTGCTCTCCCTTGCCGAGCTCGCGGGCCGCAGCCAGGCTGTCGTTCTCCTCCAGCGCGTCCTCTCCCAGGGGGCAGGGCGGCTGCACCTCGACGGCCAGCTCGTAGGCTGGCTGGGCGTCGCCGACGACGCTCACCCGGAACAGGTGACGCCCGGCCTGCTCGGCCTGGCGCAGCTCGACCGCGAGCTCTTGGTCACCCTGGGCCTCTTGCAGGGGCGCACCGTCCGGACCCACGAGCGAAAGAACCAGTGGAGCCGGATCCTCTAGGACTTTCGCTGCAATGAACAGGGCCGCGCCCGCGGGGACGTCGACCGCGAACCAGTCCGGGTCGCCGGGGCAGAGGCGCAGCGGCTCCTGGAGCGGCTCGCTGAGCAGCTTCGCGGTGTCCGCGGTGTCGTTCTCCTCCTGCGCGTCCTCCAGGAGGCGGCAGGGAGGGTGCAGCCGGGCCCAGGCCAGCTCGTAGTTGAGCCGGGCGTCGTCGTCCGTGGGGCGCAGCCGCAGGGCCCCCTTGAAGGCCTGCACCGCCTCGTCCCAGCTCTCCTGCTGATAGTGCAGCAGTCCCAGCGCGAAGCTCGCCCGGTAGCGCACCTCCGGATCGCTGCCGCTGGCGGCCTTGGTCAGGGGCTCGAGGGCCTCCTCGAGCCGTCCGAGGCGCAGCAGGGCGAGGCCCCGATCGTACAGCAAGGCCGGGTTCTCGGGGATCTTGGTGGCCGCGAGCTCGTATTGCTGCAGGGCCCCCTCGGCGTCGCCGGCCTCGAGCCGCGCGTTGCCCTGCTCCACCTCGGAGACCGAGGAGCGCAGCGGGTGCCAGGCGAGCTGCACGGGGAGCAGGAGCAGCACGACCGCCCAGGCCCCGTGCCGGAGCGGGAGCGCCCGGTGGCGGCCGGCGCGGTCTGGTCGGGCGAGGATCATCGGACCCTCCGTCGTCGCCGGTCACCGAGCAGCAGCTCGACGCCGAGCAGCAGCAAGGCCGGCACCAGCGGGAAGGCGTAGCGCTCGTCCATGTGGCGCCGCACCGTGTCGCCGAGGGCCTCCTTCTCCAGCGAGTCGAGCACCTCGGTGAGCCGGGCGGTCAGGGGGCGCAGCTCCTGGGCGGGCAGGTAGAGCCCCCCCGTCTTGCGGGCCACCTCGGCGAGGACGCCCTCGTCGAGGCGGCTGTAGATCACCTTTCCCTCCCGGTCCTTGCTGTACCCCTGCAAGGAGCCGTCGGGGTTGTAGATCGGGACCGGCTCCCCGGTGGCGGTGCCGAGCCCCACGGTGTAGATGCGGATGCCCTCGGCCGCGGCCTCGTCCGCCGCCAGGAGGGGATCGCTCTGGTGGTCCTCGCCGTCGGTGAGCAGGAGGATCACCTGGGTACGGGCCCGGCGGAAGGGCCGCAGGGTGCGGCCGATCTTCTCGGCCTCGGCTTGCTTGCGCTTGCCGGTGAGCAGCTCGACGCTCTCGTGGATCGCCCGGCCGAGCGCGGTGCCCCCCACGGGTATGAGCTCCGGGGTCAGATCCTCGAGGTAGACGCGGATCGCCTTGCTGTCGGAGGTCAGGGGCGTCTGCGGGAACGCGACGCCCGCGAAGCCGACCAGGCCGACCCGGCTGCCCACGAGCTTCGGCAGCAGCCCCTCGATCGCGAGGCGAGCCGCCTGCAGCCGGCTGGGGCGGACGTCCTGGGCGAGCATGGAGCGGGAGATGTCCAGGGCGATCACGAGGTCGATGCCGCGGCGCTGGCTGCGGACCTCGGTCCCACCGAGCTGGGGCCGGGCCATGGCGACCACCAGGCCGCCCAGGGCGAGCAGCATCAGGACCAGGCGCCCGGCCTGGGCCGCCCGGCTCGTGCTGCCGGCCATCCGGGCGAGGAGCTCGGGGTCGCCGACCTGGCCGAGCAGCCGCTTCTTGCGGCGCCAGGCCAGCCAGTAGCCGACGCCGACCGCGAGCACGGCGAGCAGGAGCAGGAAGGCCTCGGGAGCGTGCCAGCGCATCAGGGGAACTTCCTCAGCACGGTCAGTTGGAGGAGGACCTCGACCAGCAGCAGGCCGAAGAGGATCGCCAAGAGCTGCGGGAAGAGCTCCGTGCGATCGACGTTGCTCAGGTCACGGATCCGGCTCTTCTCGAACTTCTGGAGGATCGCCGAGAAGTTGGCCTCCAGGTCCGCGCGGTCCTCGGCGCGATAGAACGCGCCGCCGGTGCGCTCGGCGATCTTCTCGAGCAGCTCGGGGTCGGTGGCGTAGCTGGCCGGCTGGTAGACGACGCGGCCGGTGAAGAAGTCCTTGCCGGTCGGGACCTTGGCCTGGTCGGGGGAGCCCACGAGGATCGTGAAGACCTTCACGCCGAGGGTGTCGGCGAAGGAGGCCGCCTGGAGCGGGTCGATGTTGCCGGCGTTGTTGGCGCCGTCGGTGATCAGGATCACCAGCCGGGTCTTGGCGTCGCTCCCCCGCAGCAGGTTGAGCGCCTTGCCCAGGGCGTTGCCGATGACCGTGGCGTCGCCCGCGATGTCGCCGATCTCCAGCCGGGAGATGATGCTGACCATCGCCCCGTAGTCGAGGGTCAGGGGGAACTGGGTGTACGCGTGCTGGCCGAACACCACCAGCCCCACCCGGTCGCTCTCCCGGCCCTCGACGAAGCGCAGCAGGACGTCCTTGGCGACGTCGAAGCGCGTCGGGGGCTCCTGGCGGCGTGACTGCAGCAAGAGGATCTCTTCCAGCGGCAGGTCGACGGACGACATGGAGCCCGACATGTCGAGCGCGAGCACGAAGTCGAGCCCCTCCACGCTGATCTCGTCGGGGTCGAGGAGCTGGGGGCGGGAGAGGGCGACGAGCCCGACGGCCAGGGCGAGCAGCCGCAGGACGAGGGGGGCGCGCCGCAGCCGGGCCGCGAGCCCCCGCTGGTGCAGCCGCTGCACGAGCCCCGCCCGGGAGAAGCGCAGCGTCCCCGTGCGCTGGCGGTCCCGGCTCACGACGTACCAGGCGAGCAGGGGCAGCAAGGCGAGCAGGGCGAGGGCCCAGGGGTGCACGAGGCTCAGGTTGCCGGGGCTCATCGCGGGTCCTCCGGCCCCTAGGGGGCGCCGGTCGCGGGCGCGGTGGGCGGGGTCCCGGACCCGGCCATCGGCGCTACCGGCGCTACCGGCTCGGTGAGCTGCAGCGGGGTCGTCCGCTCGACGAGCGAGCGGGCCGCGGCGAAGATCCCGACCAGCTCCTGCGCGCTCGGCTGGTACAGGGCGAACTGCACCAGATCGGCCTCGTCGAAGAAGCTCTCGAGCTCTTCCCGACGCAGCCGCTGCAGCGTGGCCCACGCCCCCACCCGCTCGCCACGGGAGAGGCCGGCCCGCGGA
>JAVEVO010000278.1:0-5244 GCA_034005005.1 Myxococcota bacterium
GCCGAGGGCGAAGGTGAGGGCGCCGAGGGCGAAGGTGAGGGCGCCGAGGGCGAAGGTGAGGGCGCCGAGGGCGAAGGTGAGGGCGCCGAGGGCGAAGGTGAGGGCGCCGAGGGCGAAGGTGAGGGCGCCGAGGGCGAAGGTGAGGGCGCCGAGGGCGAAGGTGAGGGCGCCGAGGGCGAAGGTGAGGGCGAAGGCGAAGGTGAGGGGGAGGGCTGCACGCGGGTGGATGATGTGGACGTAGCCTGCGACGGCATCGACGACGACTGCGACGGGACGGCCGACGAGGACTACGTCCCGGTCACGTCCTGCGGGGTGGGCTACTGCCGTCAGCACAGCACGCCCTCGAGCTGCGCCGACGGCGTGGAGACCGCGTGTCGGCCCGGGGCCAAGCTCGCCGCGACGGACACGACCTGCGACGGCATCGACGATGACTGCGACGGGACGGCCGACGAGGACGTGGTGGGGACCTGCTGCTCGGGGAACGAGGACGATCCTCCCTGCAACGGCTGCCCAGCCGGCACCATCGTCCCCGACGACTTGGTGTGCGTTCCCGCGGGGACGTTCACCATGGGGAGCCCTGCAGGCGAGGCCGGCCGCTACGTCGCCGAGACCCAGCACGAGGCGACGATCACGCGCCCGTTCCTTGTGCAGTCGACGGAGGTGACGCAGGGGCAGTGGGAGGCGCGACTGGGCACCACGCCATCCGACTTCTCGGAGTGCGGGAGCGATTGCCCGGTGGAGCAGGTGAGCTGGTACGGGGCGGCGGCCTACTGCAACGCCTTGTCTCAGGCCGAGGGGCTGGCGGTTTGCTACACGGATCCGGACGACGGGACAGCGTATGCCCTGGCGGATGCCGATGCGGAGAAGGTGCCCGAGTGGTCGGGGCCGGGGTGCCGAGGGTACCGGCTGCCGACGGAGGCGGAGTGGGAGTACGCGGCGCGGGCGGGGACGATCACCGCGACCTACGGAGGTGATCTCGACGCGGCGCACCTGGGCTGCGAGCAGCCCAACGCGGCGCTGGACGGCATCGCCTGGTTCTGCGGGAACGCCGGCAGCACGACCCACCCCGTAGCCACGAAGGCTGCCAACGGCTGGGGGCTGCACGACATGCTGGGCAACGTGTATGAGTGGTGCTGGGACAGGTTTGCTGGCTATCCAGCCGATGCTCCGCCCGACTACGCGGGTCCACCGGTGGGCGCCCACTGGGTGTTTCGGGGCGGCGGCTGCTGCAACGACGCCAGGCACGCCCGGGCGGCCAAGCGGTACGCCATGGAGCCGGGCTACCGCAACGGCAGCCTCGGCTTCCGACCCCTCAGGTCGATCCCTTGATCCTCGGATCCTCGATCCCTTGGTGTCCGGCTGATCTCGGGGTCGAGCTCGCCGAGCCACGCGGCGGGAGCGCCGGGGGAACCAGGCCGTCAGGCCGGCGGCCCGGGCGCGACCAGAAGCAGCATGAAGAGAGCGGGGCGAAGGAAGGCAGGTTGCAGGTTGCTGGTCACTCCGGATGGGGCACGGGCTCGCGCCCGGGGATGAGTTTGGGTTGTTGAGGAAGGCAGGAAAGCAGGAAGAAAGTCATTGTTCTGCTTCTCTATCCATTCCTTTCTTCCTGCATCCCCAGACCGGCGCGATGCGTGCTCGTGCCCGTGCTCGCTCCTCGCTCCTCGCTCCTCATCCGTCCGGCCCACCGGACCTCCTCGTCCGGCCAGCCGGACGAGCGGGCCGGTCGGATGCTGGCTAGAAGAGTCAACTTCTTGGAATTGATGCCTTTTTAAGCTTGGCACAGAGTCTGCCCGGCCTGCTCCGCGTCCCGCGCCGGAAGCGGCCCGCGTCTTGCGGTCCAGCCTGCGGGGGAGGAGGAGGCATGGCCGACAACAATCCCCACGACCGGCTCTTCAAGGGGGTCTTCGGCGACCCCGCACGGGGCTTCGCCCACCTCCGGGGGCTGTTACCGTCTCGTCTGGCCGGCGCCCTCGACCCGGGGACGGTGCGGACGGTGTCCGGGAGCTACGTCGACAGCCGGCTGCGCACCCGAGAGTCGGACCTGCTCTTTCAGGTGCAGCTCGCGGGCTCGCCCGTGCTGATCTACCTGCTCTTCGAGCACCAGAGCCGCGCCGACCCACGGCTGCTCTGCCGGCTGCTCCGCTACCTGGTCCGGATCTGGGAGACCTGGGAGCGGCAGCACCCCGAGACCGCACAGCTTCCGCCGGTGGTGCCCTGCGTGCTGTACCACGGGCCCGGAGCCTGGCCCGGCCCGCGTCGCTTCCGTGAATCCCTCGCGGCGCCGGCCGCAGTGCTGGAACAGCTCGGCCCCTACATCCCGGACTTCGGCGTGCTGCTCGAGGACCTCTCGGCCGTCCCGGATGAGGACCTGAAAGAGCAGGCCTTGACGCAGTTGACGCTGCTCGTGCTGAAGCACGCCCAGGAGCCGGACTTCGCGAGCACGCTGCCGCGGCTGAAGTCCCTGTTCGTGCAGGCCGTGCTGAGCGACGGTTGGCAAGCGGTCTGCCTGGTCTTAGAGTATTGCTTGACGGTGGGCAGAGACGTGACGGAGCAGGATCTGCAGGTCCTGTTCGCTGACTCCGACCTGCCCGAGGCCCAGGAGGCGATCATGACCCTCGCGGAGAAGTGGCTCCAGCAAGGCTGGGAGAAGGGCCGGGAGGAGGGCCGGGAAGAGGGCCGGGAAGAGGGCCGGAAGGAAGGCCGACAGGAGGGTCAGCGCCTGATCCTCCTGCGCATGCTGCGCCTGCGCTTCCGGCGACTGCCTCGTGCGACGGTCGCCCGGATCGAAGCGGCCGGTCCCGCGGACCTGGAGCGCTGGTCCGAGCGGATCCTCACCGCCCGCACCCTCGCGGAGGTCATGGCGGACTGAGCCGCGCGCCGAGGCAGCCTGAATTCCAGCGTCCTTCGGGATCTCGTCCCGGCCTCTCTGAAGGCCAGCGAGGATCTCCATGATCATCCGGGAGGGATGGTCTGCCAGCGTCTCCTGGGCTCCGGCACCGCTGGACCGCCGAATCGTGCAGACGGTCGGGCGTAGTGCTATCGTCTCTCCCTGACCCCCGGCGTGCCCTGGGCCGCAGCTTTCTCATCACTGCGGCCGGCGCCGGTGAGCACCGAGGTTGCCGATGCTCGCGCTCCCCCGGACCACCGCCCAGGGCGCCCCGGCTTGCTGCCGCCACCAGCTCCCGCGCCTCCTGGCGCCAATCCTGCTGCTCCTGCTCGCGGGCTGCCTGCGCAACGACCCTCCGGGCCTGTACCTGGCCGATACCAGCCCACCGGACAGCGGGCAACCTGGCGAGAGTGCCGAGGGAGAGGGCACCGATGGAGAGGGCGCCGAGGGAGAGGGCGCCGAGGGCGAGGGCGAAGGGGAGGGCGCCGAGGGCGAGGGCGCTGAGGGCGAGGGCGCCGAGGGAGAGGGCGGCGAGGGCGAGGGCGCCGAGGGAGAGGGCACCGAGTGCGAGGGGACGGAGGGCGAAGGGGAGGGCGCCGAGGGAGAGGGCGGCGAGGGCGAGGGCGGCGAGGGCGAGGGCGCCGAGGGAGAGGGCGCCGAGGGAGAGGGCGCCGAGGGAGAGGGCGCCGAGGGAGAGGGCGCTGAGGGCGAGGGCGAGGGCGAGGGCGCGACGGTCGTCTGCTCGGGCCAGGAGGTGACCCCACCTTGCAATGGCTGTCCTGTCGGTACTATCGTCACATCGGGCTGGGCCTGTGTGCCCGCGGGGACGTTCACCATGGGTAGCCCGGAGGGAGAGACTGGACGTTTCGGCGACGAGACCCCCCACGAGGCGACCATCACCCGTCCCTTCCTGATGCAGGTGACCGAGGTGACGCAGGGGCAGTGGGCCGCGCGAATGGGCACGACGCCGTCGTTCTTCGCTGCGTGCGGCGACGACTGTCCGGTGGAGCAGGTGATCTGGTACGAGGCGGTGACGTACTGCAACGCGCTGTCCACGGCCGAGGGACTGGCGGTGTGTTACACGGATCCGGCCGACGGGACGGCGTACGTGCTGGCGGATGCCAGTGCGAGCAAGGTGCCGGTGTGGTCGGGTCCCGGCTGCCAGGGCTATCGGCTGCCGACGGAGGCGGAGTGGGAGTACGCGGCGCGAGCCGGGACGGAGACGGCGTTGTACAACGGTGCGGACGTCGCGTGGGAGATCCTGGGTGTGAACAACGCGCCGGCGCTGGACCCGATCGCCTGGTACGGTGGGAACAGCGGCGTAGACTACGCTGGTGGCTGGGATTGCTCAACTTGGCCGGAGAAACAAAGTCCTTCTCTGTTATGTGGTACACAGAGGGTCGGTTTGAAGCTGCCCAACCCCTGGGGCCTGCACGACGCGATCGGCAACATCATGGAGTGGTGCTGGGATTGGAAAGCGGCTTATCCCGAAGACTCCACAGTTGACTATATCGGTCCTTCGGAGGGCGAATACCGCATCAGTCGTGGAGGTTTCTGGAGCGGTGAGGCCAGGGACAGCAGGTCCGCACCCCGATTTGCCGCAGTCCCAGGCAGCCGCAACTACCTCCGAGGCTTCCGCCCGGTCCGGTCTCTCCCTTGACTCTCGCTCTTCGAGCCCCGCTGCAGGTCGCCACTGCGAGCTACCCGCCGCCCGGACCCCCGACACCGCGGACGCGGCCGACACCACCCAGAACCCGCCCGTCCTCCCCTCCCGAGCTCCGATGGGAGAACGTACTTCTGCGGGTGGGATCGTTTTCTCCAGAAGACCTGCTCCCTGATGCAGCGCTCGTCCCCGAAGCGCGGCTCCCGGCTGCGATTTGGCGGATCCGGTCGTGAAGCCGCAGTCCTCTGGCTGATCCCCGGCAGACTTCGTGCTACCTTCGATTCGAGGATCCCGAGGGGCGCAGCCGAGCCGCACGGTCAGCACCCTCTTCGCTCCCGGCCGTGACCGTGGTTGCTGGACAGCCTCGCGGCGCTGGTGCTGAGGCCCTGATGAGACCGACCCTGCTGCGTTCGTCCATGGTCTGCCAATGCTTTCTGCTGTTCCTGCTCGCCGGCTGCCTGCGCCATGACCCTCCCGCCATGCACCTGGTCGACGGCAGTCTGCCGGACAGCGGGAAGCCTGACGAAGGCGCCGAGAGCGGGGGGGAGGGGGAGGGCGCCGAGGGCGAGGGGGAGGGCGCCGAGGGCGAGGGGGAGGGCGCCGAGGGCGGGGGGGAGGGCGGCGAGGGCGAGGGGGACGGGAGCGAGGGCGAGGGCGAGGGGGACGTCGGCGAGGGGGAGGGGGACGGGGGCGA
>JAVEVO010000279.1:0-5221 GCA_034005005.1 Myxococcota bacterium
GGCAGACGGCAACCTCGGCTACGACGTACGGGAGCTCGTGCGGCGGGTCGAGGACCAGGGAGAGTTCCTCGAGATCCACGAGCAGAACGCGCGCAACCTCGTCGTGGGCTTCGCCCGCCTCGACGGCCACCCGGTCGGCGTCGTCGCCAACCAGCCCGCGGTCTTCGCGGGCTGTCTCGACTGCTACGCCTCCGAGAAGGGGGCCCGCTTCGTCCGCTTCTGCGACGCGTTCAACATCCCGCTGGTCACCTTCGTCGACGTGCCCGGATTCTTGCCCGGTGTCGAGGAAGAGCACCGGGGGATCATCACCTCGGGGGCCAAGCTGATCTACGCCTACTCCGAGGCCACGGTCCCCAAGCTGACGGTGATCACCCGCAAGGCCTACGGCGGCGCGTACTGCGCGATGTGCAGCAAGCACCTCGGGGCGGACCTCAACCTGGCCTGGCCCATCGCCGAGATCGCGGTCATGGGCCCGGCGGGCGCGGTCAACATCGTCTTCCGCAAGGAGCTGGCCACCGCCCCGGACAAGGAGGCGAAGTACCGGGAGCTGGTCGAGAGCTACCGCGCCCACTTCGCCTCTCCCTACATCGCCGCGCAGCGGGGCTACGTCGACGAGGTGATCCACCCGGCGGAGACCCGGCAGCGGCTCGTCACCGGGCTGCAGCGGGCCCTCGGCAAGCGGGAGAGCCGCCTCCCCCGCAAGCACGGGAACATCCCCCTGTGACCCCCGGAGCAGGCCGCGACGGCCAGGAACCCGAAGAGAAAATCCCGGTGAATTCAAAGAGATAGCGCCACTTATACAAGCACTTCACGAGGCGACGCGGAGGGCTCGACGACGCCTCCCGAGGGGGACAGACGGTGCAGGCCAAGATCACGGACACGATCCTCCGGGACGCCCACCAGTCGCTGCTCGCGACCCGGCTGCGCACCGCGGACATGGTGCCCCTGCTGCACGAGCTGGATCAGGTCGGCTACTGGTCGGTGGAGATGTGGGGTGGTGCGACCTTCGACACCTGCCTGCGCTTCCTGCGGGAGGACCCCTGGGAGCGGCTGCGCACGGTGCGCCGGGGGATGCCCAACACCCGGCTGCAGATGCTGTTGCGCGGCCAGAACGTCGTCGGCTACCGGCACTACGCGGACGACGTCGTGCGTCTCTTCGTGGCGCGTGCAGCGAAGGCGGGAGTCGACGTCTTCCGCATCTTCGACGCCTTGAACGACCTGCGCAACATGGAGGTCGCCATCCAGGCGGTGAAGGACGCCGGCAAGCTCGCCGAGGGCGCGCTCTCCTACACCCTCTCGCCCGTGCACGACGTCCCCCGCTTCGTCCTCCTGGCCCGCCGGCTCGCGGCCCTCGGCTGCGACACCATCGCCATCAAGGACATGGCCGGCCTGCTCTCGCCGGCCGCGGCCAGGGACCTCGTCGGCGCCCTGGTACGGGAGGTCGGCCTGCCGGTGCACCTGCACTGCCACGCCACCTCCGGGATGGCCTCCACCGCGTACTGGGCCGGGCTGGAGGCGGGTGCGGAGATCCTCGACACGGCCCTGTCGCCCCTCGGCGGTGGCACCAGCCAGCCGCCGACCGAGTCCGTGGTGGCGATGCTCCGGGGGACCCCGCACGACACGGGCCTCGATCTGACCCGGCTCGATCGACTCGCGGAGCTCTTCAAGGGGATCCGAAAAAAATACAAGGACTTCGAGAGCGAGTACACGGGCGTCGACACCCGCGTGCTGACCTACCAGATCCCTGGCGGGATGATCTCCAACCTGGCCAGCCAGCTCAAGGAGATGGGCGCGCTCGATCGCATGGAGGAGGTGCTCGCGGAGGTGCCCCGCGTGCGGGCGGACCTCGGCTACCCGCCCCTGGTGACCCCCTCGAGCCAGATCGTCGGGACGCAGGCGGTGTTCAACGTGGTCGCGGGGGCGCGGTACGAGGTCGTCACCAAGGAGACCCGGGAGTACCTGCTCGGCCGTTACGGCCAGCCGCCGGTGCCCGTCGCCGAGGAGGTGCTCGCGCGGGCCGTGGGGGACGCCCCCCGGGTGACCGTGCGCCCCGCCGACCTGCTGGAGCCGGAGCTGCCGCGGGTCCAGGCCGAGGGCGGGGACCTGGTCCAGAGCGAGGAGGACCTGCTGAGCCTCGCCCTCTTCCCGGGACCCGCCCGGGAGTTCCTGGAGTACCGCCGCCAGGGCGGGGAGCGCCAGGACGCCCTGCTCGCCGCGGCCGCGGCCGCGGCCTGGTCCCTCCGGCAGACGGAGCGGGCCCTCCACGTCCCGGGCCGGGGAGCCGAGGCGCACCTCCCCGCGTCCCCCGGCCGGGCCTGGCGGCAGGCCGGACGCTGGGAGCTGCTCGGCGGCCGCGCCGGGGGGAGGTAGGTCATGCGGATCGAGTGCCGGATCGAGAGCGAGGTCCACGGCATCGAGGTGCTGGACGAGGGAAAGGAGCAGGAGGTGACTTTCGCTCTGCCATCTGAGAGCAAAGTCACGATCCCCTGCCGGGAGACCGACGGCGGGATCGCGGTCACCCTGCGCCCCGGCGCGCCCCCCGTGCTGGTCCCCTGGACTGCGGTGGAGACGGAGGGGCTGCTCCACGGGCAGCCGTCGACGGTCGAGGTACAGGGCCAGGCGGTCGAGGTGCGGGTCGCGGCCGGTGCGCGCCGGGCAGCGTCCCGCAAGCCCGCGGCCTCGCCGGCCACCCCGGCTCGCCAGCCCGCGGGCGAGGCCGCCCGGGTGCCCGGGGGCGTCTACCCGCCGATGCCGGGCAGCGTCGTGAAGGTGCTCGTCGTCGCCGGCGACTCCGTCCAGGAGGGCGACCTGCTCCTGATCCTCGAGGCGATGAAGATGCAGAACGAGGTCCGCGCGCCCCGCGCGGGCAAGGTGGTCCGGGTGCTGGCGACCCCAGGCGGCCGGGTGGACCGGCAGAGCCTGCTGGTGGAGATCGAGGAGTAGCGATGCGCGGATGGTCGAACCCCAACCCCGGCCCCCTGGGCCTCATCCTCGGGCTGGTCCTGCTCGCCGGCCTGCTGGCCGGCTGCGACGAGGACACCCGCGACGACGCGCCGCGCTGCCAGGCGCGCCCCGATCGCGGCTGCCTCTGCCCAGACGGCACCCCGGGCTTCTTCGAGGAGTGCACCGTCCGGTCCCACGGGTACCAGCGGTGCGTCTGCCCGGAGACCCCGCCGGGTGAGGGCGAGGGTGAGGGCGGCGAAGGCGAGGGCGAGGGTGAGGGCGGCGAGGGTGAGGGCGCCCTGTGCTGCCCCGGGGAGGCGCCCCTGGCCCGGCTGCAGCACGGTGTCTGCGAGGGCGCCCGCCAGGTCTGCCTGGCCTGCACCTGGGCGGAGCCCGGCTACGTCAAGCGGGTCACGGGCTTCGAGGCCCAGGAGAGCACCTGCGATGGCCAGGACAACGACTGCGACGGCCTCACCGACGAGATGCTGAAGGATCCGGCCCGCCGCCTCGCCTGCCAGCCGGTGGGCATCTGCGCCGCGGTCCTGCAGTGCGACCCCGAGCAGACGGGGGAGGTGGTCTGCCTGCTGCAGGGGGCGCAGGAGGCCGAGACGTGCAATGGCCTCGACGACGACTGCGACGGGATCACGGACGAGGGGATCGATGCGGTCACCTGCGGCCTGGGCGAGTGCCGGCACACCGTGCGCTGCCGCAACGGCTCCCTGCCGGAGTGCGATCCCCTCGCCGGCGCCCGGGCCGAGAAGTGCAACGGCCTCGATGACGACTGCGACGGGGAGACCGACGAGGACCTGACCCGCGACTGCTCCACCGCCTGCGGGCCGGGGAGCCAGACCTGCGCCGCCGGCGTCTGGAGCGCGTGCCCCGCGGTCCAGCCCGTCCCGGAGACCTGCAACGACGTGGACGACGACTGCGACGGTCAGACGGACGAGGAGGACGCGACCGACTGCACCCTCTTCTTCCGGGACGAGGACGAGGACGAGGCCGGGGTCGACGGGGACGCCCGCTGCCTCTGCAAGGCCGCGACCCCGTACACCGCCACCGTGGAGGGGGACTGCGACGACGCGGACCCGGCACGCCACCCCGAGGCGGACGAGACCTGCAACGGCCTCGACGACGACTGCGACGACGCGCTCGGCCCCGGCGAGGTCGACGAGGACGAGGACGGCCTGCTCGACTGCCTGGGCGACTGCATCGACGATGCGAGCCAGCTCGTGAAGGCCGGAGCCTGTGTTGGCGACGCGGACTGCCTCCAGGTCGAGGACTGCGCCGAGGACCTCTCCGGGCCCTGCACCTGCCGGTTGCCCGCAGCAGACCCGCTCCCCTAGTACAGCGGGGCGGAACTGTCGATCCATACCCGTGAGATAACGGACCTCTCCTGCCCGGCATTTGCTGGTTTTACGGGAAGATATCTCTCGCAGAGCCGCAGAGCCGCAGAGGCGCGGCACGGGCCTCCTACCCGTCGTCAGGCAGGCCATGCACAACGCGTGTGATGCCGTCGATCATCCGGGCAGCGCCGAAGTTGAGCAGTAGACCGAGCCGCTTGTTGGCCAGTCGGACGTAGGTGAGTGTCTGCTTCTTGTCGACAGGAGCCAGATTCTCCATGGATTTCAACTCGACAATCACAAGGCCGTCGACTAACAGGTCGGCCTTGAAGCCCGCGTCGAACACTAGGTTCTCGTAGCAGATGGAGATAGGTACCTGGCGCTCGACCTGATGCCCGCGCTGGGCCAGTTCGTAAGCCAGCACGGTTTCGTAGACGGACTCCAGCAGTCCGGGTCCCAGAGCCTTGTGGACGTGAAGAGCAGCGTCCACGATCTCGCCGGAGATCTCGTTTTCTTTCGGTCCCTTGCTCATCTTTTTTCCCTCTGCGGCTCTGCGGCTCTGCGAGAGAATTCTTCGGCTTCGTCCCGTTCCGGCTTCGCCGCCGCTCAGGCTTGCAGGGCCCTGCCGGTGTAGGTCCAGCGGAACGGCCGCGCCAGGACCGCGTTGAAGTGCTCGATGAAGGCGCAAACACGCTGTGACCGACAAAGTCCTCCTCGGTCCGCGTGGGCCCGAGCGTCGCAGCGATGACCCGGCCCGTGGCCACTTCCAGGTTCGCGATGAGGCAGCTGGTCCCGTGGCGGACGTACTCGAATCTTGGCGACGATCCCGCGCTTGATGACCTCGACGGTCAGATCTCCGATCGCCCAGTGCGATGTGGGCCAACCGCTGTCGCTCGGCGGCTCGCAAGCTACCGCGATGATCGACGCGACCTGCTCGG
>JAVEVO010000280.1:0-5209 GCA_034005005.1 Myxococcota bacterium
GCCCTCGCCTGGCAGACACCCGCCGAGCGACGCTCCGAACGCTTGGCAGCATGACTCATAAACACCTACACGCCACTACAGCCGATTCCCTGGCGTGGAAGTGTCTTGACAGGGTGGATACAGTACACTTCTATTTCAACAGGTTACAATCACGACACCTGCACGAGCAGGCGTCCGTCCGATGGCCCGGACAGCCCTGCCGGCAGGCCGGACGGCTCCGGCCCGATCTCTGAAAGACGGGGTGCGCGGCACTCTCGCTCGGTGGAAGGCGAACGCGGAGTGTAGACTCGGAGCCCATCGGATGGCGCGCGGGCCGGAGGCCCCCTGCGGAGCCCCGCCTCGGCGTGCGGGCGGCCGAACGAGCTGACGTGATCCTTCGCGCCGGCCCTGGTCGAGAGGGCATACAGCGCCGGTAGTTGGGCCAGCGTCCTTGGTCTGCTCGGTTCGGGAGTGCCGGACCTGGGGCGGCCCTTACGGAAAGGGGACGGAGACGATGACTGAGACGAGACCTCACCGAACCGCGTTCCTGATCGGGAACAGCGACGGCATCGGGCTGAAGACAACGGAGCGGCTGCTCGCGGCTGGATGGAGCATCGTCGGAGTGTCGAGACGCGCCTCGCCCATCACAGCGGACAACTATCATCACAAAATCATGGACGTTACTGATACCAAGTACCCAGAGATGATTCGGGATCTCGTGTCGAAATGGCCACCGGACCTCTGCATCTACTTTGCCGGAATTGGAGAGCCGCTGGATCTTTTAGATATGAGTGGCGAACCCAAGATCATAGACGTCAATCTTACCGGTATGGTCCAAACGGCTGCCGAGGTGATCCCTTTCATGGTTCGGATAGGACGAGGGCACTTCATCGGCATTTCAAGTCTTGCGGATGAGTTGCTGTCGGCAGAGGCACCATCTTACCACGCTTCCAAGGCTGGTTTCTCGAATTATCTCGGCGGGCTTGCCTTGGCATTGCGACCGAATGGAGTCAATGTAACCAATGTGCGGTTTGGGTTTGTCGATACCAAAATGGCGAAAGGAGATGTCAAGCCTCTTCTAATGAGCGTGGAAACGGCGGTTGACCATTTGGAAAGATGTATCGCGACTCGACCTGTATGTTACACTGCTCCAAAACTCGCGGTTCCGCTCATCAAGTTTCGCAGATTGATGATGTGGATGGGTTTGCAGATGTGATATTTTGAAGTCGTCTCGGGTCACTCACCGACGAGGCCGGGCGAGGGAGGCGGCGAAGCGACAACAGGAGACGGGGTTGCGTCCTGGCGGGTCGGAGGGGGCTGCGGCTCTCGGGCCTCGGGCCTCGCGAGCCCGAGGCCCCGGGTCAGACGACGCCAGGCTCGCCGGGCCCGCTTCCAGCCGTCGTCGAGCACCGACAGGACGACGTTGTCCCAGGCGCCGGGGACGAGCACGAGCACGAAGCGGTCCGGGCGCCCCCCGGTCTGCTGCAGGTAGAACGCGCTGAGCTCGGGGTGGAAGTCGGAGTGGGTGCGCAGCCACTCGGCCTGCTCCTCCGGCACGGCCGCCCAGGCCGGCTGCTCGACGACCAGCGGGTGCTCGGTGGGCAGCGCCTCGTCGCCGTAGCAGCGCCGCCCGAGCTCGACCATGACGGCCTGCAACCGGGGCGGGGTCGGCCTCCAGGGAGTCGGAAAGGCCCGGTGGGTGTTCCGCACGACGTTGTGGTAGCCCGGCAGGGTGGTCGCCCCGAAGAGCACGACCGGCGCCAGGGGGTGCGCGAGCCGGAACCGGATGGCCTCTCGCGCCAGATCCCCCGAGAGCGCTAGCTGGCCCCGGTAGCCCGGCGCCACCAGCGTCTCCTTGCGGAACGCAGCCCACCGCTCACCCCCGACCGGGATGTCCCGCAGCAGCACCAGGACATCGAGCCCGACGACCCGGCCTTGCTCGTCCCGGTGGACGCGCAGCAGATCGAGTGCGGCCTGCGGATCGTGCAGGGCGTGGCGCAGGACGTCGCGTGAGGCGTGCGGATAGCAGGCGCTGTAGAACGGCAAGAGGTCGTCGAGGATCGTCTCGAGCTCGGGCCCGGTGACCTGGCGCAGGTTATACAGTGTGCAGCTCACCGTCATGCCGCTCGTCCTCCGGGTCGGGACTCGCCGCGGCGAACGGCGCAGCCCCCCTGGTCCCGCATCGGCAGTCTCCCTCGCGGCACGTGGGCGGTGGCCGGGCACCCCGGCAGGAGCCCCGGGCCCGGCACCGGACGCGAGGCCACGGAAGAGGGTAGCGGGCGGCCCAGGGTGGTGTCCAGCCCTCGCCCTGCACGTCGCGTACCGCCCGCCCCTGCACCACGAGGACGACACGCCGGCTCTCCCGACGCGCAGCCGGCGCCAGAGCGAGAGAGCCGGCGCGGTTCCCTGCAGGTCCAGCCAGGGAGCGGCCCCCTCTGGTCGCGGCGGCCTCCCCGGGTCCAGGATTGTTGACGTCCTCGAGCGTGCAAGGGAAAGTGGCGCCTGCCGATAGCGCCCCCGCGAGGTGACCTGGCCGGGAGCCGGAGTCCGCGAGGGACGGAGAGCAGCATGAAGACCATCGACACGGCCCACGGCGACTGGCGACGCGCGCTCGAGGAATCCATGAAGCGGCGGGAGCCGGTGACCCTGACCACCACCGACGAGGGCGTGGCGCAGGAGTTCGCGAAGCGGCGGCCACGGCCGAGCGTCTCCAGGCTGCTCCTCCTCGTGGTGGGCACCGTGCTGGCCGTGCTCGTCGCGGCGGCGGCCAGCGTCGTCCGCCTGCCGAGCGGGGAGGGGCCCCCGGGCATCCAGACCGTCGAGCCGGCCGGGGACCTCGTCTTCGTGGCCGTCGCCGCGGTGGCGCTCGTGTTCGCCGCCTTCTTCGTGTACCGGATGATCAAGCTGCTGGTGCAGAACCGGTATCAGTTCAAGGTGGAGACCCGGGTCGGCGACAAGTCCTTCCTCATCTCGGGGGAGCCGGTCCACTGACCCGGTGCGGGGACGGCTGGGCTGCGTGCCAGGACGCCGACCGGAGCTACTCGCCGCCCCCCGGCACGACGACCACACCGTTCATGCTCCGGGGCGGCGCGGCGACGGTGATCCAGCCGCCGACGCAGCGCAGCGTCAGCTCCTCGAAGCGCAGCCCCTCCTTGTGTCCCTGCCAGCGGTAGACGCCGGGTCGCGCGCCGGCGACGAGCACCCCCCCGTCGGTGGTGGTGGCAGCCAGCGAAGTATCGGGCAGCACGAGGGTATTGAAGTAGACCGGCCCCTGCTCCGGGGGCACGGACGGCTCCAGCGTCACCGTCGCCCCCGGCTCACCAGCGGCCCAGATCGAGTCACCGCCCGGTGCGGTGACGGTGATGGCCATCTGGCACTGCCCCTCGTCCTCCGCATCGACACCGAGCAACGCCGCCCCCAGCGCGACGAGCGAACGGTCGACGACCTGGAAGTTCACGCCATCGAGGTCGCCGCCAGCCACGGGCAGGGTCGCGGTGAGCACCGGGAAGTAGCCCGGCGCAACCAGCGCCAGGGTCACCCGGGCGCCCTCGGGGATGCCCGGGATGCAAAAGGCGTGACCGTCGGCGGGCGACAGCCGAGCCCGGAGCTGCGGTGCCTCGACGACGAAGACCTCGGCAGCGGCGACGTCGTGGACCTGCTCCAGCGTCGGCGGACGCTCCATGGTGAAGAAGTAGGCCGCGCCACGGACCGCGTGCGGGCCGCGGCCCCACTCCAGCTCCGACGAGCCAGAGTCGGGCAAGGGCGGCCCGACATCGGCGGGCGGCGTCACGTCACCGGGGTCGGTGTCGCGGTCCCCGACCGTTCCGAGGTCCGGCGCCCCTGCGTCGGCGGGTGGAACCTGCGCGTCCGCCGCGTCGGCGACCACGCCGGCGTCGAGGTCCTGCCCCACGCCGGCGTCGAGCGCCCGCCCCGCGTCGGCGAGGCCCATGTCTCCCGCGTCGCCACCTCCCCGCCCCAGGTCGCGGCTCGGCCCGGCATCGGGATCAGGGCCACCATGACCAAGGTCACCATGACCAAGGTCACAAAGAGGTGCGCACCCCACCTCCGCCGTGGCGCCCGCCGTGTCCTCCGTGGCGCCCCCTGCATCCGCCGCCCCTTGCCCGTCGTGGTCGGCATCGTCGCTGCAACCGAGCACCAGCAACGGGAGCAGCCAGGCGCGTGCGGCGCGCAAGCGATCTGGGTGACGGCGGTGCATCGGGGGATCCTCCTCGCCCTCTTCATAGCGAGCGCAGGGGCCCGTTGTCGAGCGGTACGTGAGCGTTGCCGATGCCCGGGAGGTGGCCGGCACCCACCAGACAGCAGGCGACCGTTCAGAACCCCGATCTCGGGTTGTTGCTGTAGATGAACGTGTCCATCCCGTCGGTGACGGTGACGATGAGGATGGTATCGGCGCGCAGGTCCTCGCTGGTCGCCATCCAGGCCGTCTCCACGGCCTCGGCGTGCTGCTCCGCGTAGGCGAGCCAGTGCAGGATCTGGCGATCCCAGGCGTCGGCGGGCGCCACGTGGCCGGTGCTCTCCAGGATGTCGCCGAGCTTGCGTTCGAGCAGGGACGTCACCGTCGCCGCGGTGAAGGGCGCGTCCCGGGGCCAGCCCACGGCCCGGGCGACGCTGACCCCCAGCTTGGTCCCGTCGACCTCCACCAGCAGATCCGTGATGGAGCCCTCGCCGATGTAGTCGATCTCGGTCTCGGTCTTCAGCAGGACCGCCAGCTCGCAGCGGTACAGGGTCTCGTACGCGAAGACCTCCGACAGCAGGGACGACCCCCCGGCGTTGCCATCGAGGATGACCTCCTGCCCACCCTCGGACAGCAGCGAGAAATCGGCAGGATCGTACGGATCATCAATGAAATCGAGGTGATTGACGAACAGGGACGGAGCCGGATCGAGGAGCGCGGCCGGCAGCACGCCGCACTCCCCGGAGAGCACCCCGAACCCTGCGAGCGGGACCTGGACAGCCCCCTCGCCCTCCCCCTCCCCTTCGCCCTCGCCCTCCCCCTCCCCTTCGCCCTCACCCTCGCCCTCGGCGCCCTCGCCCTCACCCTCCCCTTCCCCTTCGCCCTCCCCTTCGCCCTCGCCTTCCCCCTCGCCCTCGCCTTCCCCTTCGCCCTCGCCCTCCCCTTCGCCCTCGCCCTCCCCTTCGCCCTCGCCCTCCCCTTCGCCCTCGGCGCCCTCACCCTCGCCCTCGGCGCCCTCACCCTCGCCCTCGGCCC
>JAVEVO010000281.1:0-5166 GCA_034005005.1 Myxococcota bacterium
GCCGAGGACGTCCTCGCCACCCTGGCGGCCCTGGGCGCCCGCCCCGGCCGGCTGCTCTTTCTGTCCGATCCCCGGCTGCTCGGCCGCGGGGACGGTCGGCTGCGGCTGACCGAGGAGGCCCCCCTCCTCCCCGAGGGGCCGACCCAGGAGGCCCTGGCCGACGCCGAGGCGGTCGCCCGCCAGAGCGAGCTGCGGGGCCGCGGGGTCGTCGCCCTGCGGGTCGTCCCCTACCTCTACGGCCCCGGGATCGAGCCCTTGACCCCCCTCGGCCCCGACCCGCGGCTGGCCGACCGGTTGCTGCACCGGGATCCGATCCTCTGGGTCAGCGGCTCGACCCCCGTGCAGCCCCTGCACGTGGAGGACCTGGGGGCGACCCTCGACCGGCTGCTCGTGCTGCCGGACGTGCCCTCGCTGCTGCACCTCGCCGGCCCGGAGACCCTCTCCTGGGACGGGTTGCTGCACCAGTTGCACCGCGCGAGCGGCGCGACCGAACCGCCCTCGGTCGAGGTGCTCCGTCCCGACGAGCTCGCCCTGCGCAAGCCCGAGGCGGTGCGCCACTTCGCGGAGCTCGCCCACGTGCCGTTGCTCGACGACGCGCGCTGCCGCCGGGAGGTCTACGCGGCCGACCGGCGGCTGGCCGAGCACCTCCCGGCCTGGCTCCGCTGGTCCCTGCAGCAGCTCGGCCTGGACGGCAGCGAGCGCTGATCACCCCGACGGCAACCAAGCAAAGATGAGCGGGAGGTCAGCTCCGGAGCCGGCGGCTCACCGGGGCTTCTTGGCCGGCGCCTTGGCCGGCGGGGGCGGGGGTGGCGGCGGCGGCGCGGCCACCGTCGACAGCCGCTTGCGGAAGGTCTTGAACACCGGGTCGTTCTTCATGGCGCCGAAGGCCGGGTCCTGGGCCAGGGGGAAGCAGTCGAAGCCCCGGTCGTACGCCTGGCGCAGCAGCTCGGCCGCCGCCTGGACCTCCGCCCGGCGCCGGGCGGCCTTGGTCGGGTCCGCGGCGATCAAGGCATGGACCCGGGCCCGCGCGACCAGCAGCACCGGCTGATCGGGCAGCCGCTTCAAGGCCGTGTCGAGCCCCTTGGCAGCCTCGTCGCCCCTCCCCTGCCGGGCGATGGCGAGGGAGAGCCCGGCCAGGGACTCGAGATCGTCGGGGAGGCTGCGCAGCACGGCCTTGAAGGCCACCTCGGCCTTGTCCCAGGCCTGCTCCCGCAGGGCGAGCGTGCCCGAGATGCGGTGCCACTCCGGGTTGCTGCCATCCGCGGCCAGGGCGAGATCGACCGCGGCCCGGGCCTCGGGCAGCTTGCCCACGTTGGCCAGGGCCAGGGAGGAATAGCCGCTGTACGCGGGGTTCGAGGGGTCGAGGTCGGCCGCGCGCCGCCAGGCCTCCCCCGCCTCGGCCCAGCTCCCCTCCTCCATCAGCAGCTTGGCTCGCCAGGCCGGCCAGGAGGCCTTCTTCCGCTCGGACTTGATCTTCTCGACCCGGCCGATGGCCTCGATGGCCTCGGGGCGCAGATCGGCGCGCAGCAGGGCGTTGATGTAGAGGTTGGCCGCGCGCAGGTTCTTCGGATCGGCGTCGAACAGCTTGCCGTAGACCCGGGCGACCTCCCGGTACTCGCCGGCTTGCTCGTAGAGCCGCCCGAGGTTGAACCAGGGGTTGGGCATCTTGGGATCGAGCTTCCCCGCCTGCTCGTAATGGCCGATGGACTTCTCGATCATCGTCGCGGTGTTGTCGGCGATGAACGCGGCGTCCATGCCCTGCTCGGCCCACTTGGTGGCCATCGTCGTCGCCTGGTTGTGGTAGGTCGTCCCCAGCCGATAGTGGACCTGCGCGTTGTGCGGGTAGATCCGCAGGGATTCGTTCAGCATCTCCACGGCTTCGGCGTACATCTTCTGCTCGAAGAGGATATCGCCGATCTCGTAGTAGGCGATGCCCAGGTAGGGGTTCAGCTCGATGGCCGCCTTGAACTTGGCCTCGGCCTCCTTGAACTTCTGCCGGTGCTTGAGCTTGCGCCCTTCCTCCAGCAGGCTGGAGGCGTCGAAGCCGGCCACGGTGTACTGGTTGCCCGGCACGGGCCGCGGCAGCAGGGCGTCGAGCAGCAGCCCGTTGATCGTCTCGGGCTCCTCCTCGTGGGGGAAGTGGCCGGCCCCCTTGATGATCGCCACCCGGCTGCGGGGGATCCGGGCCCGGAAGTACTCGGCGGTGCGCGGCGGATACCAGGCGTCCTCGGAGCCCCAGATCACGAGCACGGTCCGCTCGCCTCGCCGGTCCATCTTGCGGGTGGCCATCAGGTCGGTCTCGGCCGCGATCAGCCGCGCGAGCAGCCCGTCAGTGTCGAAGAAGCGCAGGGTGCCGAGGATCGCGTTGCGCCCACCGGCCTGGGAGAGGGAGGACATGTAGTGCCGGACCATGTCCGAATTGACGAGGCTCTTGTTGACGTACAGGTGCGCCAGGGTGGCCTCCACCACCTCCCGCTGGATGCGCTCCAGGTCGGCCTGCTTGCGGCTGTTGTGCAGGGCGATGCCGATGCGCTCCTCGTCCTGCTGCATCAGGGTGCTCGGCTTGTCGAAGCCGGCGCCGTTGATCACCACGACGCTCTTCACGACGTCGGGGTAGCGCAGGTACGCGTCGAGCGCGACGTCGGCGCCGATGCCGTTGCCCACGAGGGTCGCCTCGTTCATGCCCATCTGCTGCATGAACAGCCCGATCATCGACGAGTAGAACTCGAGGGTGTAGGCGTCGAACGGGTTGACGCTCTTCCCGAAGCCCGGGAGATCGATCGTGAAGACCTGGAAGTGCTCCGCGAGCTCGTCGACGTTCTTGCGCCAGGTGTAGCTGTTGGTGAGCAGGTCGTGGATGAGGATCAGGGGTCGTCCGCTGCCCTTGACCGAGTAGTGCATCCAGGGCTTGAAGGTCAGATAGCGGTCATCCTTGACCTTGATCGTCTTGGTGTCGAGCTCGAGCGCCGTGCCGCAGCCCAGCGAGAAGACGAGCAGGAGGAGGAGAGGAGCCAGTTTACCAAGGCGGACGCGGTGCATGCAGCCGTCCTCCAAGCCATGAGAACCCGCAGCATTGTCACCGACGCGGCTCCCTCCCGTCAATCATTCAGCCCAGCTCGACGACCGGGACCGTCGATCGCCTCCCCGGGAGGCCGCCCCGGCCAGGGCCGGCGCCCGCCAGCCCTCACTCCGCCGGGGTCGAGGCACCGAAGAAGGCTGGCCAGCCCCGGGGGCCTGTGGCATGGTGGCCTCCGGCCGCCGCCGGTCGTCGGTGGCCGAGACGAGGGCAGAGAGCGTGATCGGGCTGTTCGACTCCGGTGTGGGGGGGCTGTCGATCCTGCTGGCGATCCGGGAGCAGCTCCCCGGGACCTCCCTGGTCTATGTCGCGGACTCGGCCTGGTTCCCTTACGGGCAGCGGCGCCCCGCGGAGATCCGGGAGCGGGCCCGGCAGATCACCCGGTTCCTCACCCACGCGGGCGCCCGACTGATCGTCGTGGCGTGCAACTCGGCCTCCAACGCGGCGATCGTCTCGCTGCGCGCCGAGTTTCCGCTCCCCTTCGTCGGCGTCGAGCCCGCGGTGAAGGTCGCGGCCGAGCGCGGCCCGGCCGGACGGATCGGCGTGCTCTGCACGGCGGTGACCGCCCAGGGGGAACGCTACCAGACCCTGGTGGAGCGGGTCGCCGGGGACCAGGAGGTCGTGACCGTCGCCTCCGCCCGGCTCGCGGCGCTGGTGGAGCGGGGCGACGAGGACAGCCCGGCCGCACGACGGATCATCGCCGAGGAGGTCCAGCCCCTCCTGGAGGCGGAGGTCGGGACCATCGTCCTGGGCTGCACCCACTACCCCTTCCTCGCCGGCACGATCCGGCAACTCACCGGTCTCCCCGTGCTCGAGCCCTCCGCCGCGGTCGCCCGACAGGCGGCCCGGCTCTGGCGCGAGCAGGTCCCGCCCGGCGACGAGCCGTCCCCCGGGCAGATCGCGCTCTACGCCACGGGTGACCCGGACGCGCTGCGCCGCTTCTGCCGGCGCCATGGGATCCCCGGCGAGGTCCGCCCCCTCGACCTGGGCTGAGCCGAGGGCTTCCTGGTACCAAAGGATTATTCCTGGACGCTTCCACGAGGCACGAGCACGAGCACGAGCACGAGCACAGCACGAGCACGAGCACAGGCCTCTGCACTGCCCGAATGCCTCACGGATCAGCCATCGCATGTTGCATCCGGCCGTCGGTAGAGCTCTACCATCGACCCAGTGCAACATCCGGGTAGAAAAATGTTTCATCCGGCCTTCGGTAGAGCTCTACCATCGAATCAGTGCAACATCCTGGAAAAAAATGTTTCATTCGGCAACCCGTAGAGCTCTACCTTCCCTCCAGTGCAACATCCGGGACGGCTCAGGTTGCATCCGGCCTTCGGTAGAGCTCTACCCTCCCACTATCGCAGCATCCGCGCCGGATGCCGGCAAGTCGGCCGGCACCCACCAGGGACCGCCCGGGCCCGGGCCTCGTGCCGTCGTGGAAGCCGGCACCCACCAGGGACCGCCAGATCGGGTGCCGATCCTCGACCCTCTCCTCTGCGGCTCTGCGGCTCTGCGAGACCCTCCTCGCCGTCCCTGACCGCGGAGCCGGACACGGGCGGCGAGGCGCCGGGGAGCGCTCACGGAATCCCTCGAAATAATTGACCTTCCCGATCTCCATGTCCCTGGCCCTGGACTTGCCATCCCCTCCTCGCCGTGGTGCTCGCGAGAACGGCCCCGCGGGCCGCACGACCCGACCACCGAGGGAGGATCATGGCCGCCGCGCCGCCTACCCCGCACGATGCCCTGTTCCGGGGAGTCTTCGGCGACCCGGGGCACGCGTTCGCTCACCTGCGCACCCTGCTGCCGGACGCGGTGGCCCGCACACTGGAGTCGGGCTCCCTCGAGCCGCTGGCCGAGACCTTCGTTGACGGGCGGCTGGCCGAGCGGCAGTGCAACCTGTTTGTCGCCGACTCAATCCACTATTCACACAAAGTAACAGAAGCCATTTCCGCAACAAGCACAACCAATCAAGATTTCACTTCAACAACCAAACAAGCAACACCAAAACCCACCAAGGGAAGCCCCGGCCTCGCCCATCCCGTCCCTCAACCCCCCTCCCCCGCCGGGGGAGGGGGAAGGGAGGGGGAAGGGAG
>JAVEVO010000282.1:0-5165 GCA_034005005.1 Myxococcota bacterium
TCGCCGATGGCGCCTACGGGAAGATCGCCATGCAGTGGGACGGCGCCACCGCGTACTGAGGGGGCTGCGATGGCTGATTTCACGAACACGACGGTGCTGGTCCCGCCGGATGACCAGGTGATCGGGATGCCGGACGACCCCGGTGACCCGGCCGCGGTCCAGCTCGGCATCCCCGCGAGCCGGGTGCTGCGCACGCCGCGGCTCGCACCGGTGCTGCCGGCGACCCGGGTGGTGGTCTCCACCGGGGCCGGACCATGAGCGCCCTCTCCGAGGGCTTCGGCCACCTGGTCGGGACCTACGGCGGCTGGGGTGACAACGACACCGGCTACGGTGACCCCTTCCACGTCACCGGGGCCTATGTGCTGAGCCCCGCGGACGGCCGCATCCCCGACGACGGCGGCGCGGTCGTGCGGCTGGCGGGTGCCTTCGCCACCGCGGGCCCCTACACCGTCACCCTCGGCGGCAAGACCTGCCGCTCCGGTGTGGCCGGCCGGGCCTCGGCCTGCTTCACGAACACGGCGCGCACCACCCTCGCGTTCGTTGCCCCCCGGCTCGCCCCCGGGGACCACGATCTGGTGCTCGAGTGGGCCGGCGGGAGCGAGACCCTGACCGCGGCCCTGCGCACGGTGCGCCGGCACCGGGCCTCGGAGGTCTACGCCCTGCGCCGGCTGCTGCCGCCCGCCCGGCGGCTCGGGGCCCGGCTGCTCGACGACGAGCGGCTGCTCATCGGCAGCGAGGAGCTTCCCTGATGGCCAGCATCGGCATCCTCGACGGCCTGCTGAAGGCCTTCGGCGAGGAGCTCACCACCCTGCACGGCGAGCTCTCCACTCGTCTCACGGCACCCCTCGCGGCCGCGGACGTGGTGGCCACGGTGGAGAGCACCCTCGACTTCCCGGACGCGGGGGTGCTCTACCTCGAGGGCGAGCGGGTCCCCTACACCTCTCGGGCCGAGACCTCCTTCGGTGGGCTGGTCCGGAACCCGCTGATCGCCTCGGCCCACCTCGCCGGCACCGAGGTTGCGGACGGCTCCCGCTCCTTCTCCCAGCTCCACCGGCTACGGGGAGACGGGCTCGTGACCCGGGCCGCGGGGAGCGCGCTGGACCGCCTCGGTTGGCGGCACGGCGAGCGGCGCCCCCTGGCCATTCCCGACACCGCGTACCGGGCCCTGCTGCGGGTGCTGCTCTACCTCGAGCGGGGGCTGCTGAGCTCCCTGTTGCGGGTCCTCGACGCGGCCTTGCTGACCCAGAGCCGCAGCGGCGTCGCCGGCACCTTGCTGCCGCAGCCCAACCGCCTCCTCGCCGCGCTCGGTACCTTCTCCTCCCAGGACGTGGGCCGCCCCCTCTACGTGGGCGAGCGGGTCTACCGGGTGCGGGAGGTGGCCGCGGACGGCAGCTCCCTCGACCTGCAGCCGGGCGCGGGCGTGTGGTGGTGCGCGGGCAACTTCGGCGACGGCAACGACGTCAGCTACCGCATCCCGCCGTTCCGGGTGCTGGAGCTGCCCGACACCGACCCGGGGATCGTCCTCGTCGACCTGGTCTTCTCCGGCAGCTCCCTGGGCCCGCCCTCCTACCTGCTGGGCGACATCCTGCCGGGTGTCCCGGAGCTGACGCCCGGGGGCTGGCCGCTGGGGCACGAGATCCTCGAGGACGAGCTCGAGGACGGCGCCACCTTTCTCTGCTGGTACCTGCCCGGGCTGCCCGATGAGGACCTCTTCCGGACGATGCTCGAGGAGGTCGTCGCCGCGGGCGTGGACGTGCGGCTGAACTCCCTGCTGGCGGTGTGACGATGTGGGCGAGGCTTCACACTCCGGCGCGGGTCGAGCAGCTACGCCGGGCCCGGGCCGCGGCGAAGAGCTCGGCGGTCGAGGGCTCGCCGTTCCGCTTCCAGTGCGCGGTCACCCAGCAGGTCTACGAGGAGCTGGTGGCCTTGTACCGCCGGCGGCTGAAGCGGATGCTGGCCGACCTGGGGGAGGCCCTGGACGTCATGGCCGCCGGGCCCCTCTCCAAGGAGCTGCTCGAGGTCTCGGCCTGGCACCCGGGCTGGGAGCTGAGCGTGCGGCCGGCCTCGCCTACGGCCTCGGCGAAGCTGGCCAAGGGGCTGCGTCCGCCCGCGGGTTGGAGCCCGGCGCCCCACAGCCGGCACGGTGGGTACCGTCGCCGGCGACCGGGCGGGGGCTGGGAGTACTGGTACCCCGAGGCGCAGCTCCTCGTCTCGGCCGAGCGACGCTCGCCCATCACCCCGCCGCAGGCCGTGGCCGCGCTGGGCGACGCCCACGACCAGGCCCTGCTCGAGAAGGCCGCGGTCGTCTCCCGGCGGCTAGGCATCCAGGTGTCCCAGCTCGCTTGGCAGCTCGGGCTGTTCCAGAACGACCCCGACCCGTCCTACACCCTCGGCGTCCAGGCCGGTCGCCGGCGCCTGCGCACCCTGCGCAAGGCCGAGGGGCTCGCTGCCGCGCTCGGGTTCCTCGAGGAGCAGGATGGGGTGCTGGTCGTCTTCCCGGACCCCAAGGGAGACAGCGTCCTGATCCGCCTGGAGCTGCCGGCGCCACGGGACCCCGTCGCCGTGTTTCATCAGATCGCTCCCTTGCTCCAGGGGGCCAGCATCCAGCTCGACCGGAGGAAGCGGGCGGTGGCGGTGGTGATCGTGAGCAGGAAGGATATGGGGGACCACCTGGTGGTGAAGGAGGTTGCTCAGAAGCTCGAGGTCTCCTATGATCAATCAATGGATGTACCGTGCAGACAGAACTTCGTCGGCGGGGACGATTATGAACGATACCTTCGACGTGAGGGCCTAGAGGAGCTGCTAGGGCAGACGGGAGGTTCTCTGGCCAGGAGACGGCGATGAACGTCGGACGGATGATCGCCTACTGGGAAGAGCGAGTTGCACGCGGAGAAGCCGTCAGGGTTTCGTTCGGTGGCGGCCGCGACTACAAGCTCACCGAGAAGGGAAGCGAGGTCGACCGTCTCAAGCGCGAGGAGCTTGAGCGCAGCGGCCATTGGAAGAAGGTCGATCAGCAGTTCGTGACCGACTTGGCGAAGCAATCCCCCGTGGAGGCGGCCAGGATCCGCAGGCACTACTTGAGAGCGGGGTTCTTTACCCTGGACGAGCAGCCCGAAATCCCCGGCTTTCCCCTGGAGACGGCCGAGTCGCTGGCGCATCCCCCCGTCCCCGAGAAGCCCCCGTCGAAGCGGGCCCAGCGCCGGGCAGCGCGGGCCGAGCGGCTCGCCGCGCAGATCATCGTTGGGAGGTAGCCCCCCCCCCGTTAGCATGTCCACCGCCTATGTTGTTGAGCAGATAGCATAAATCTCGACCCGAGCCTTTGGCTTCCTGTTCTCGGTGGACTTCCACATCCAGCTCCAGGGGCTTGGCACGGTGAATTCCATCGGGAGCGGGGGGAAGTAGGCGCGGTCCCCCCTCACCCCTCCAGCCAGTACCGGTTGCCCTGCATGCCGTGGTAGAAGCGCAGGCGGAAGCCGGCCACGGGCTGGTCGTCCCGGAGCACGGCCCAGAGCAGCTTGCCCAGCCGCATGGTCGCACCGAACGCGGTGATCCCGGTGTCGTCGAGCAGGCCGCAGTCCCGGGCCAGGGGGACGAGCTCGGCGGCACGCAGCGGCCGGGGCTCGCCGAGGAGGTCCGCGGTCTGTCGGGCCACGTCGGCCCAGTGGGTCACGAAGCGGGCCAGGGCCTCGGCGCTGTAGAGCGGGCGCCGGGACCTGGGCGGCGCCACGGAGCGCGGCAGGGCCGGCGGGGGGGTGCGAGCCTCCTCCGCCAGCCGGGTGACCAGCTCCTTGACCTGCCCCAGCTCCGCACGCAGCTCGGCGACCTCGGCCGAGGACGTCGCCGGCGAGGGGGTGGCCGCGGTCGGGCTCCCCTCCCGCATCAGGCCCGGGAAGATCCGGTCCGCCCACTCCCGCCGCAGCTTCTTCCCCAGCGGCTTCTCCGTCTTGATGCACACGAAGCCGAAGCCCGACTCCGTCAACGCGATGACGTGGGCCGCGCGGTCCGGGATCGGGGAGGGGCGCGTCAGGTTTTCACCAGTCGGAGTTTTTCCGACTGCTCCGAGCATCGCCTTCAAGTCCCGCAGATTGCCGTTGGTGATGCGGATCCAGTCCTTCCCTTCGATCGCCTCATCGGACCAGTTGGAGGTGAGCGTGTCGACGAGGACCTTCTCAGCGTACCCGAGCGCCTCGCCGACCTGGCTGGCGAGCACCATCGGGCGCCCCTGGAAGGTGAAGGTGGTGATCTCATGGCCCTCAAAGGCGTTGCGGACCAGCTCCCGGACGCGCGTCGGCTGCTCGACCGAGGCGGTTCGCTCTGGCTCCGGCCGGGTCGAGAGCAGTGCTCTCTGGGCGGCGATCTCGTCCCGCATCCGCTGCCGGCGTTGCTCGGTGACGCGGTCCATGACCCCGCAGTCGCGCCGGAGGCCACAGGCGTAGGCCAGCGGCGCCCAGAAGAAGAAGGGGTGAGGCGCAGACTGCTCCTTGGGCAGCGAGGCCCACTCGTCGCAGGCGAGCTGGTAGCCGGTGGGGTCGAGCTGCCGGGGCTCTAAGGGGTGGCCGTCAGCATCGACCACCGGGCTGCCGACCATCGTTCCGGGGTGGGTGATCCGACAGGTGGCACAGGCCTCCGCCGGCCGATGGCAGGTCAGCCAGCCCCGGCAGCCTTGTCGGGTCATGGGTGGAACGGTCGCCGGGGAGGTAGTGGGGCGGTCGGCGCGGGATCGACGTGGGGCCAGAGCCTGTGCGGACATGGGGTGCCTCCTTGACGCGGCGCCGGCGCGGAGGCACGTTGAGCGTGCGGGGCATCGGTGCTTCCACACCGGCGCTTCGGAGGGCTCGGGTGTTACAGCACTCGGGCCCTCGTTGTTTCTTGGCTCAGAATCTCAGGAATGCTGCGGGGGAGTCAAGAGAAAAGCGTCTATGTAATGATACGCTTCTTCGGCCGGCCAGTAGACCCTAGCGGGTGGAGCGACCGCACTTTTTCGATGCGGCGCTGGAGCGCCTTGTTTGGGGACACGAGCGCCTCTAGACCATGCAAGGCCAAAGGACTGGGCTTCTGGCGACCTGCACTCCACGTCCAGACCGTGTTCCGGGCCACCCCCGTCAGCTCAGCCAACCCACGGAGGTTGACCCCCAGCGTCCGGCACAGCTCGCGGACGAGCTCGG
>JAVEVO010000283.1:0-5142 GCA_034005005.1 Myxococcota bacterium
CGCTTCGCCCGGCAGGTGCCCTTCGTCCACGTCGACATCGCCGGGCCCGCGCTCGCCGCCAAGGAGAGCCCCCTCGGCCCCAAGGGGGGGACCGGCTTCGGCGTGCTGACCCTCGCGGAGCTGCTCTCCCCGACGGCGACTCCCCGGCCGTGACCCGGCCTCGCTGGATCATGCTGCTCGGTCGGGCCCTCGTCGGCCTCCTGGTGGCGTGCCCGGGCGCGACCCACGCCGGTCCCCGCCCCCCCACCCTGGCCCAGCTCGACCAGCAGGCCCGGCTCGTCCTCGAGCGCACCGCGCTCCCCGGTCCCCAGGCCCCGGGCGCCCGGCCGCTGCAGCGGGACCCGGCCCTCGACCGGGTGGCCCTGGAGAACTGCCTCGAGCTGGCGGAGCGGCCGCCCCGACCCGGCGGGGCCGCGGGCCTCGTCGACCTCACCCGGCTCCGGCACCTGCTGCAGGTCCACGGTGTGGTCGACGGCGCGGTGCTCCCCCTGGCGGCCGCGACCCACCGCCTCCGGCTCCTGGCGGACCTGCCCCGGCTGTTGCGCGAGCCGACCCCGGGCGGCCTCCTCCGGCCGACGCACTATGGCCTGGCCCTGCACGAGACGGGGCCGACCCTCTGGGTCACGGTGCTGCTGGTCCATCGGCTGGTGCAGCTCGAGCCGCTCCCGCGCAGCCTGCCGGTCGGCCACACCCTGATGGTGCGGGGCCACCTGCAGCAGGAGGCGACCCGGCCGCGCGTGCTGTACACCGGGCCGGGCGGCCTGGTGCACGAGGCCGAGCTCCAGGTCGCCGCGCCGGTGTTCGTCGGCGAGATCCCCCTGATCGAGGGCCTGGGGACCTACCGGCTGCAGGTGCTCGTGACGACGCCCCGCGGCCCGGCCGTGGCGGCCAACTTCACGGTCGAGGCCGGGCGGGACGCGCCGATCCTCCCGGTGGTGACCCTGCTGCCAGCCTCTCCCGCCTTCGACGTGGCCGGCGCCGAGGAGGAGGCCCGCCGGCTCCTCGAGGCGACCCGGCAGACCCTCGGGCTCCCGCCCCTGCAGCTCGACGCCCGCCTGGCCCACGCGGCCCGTCAGCACAGCCAGGAGATGCTGGGGCGCGGCTACTTCGCGCACGTCTCCCCCAGCACCGGCGCTCCCGAGCAGCGGCTGCAGCGGGTCGGCCTGGTGGCCGAGCGCCAGGCCGAGAACATCGCCATCGCGCCGGACGTGCGGCACGCGCACCGGGAGCTGCTGGAGTCTCCCTCGCACCGGCTGAACCTGCTGGACCCCGAGATGACCCACGTCGGGCTGGGTGTCGCGCTCGGCGGCGGCCGGGTGCCGACGGTCTTTCTGACCCAGCTCTTCGCGCGGCGCCCCCGGGAGCTGGCCGCGCCCGCACCCTCGGCCTCGCCCGCGACCTTGCTCGGGCAGGCCAACTCCCAGCGGCGAACGCGGGGGCTGTCCGCCCTGACGACGGACCCCGAGCTGCAGGAGCTCGCCAGCCGGGTGGCCCGCTGGGCCGGCGAGCAGCCCACCTTGCCTGCGCCCGCGGCGACCCGGAGCTACCTGGCCGAGCGCCGGCCGCCGGGCCCCGCGACCCCGGAGCTGGTGGTCCTGCTCTTCCGGGGCGCCTCCCGGGCCCTGGTGCAGCAGGAGGCCCTAGTCGAGGGCAGCCTGCTGGCGGCCCCCTTCCGGCAGGTCGGGCTGGCGCAGCAGCAGGTGGTCAACCCCCCGAACCATGAGCCGGCCAGCCTGCTGGTGGTGCTCCTCGCACCCTGACAAGCGCACCGGGGAGTGGTACAAGACGCCCCATGAAGCCCCTCATCTGGTGTGAGATCGACTGTGCCCGGCTCCAGGCCAACCTCGCCCGCTTCCGGCGGCTGGTCGGCCCGGACTGTCTGCTCGCGCCGACCGTCAAGGCCAACGCGTACGGGCACGGCGGGGTCCTCGCCGCGACGGCCTTCTGCGCGGCCGGCGCGGACTGGCTGACGGTCAACTCCCTCCCCGAGGCCCGGGAGCTGCGGCAGGCCGGGATCGGCGTGCCCCTGTACGTCATGGGGTATGTCGCCCAGGAGGACCTCGCGGAGGCCGTCGCCCTCGACTGCCGGCTGGTGGTCTACGACGAGCAGCGGGTCGATGCGCTCGGCCGCCTCGTCCCGCGGCTGCCGCCCGGCTGTCGGGCGCGGCTCCACCTGAAGATCGAGACGGGCAACAACCGCCAGGGGCTCGACCTGCCCGCGGCCCGGGCGCTGGCCCGGCGGATCGCGGCCACCCCCGGCCTGGTGCTGGAGGGCGCGGCGACCCACTTCGCCGACATCGAGGACACCACCGATCACACCTACGCCCGGCAGCAGCTCGCCCGCTTCCGGACGGCCATCGCCGAGCTGCGCGGCGACGGCCACCCCGTCCCGGTCTGCCACTGCGCCAACACCGCGGCGACCATCCTCTGGCCCGAGAGCTACCTCGCCCTCGTCCGGGTCGGCATCGGTGCGTACGGCATGTGGCCGTCGGTGCAGACCCAGGTGGCCGCGGTGCTCGAGGGGCGCCCGGACGTCATCACCCTCGAGCCGGCCCTCACCTGGAAGACCCGCATCGCCCAGCTCAAGGACGTGCCCGCCGGGGAGTTCGTCGGCTACGGGCGCACCTTCCGCACGACCCACCCGACCCGGCTCGCCGTGCTGCCCGTGGGCTACTACGACGGGTACGACCGGCGGCTGTCCAACCTCGCCTACGTGCTCGTCCGCGGGCAGCGGGCGCCCTTGCGGGGCCGGGTCTGCATGAACATGTGCATGGTCGACGTCACGGACGTCCCCGGCGTCACGGTCGAGGAGGAGGCCATCCTGCTCGGCGGGCAGGGGGCGGAGCGGCTCAGCGCGGAGCAGCTCGCGGAGTGGACCGGCACGATCAACTACGAGGTCACCACCCGCATCCCGGCCCACGTGCCGCGCCTGCCGGTCGGCGTCAGCGCCCGCCCGAGCGGATCCCTGGAAGAAAGTCAATGAAAATCGGCGAGTTGCTCGCGTAGCTCCCGGCGCAGCCTCCTTGACCCCCGCGCGCGGCCCGTGGTACAACCACGGAAATCCGTGTGCGCGGCTTCGAGTCCGCCGAGAGGGAGCACCAGGGCATGGGCACGAACGACGAACACCTCGGCGAGCTGCTCGTCCGCGAGAACATGGTCTCTCTCGCCCAGCTCCAGCAAGCGCAGGAGTCTCAGCGGCGCGAGGGCGGTCGGGTCTCCTACCACCTGACCAAGATGGGCTTCATCGGTGGGTCGGAGCTGGCCTCCTTCCTCTCCCAGCAGTACGGCGTGCCGGCCATCGAGCTCGAGGAGTTCGAGATCGACGAGGACGTCATCTCGCTGATCCCGAAGGACGTCGCCGAGAAGCACATGGTCGTGCCCATCAACCGGGCCGGCAACTCGCTGATCGTGGCCATGAGCGATCCGTCGAACATCTTCGCGATCGACGACCTGAAGTTCCTCACCGGCTACAACATCGAGGTCGTCGTCGCCTCCGAGGACGCCATCCGCAAGGCGATCGAGCGCTACTACGAGCGCGGGATCGCCTACTCCGACGTCCTCAACGAGTTCTCCGAGGACGACATCGAGGTCATCGAGAGCGACGAGGGCATCGACCTGGTGGAGCTGGCCCGCTCCTCGGAGCAGGCCCCCGTCGTCAAGCTCGTCAACCTCATCCTCCTCGACGCCATCAAGAAGGGCGCCAGCGACATCCACGTCGAGCCCTACGAGAAGCAGCTCCGCGTCCGCTACCGCATCGACGGCGTGCTCTACGAGGTGATGAACCCCCCGTTCAAGCTGAAGAACGCCATCACCTCCCGCCTGAAGATCATGGCCCAGATGGACATCGCCGAGCGGCGGCTGCCCCAGGACGGCCGGATCAAGCTCAAGCTGGGCAAGGAGCGGGAGATGGACTTCCGCGTCTCGGCCCTGCCCACCCTCTTCGGCGAGAAGATCGTCCTGCGGCTCCTCGACAAGTCGAACCTCGAGCTCGACATGACCAAGCTCGGCTTCGAGCCGGAGCCGCTCTCCCTGTTCAAGGACGCGATCCACCGTCCCTTCGGGATGGTGCTGGTCACCGGGCCCACGGGCTCGGGCAAGACCACCACCCTGTACAGCGCCCTCTCCGAGCTGAACAAGACCACGGACAACATCTCCACCGCCGAGGACCCGGTGGAGTACAACCTGGCAGGCATCAACCAGGTCCACATGAACGACTCCATCGGGCTGAACTTCGCGACGGCCCTGCGGTCCTTCCTCCGCCAGGACCCCGACATCATCATGGTGGGCGAGATCCGCGACTTCGAGACCGCCGAGATCGCGGTGAAGGCCGCGCTCACCGGCCACCTCGTGCTCTCCACCCTGCACACCAACGACGCCCCGAGCACCATCAGCCGGCTGCTGAACATGGGCATCGAGCCCTTCCTCGTCACCGCGTCGGTGAACCTGATCATGGCCCAGCGGCTGGCTCGCCGGATCTGCCCGGAATGTAAAGAGGAATCCGATGTCTCCCCCGATCTGCTGATCGACATGGGGATGAAGCCCGAGCTCGCGGACCATGCGGTCTGCTACAAGGGCGCCGGCTGTCGGATGTGCAGTGACACGGGCTACAAGGGCCGGGTCGCCTTGTACGAGGTGATGTCGTTCTACGACGAGCTCAAGGAGTTCGTGCTCCAGGGGTACAGCACCAACGAGCTCAAGAACGAGGGGATCCGGCTGGGGATGAAGACCTTGCGCCAGGCCGGTCTGACCAAGGTCCTCGAGGGGATCACCACCATCGAAGAGGTCGGGCGGGTGACCGCGCCGGATCACATCTAGCCATGGATGAGCCGTCCCGCGCGGGTGCGGTCGAGCGCGAAGGCCGCCCCCCCATGGCCAGCCTGCACCAGTTGCTCAAGCTGATGGTGGACAAGGGCGCGAGCGATCTCCACCTGACCATCGGCTCGCCGCCGCAACTGCGGATCAACGGCCACCTGCTGCCGGTGAAGACCGCCCCCCTGGCCGCCAACGACACCCGTCAGCTCGTCTACTCGATCCTCACCGAGGCGCAGAAGCACCGCTTCGAGGAGGAGAACGAGCTGGACCTCGCGTTCGGCGTGAAGGGCCTGGCGCGCTTCCGGGCCAACCTCTTCGTCCAGCGGGGGG
>JAVEVO010000284.1:0-5134 GCA_034005005.1 Myxococcota bacterium
GTGGGGCCTCGCCCTCGCCCTCGCCCTCGCCCTCGCCCTCGCCCTCGCCCTCGCCCTCGCCCTCGGCGGCCGGGGGCGCGGCGAGGAGTTTGCCGACGAGGGAGGGGTGGCCGACCAGCTCGATGCGGAAGGTGAAGCGGGCCCGCGCGGTGTCGGGCAGCACGGTGGCCTCCTCGGCCGAGGCCGCGTTGCGCTTGAAGAAGGTGAAGAAATCGGCGGTCTCGTCGAGCTTGCCGCCGTTTTCGGCCTTCACGACCTCCTCGACGCGGGTGCGCAGGGAGCTGCTCACCGTGGAGAGGCGGCTCTGGACCGCCTGGTCGAGGAGGCGCTGCTGCTCCTCGGCCGACCGGGTGGCGAAGTCGACCGGCAGGGTGGCGTGGGCCTCGCCCGTGAGCTCGAACTCCCGGGCGTTGGTGCTGACGTAGTTGTCGGCCTTGCTGTCGGTGTAGTTGGGCAAGGGGTGGACGCCGGCCGCGCTCGGGGGAGAGCTCGCCTCCGGCGTGCAGCCGATCAGCGGCATGACGAGCAACACGAGGAGCTTGCGCATCGAAGAGTCCTCCCGCCGTGCCGCTCCCCAAAGACGAGGAGCGGGGGATCTGGTGGCCTGGGGCCAAGGTAGCGGAGCCCGGGCGTGTTGCCAAGGCTCTGGCCCCCTCCCCTTCTCGCGGCCATCGTGGTACGATGCCCTCCTCGATCCAGGACGGCGCCGCGGGGAGGGAGGCCGCTCTCCCCCGCAACTGGAGGGGCGATGAGCAAGGAGCCCGGCCACGCTGCGGCGTCGTCGGGGAGCTGGCGCCGGCCGCGGGCCAGCACCCGGACACTGGTCGCCGGTCTCCGCCGGCTGGGCGCGCTGCTCGGCCTGACGCTGCTCGCGCCGGCGGGCCTGGTGGGTGGCTGCTTCCCCCTGGAGCCGCCGGCCGAGGTCATCGCGGACGCCACCGGCGATCCCCCCGGGGTCCACGCCCGTCAGCAGATCCCCTCGGCCGAGCGTGGCCTCGGCTTCTGGGAGACCCCGTGGCCGCAGGACTTTCGCCGTCTGCCGGACGGCCGCCCCGATGTGCGCGGCTTCCCCAACCCCACGGGATCACCGACGATTTTCGGCTTCGTGGTGGTGACCGCGAACCTGATCCAGGGCTTTGGTACCAGCCCGGCCATCACCTTCGTCTTCGACGGGCCCCTCGATCTGTCCACCCTCCCGGGCAACCCGCAGCAGACCTTGCTCCCGGACAGCGCGGTCTCCCTGATCGACCTCGGCGAGGCGGCCTCGCCTGATCGCCCCGCCCCGCGCCTCCCCCTCTCACTCCAGTACCTCCGGGACGGTGACCGCTTCCGCCCACCGTTCACCCTCACGTTGCGCCCCGTCTTCGGCATCCAGCTCCAGGAGGGCCGGACCTACGCCGCCCTGATCACCCGCCGCCTCGCCGACGGCCGCGGGCAACCCGTCGCGCCCACGCGGCTCGCCCAGTTGCTGCTGGCCGATGACGAGCGGCTGCGGGAGCTCACCCGCACCGATCTCGGCGAGTCGGCCCTGCCCCCGGACATCCAGGCCGCCCGTGAGCTCTACCGCCCCCTGCGCCAGGTCCTCGAGGCCGAGGGGCTGGACCCCGAGCTGCCCGTGGCGGCCACCCTGTTCACCACAGGCCGCCCCTCCCAGGGGGCCTTCGACGCCTGGACGCGTGTCCAGGCCTTGCCCGCACCGACACCGCGCGCCTGCGCGGTCGCCGACGAGGAGCTGGGCTCCCTGAACGTCGGCCAGGACGCCTTCACCCTCGTCCGCTGCACGGTCGAGCTCCCCCAGTTCCAGAGCGGGACGCCGCCCTACGAGGGCCTGGGGAGCGGCGAGGTGCTCGCCGAAGTGCAGCGCCGGGAGTCGGTCGTCTTCCACCTCTGCCTGCCGCGCACCCCGGCCCCCGCCGATGGCTTCCCGGTGGTCCTCTATGCCCACGGGACCGGCGGGGACAGCCTGTCCGCGGTCCTCTCCGGGGTCCCGGCGTCAGGCGGCGACGGCCTGGCCGCGTCCCTGGCGCGCGCCGGGCTGGCCACGGTCGCGCTCGAGCTCGGGCTGCACGGCTCGCGCAACCCCCGCGGCCCCGAGGCCAACCCGGCGAACTATGTCTACAACTGGCGCAACCCGGTCGCCTCCCGGGACAACGTGCTGCAGGCCGCCATCGACCTGATGAGCGCCGTGCGCCTGATCGGCACGCTCGCCGCGCAGCCGGCCCTGCTCCCCGGCGAGGGGGCGGCCGCGCGTCTCGACCCGGAGCGCCTCGTCTTCCTCGGCCACTCCCAGGGCGCCCAGGGCGGGGCCTTGCTCCTCGCCACGGAGCCGGCCCTGCGCGGTGGCGCGCTCACCGGGGCCGGGGGCGGCTTCGCCATCTCCCTGTTCCAGAAGAAGAAACCCGTCGATCTGGCCACCCGCATCACCGATGCCCTGCGGTTCGCACCCGGTGACCTCGACCTCTTCCATCCCCTCGTCGACCTGATCCAGAGCGTCGCCGAGCCCGCGGATCCCCTGGTCTACGGCCCGAGCTTCTTCCTCGAGCCTCGGTCCGGCAAGCCTCGCTCCGTCCTGATCATCGAGGGCGGCCGCGACGAGCACAGCCCGCCGGCCACGACCGACGCGCTCGCCGCCGCGGCCGGCATCCCCCTGGTCGGGGCCGAGGCGGAGCAGATCCCCGTGCTGGAGCTGGCCGGACTGCCCGTGGTCCGCAGCCTCCCCGTGGCCGGCAACGTGGCTGGCGGCCAGGCCACCGCCGGGTTGCTCCGCTACCCCGCGGGCGACCACTTCGTGGCGACGAGCGACCCCGAGGCCCGGCGGCGGCTGGTCGAGTTCCTCGCCTCCCTGGCGGACGACGGGATCGGGAGGATCGGACCATGAGCCTCTCCTGCACCCTGCCGGTGCGGCTCGCCGCCGGCCTGCTGCTCACGGCGGTCCTCTGCGGCGGCCCGGCCGGCTGCTTCCTCGTCGGCCTGGAGGACGAGGACGCCTACGACCGCCACGTCAACCTCGTCATCCCCTTCCGGCCCTCCCTCGGCCTGGACGACTGGACCGTGGGCAGCAGCTCCGGGATCGCGCTCGCCCGGCCCCTCGAGGTCCCGGTGGAGGTCGCCGAGGTGCTCAGCATCGCGGACGACGAGGCCGCCGAGCCCTACCTCGATCTCGTGGTGCAGGTGATCCCCAAGAGCCTCTCGTACATGGTCGTCGGCAACACCCTCGACGTCGATCTGCTCCCCCTGGAGCTGTACCTGGGGCCCGGCACCCCCTCGCCGGTCGCCCCCGCGGGCGATGCCGAGACGGGGGACGACCTCCCGCCGGTGCTGGATTCCCGCTTCGTGCCCTTGCTGCGTGCGCCGGGTCTGCCTGCGGGCACGGAGACCGGCGAGATCCGCATCGACGATTTCGGTCCGATCGACGCCCGGCTGACCGAGCTGCTCACGGCCCTCGACTTCGCCCTCATCGCTCGCTCCGGGATCGTGCTGGAAGCGGGCCGGACGACCTTGCCGGCCGGCGAGCTGACGATCTCCGTCCTGATCAACATCGTGCTGGTGGCGCGACCCGCGGGGCTGTTCTGAGGCCGCGGGGCGTCAGAAGCCCCAGCCGACCTCGGCATCGACCTGAAAATGAAAGACATTCTTGCGCTCGCGCGCATTGAGGTCGACCTGGTAGGCCCGCTGGGCGCGGTAGCACAGGGCGGCCCACGGGGTCAGGCTCAGCCGGATCCCATGGTAGAAGACCTGGTTGTCCTCGTTGAAGTCGAACAGGGGGAGCAGCGCGGCGAAGTTCCGCTTCTCGTAGGTCAGAAACAGGTGCAGCCAGCGAGTGGCCGGGACCTCTCCGTGCAGCAGCAGGCGGCGCTCCCGTCCTTCGTTCACGTCCTGCAGGGCCGCGGCCAAGGCGGCCCACCCGGGGAAGGCCGCGGCCAGCTCGAGCTGGTAGCCGACCCGGCGGGGCAGGCCGGTGAGGGACTGGAGGTAGGCCGCCTTGGGGAGGTCGCCCGCACTCAGGCGCTCGGAGACCACGCCCTCTCGCTCCACGAGGTACAGCTCGTCGAAGTAGCCGGGCAGGTAGTCGGCGTCGTGGGTCAGCAGCTCCGTGCGCACCTCGAGCGCGAAGAGCTCGTCCGCGAAGGAGTACCGCTGCAGCAGGCCGACGGTGAAGGCGCCGCCTCGCCCCGAGATGGCCGAGTAGTCGAGGTATTGCTGGAGGAGGAGGCGGGGGGAGCGGAGCAGATCGAGCTGCAAGGTCGCCCCGACGGCTTGCAGGAAGACCGTCTCGTCCACCGTGGGCCGGCCTTGGCGGTCATAGACGACCTTGCCCGAGGCGGCGTGCCGCAGAGCGAAGGGCGCGTTGCGGTCGAACGCGTAGCTCACGGAGAAGAGCAGCCCGCCCCAGAAGGGATCCGGTGTGACCAGGCGCGCCGGGGCGAGGCTCCCCTGCACGGCGAGCACCTCCCAGGTGGACGCGTCGGGGGTCAGGAGCAGCAAGCCGCCGGCCGGGTGCTTCCAGCCGACCCCGGCCACCGGCTGGACCCGATCGAGCGCGAGCTCGCCCCCCACGCGCCGCAGGAGCGCTCCCTGCCCCAGGGTGATGGGCTCGTTGCCGCCGAGCCGGAGCCAGAGCGGGGCCTCGGGGTGGCCGTACTCCAGGCGCCGGAAGACCCGCAGCAGGTCGCCCGGGAGCTCGTCCCAGTCGGCGTCGCGCAGCGTCCCCATCCCCTCCTGAGCCAGGTCCTCCGGGACCGTCTCGTCGTAGATCAAGAAGTTCAAGGGGATCGCGACGTTGACCAGTAGATCCCCGTCGAGGAAGGGGTAGTCGAACCGCGGCTCCAGGTGCAGGTAGGTGACCCGGGCGAGCTGGTAGGCCCCGGCCGACAGGCCGGCCAGCTTCAGGGGGTAGTCGAGGTCCTTCTGCGCGAGCCGGGCCAGGGGACGGTCCACCACGGGGGGGCGGTCCGCGGGGAGGGCCGGCGTCTCGGCCGTGGCCGGAGCAGGCAGGGGCGCGGCCTCCGGGGATTGGGCCGAGCGCGCGTCCGCGGGCGCGGCCGCGGGTGGGGCCGCCGGCGGTGCTTCCTCCGCCACCGGCGTGCCCGTCCGGGTTGCGTCCACCGCGAGGTCCTCCGCCTCCTCTGCGACC
>JAVEVO010000099.1:0-24962 GCA_034005005.1 Myxococcota bacterium
CCGCCGCCCCAAGGCCGGCTTCAACGTCCCCCTGGCCTCCTGGCTGCGCGGCGAGCAGCGGCCCTTGCTGGAAGAGGTGACCGACCGCAACACCCTCCGCCACCACCCGTACCTCCGACATGAAGAGGTCGACCGGCTCAAGACCGAGCACCTCGCCGGCCGGCGCGAGGCTGGGCGCCCCCTCTGGGCCCTGCTCGTCTTCTTGCGCTGGGCCGACCGCCACCTGGGGCTGGCCCGGTGAGCCGGCGCCCGGAACCACGACGGACGCGGGGCCACGCGCCATGCTGACGAGCATCGGCACCCTGCTCGACCGGCTGCTGTCGGGCGGCAGCCTCGGTCCGCGGCGGCTCGCGGTCCCCTTCCCGAGCTTCATCGAGGTGCCGCCCCGGCCGGTCTATACCCTGGTGACCCGGCTGTACAACCTGCTGGCGGCCGGGCTCGGCCTGCTCCTGCTCTCACCGCTGCTGGCCGTGCTCGCCCTGGCGGTGAAGCTCACCTCGCCTGGGCCGATCCTCTACCGCGGCCTCCGGGTCGGCCTGAACGAGAAGCCCTACGAGATCCTCAAGTTCCGCACGATGCTCGTCGGCGCCGAGGCGAAGATCGGCGCCCGGCTCGTGGAGCAGGGCGAGAGTCACTTCACGCGCATCGGCAAGCTGCTGCGCAAATACCGGCTGGACGAGTTCCCCCAGCTCATCAACGTCCTCCGGGGCGAGATGAACCTGGTCGGACCCCGCCCCCTGCGGCCGATCTTCCTCGAGGAGCACAAGCGGACGATCCCGGGCTACGCCAAGCGTTTCCTCGTCCGCCCAGGGATCACGGGCCAGGCCCAGGTGCGCGGCGGCTACTACACCTCCCCCCGGGCCAAGCTCCGCTACGACATGCTGTACATCGCCCATCGCTCGGTGGGCTTCGACCTGAAGCTCATCCTCCTGACCTTCATCCGGTTGACGACGCGGATCTTCACCACCGGCTTCATCCTCGCCTGGCTGCTGCTGGCCTTGCTGATCGTGCCGGCCCGCACCCTCGACCTGTTCGACGTGACCCTCGGCCGGATCAGCTTCAACCTGCTGTACCTGGTGCCGGTGCTGACCGCAGCCTGGCTGCTGGTGCGCCGGGAGGTCACCGACGGCAAGCTGTACTTCTTGCGGACCCCGTGCGACCTGCCCGCGGTCCTGTTCGCCCTCTTCGCCCTGTTGTCGGTGGCCTTCTCCCTGCACCCCCTGACCGCGTTCCGGGGGATGCTGTACTACCTGGTCACGGGCCTGACGGTCTTCTACCTGACGATCAACAGCGGCATCGTCACCCGCCAGTGGCGCCACACGGTCCACCTGCTCGGGGGCGTGGCGACCGTGATCGCCCTGGTGGGGCTGCTCGAGCTGGTCTTCGTCTGGCACTCGGGCCCCGGTCTGCTCACGGACGGCACCCTGTACCGGATGCGCTCGACCCTCGGCAACCCCCTGGCCCTGTCGGCCCTGCTGATCCTCGCCCTGCCGGTGATCCTCGCGCTCTTCCTCGGTGAGGAGCGGCCCGCCCCACGCGCGCTCTGGGGCCTGTCGGGGATCCTGGTCTTCCTCTCGGTGTTCCTCACCTTCACCCGCACGGCCCTGGTGGCGACCTTCGTCGCCTTGTGGCTGTTCCTCAAGGACCGTCACCGCAAGGCCCTGCTGCTGCTGGGCGTGATCACCCTGGTCGGCGCGTTCGGCCTCTCCCACACCGGGGACACCCGCTTCCACCCCGGCCAGGCGCTGGAGAAGGCCGGTGCGGAGCTGCAGCGCAGCGGTCGGCTCCTGGCGACCTTCTCCGGTCAGCGCCTGCTCGTCGGCGTCGGGGCGCGCAGCCTGCCGGCCTACCAGGCGGCCCAGTACGCCCGGGCCCCCCGGGAGGAGGGGCCCGTGGGGAGCTTCCGCAACATGTTCTTGACCCTGCTCGTCGAGCACGGGCTGTTCGGATTCTTGTCCCTGGCCTTGCTGGTGACCCTCGCCCTGGCGCGCATGAGCAGCGGCCGGGCGACGATCCCCGACGAGCGGGCGCGCAGCATGGTGGGCGCGGTGCAGGCCGGGCTGGGCGGCTTCCTCGTCTTGCTGCTGGCCTTCGACGGGCTGCGGATCTTGCCCCTGGAGGTGCTCTTCTGGGCCGCGCTCGGCTTCGGCCTCGGGCTGTCCCTCCACGCGACCCCCGGCCCGACGGAGTACTACCGGCTGGTCCACTTCCGGGACAAGCTGTAGCCTAGCCTGGCGCGGGCCCTTGCATTCGCCCCCCGGCTGCTCGCACAATGCCGCCTCGGGCTGCAGGAGCCGGGACGGGGGCACCTCGCCCCCGGGAAGGAGAAGGTGAGGATGTTCATCAGCCAAGAAGCGATCACCGAGCGGAAAGCGGTCGTCGGCGTCATCGGGCTGGGCTACGTCGGGTTACCCCTCGTGTTCGCGTTCGGCGACGCCGGCTTCCGTGTGCTGGGCTTCGACATCGACCCCCGCAAGGTCGAGCTGCTGCTGCAGGGCGAGTCCTACATCAAGCACATCGACGCCGCCCGCATCCGGCAACTGCTCGCGACGGGCCAGTTCACGCCGACCACCGACTTCGGCCGGCTGAGCGAGCCCGACGCCCTGCTGATCTGCGTGCCGACGCCCCTCACCGAGAACCGTGAGCCCGAGATGGCCTACATCGAGCAGACCACCGACGCGGTCGCGCGCACCCTGCGCCCGGGCCAGCTCGTGGTGCTCGAGAGCACGACCTACCCCGGCACCACCGCCGAGGTGGTCCTGCCGCGGCTGCAGGCGGGCGGCTTGCAGGTGGGACGGGACTTCTTCCTCGCGTTCTCGCCCGAGCGGGAGGACCCCGGCAACCCGAGCTACGGCACCACCACCATCCCCAAGGTGGTCGGCGGCACGACGCCCGCGTGCCGCGACCTGGCCGCGACCCTCTACGCGCAGGCGATCCAGCGGGTGGTGCCCGTGAGCTCGACCCAGGTCGCCGAGCTGGTCAAGCTGCTCGAGAACATCTACCGCTCGGTCAACATCGCCCTGGTCAACGAGCTGAAGGTGCTCTGCCACCGCATGGGGATCGACCCCTACGAGGTGATCGGGGCCGCGGCCACCAAGCCCTTCGGCTACCATCCCTTCTACCCGGGGCCCGGGCTGGGCGGTCACTGCATCCCCATCGACCCCTTCTACCTCACCTGGAAGGCCCGGCAGTACGACTTCACGACCCGCTTCATCGAGCTGGCGGGCGAGGTCAACACCTCGATGCCCTACTACGTCGTCACCCGCGTGATGGACGCGCTCAACGAGCGTGGCCGGGCGCTGAAGGGAGCGAAGGTCCTGGTGCTCGGCGTCGCCTACAAGCGGGACGTCGACGACATGCGGGAGTCGCCCGCGCTCAAGATCATCGACCTGCTCGAGTCCAAGGGCGCGGTGGTGAGCTACCACGACCCCTACATCCCCGAGCTGCCCGCGACCCGGAGCTACTCCTTCTCCCTCAGCTCGGTGCCCCTGACCCCGGAGACCCTCGCCGCGGTCGACTGCGCCCTGATCATCACGGATCATGCCAGCGTCGACTACGACCTCGTGGTGCGGCACGCGCCCTTCGTGGTGGACAGCCGCAACGCCACCGCCCGGGTCCAGGAGGGCAAGGAGAAGGTGATCCCCGCGTGATCCTCCCGCCGGCCCCGGACCTGCCCGCGGGGAGCCGCCTCGCCCAGCGGCGGCTCCTCGTGCGCTGGCTGCAATGCGGGCTGGACGAGGCGCCGCCACCGCCCCCGCCGGAGTCGGAGGAGGCCCTGTCTCTCCTGGTGCCCCTGGCGATCCGCGCCGGGCTGGCCGGGCTGCTGCAGCGCGGGCTGGGACGCGGCGGGGTGACCCTCCCCCCCGCGCCCGCGCAGGCCCTGGCGAGGGCGACGCGCACGACCCTGGCCCACAACCTGCTCTTGCTGCGCGACGCGGCCACCCTGGCGCGTCGGCTGCGCGTCCACGGCGTCCCCGGCCTGTTCATCAAGGGCGCGGCCCTGCTGCAGACGGTGATCCCCGATCCCTCCTGCCGGGCCATGGCCGACCTGGATCTGCTGGTGCGCCCGGCGGACGCGGGGCTGGCCCGGGTCGCGGCCCGCGAGGCCGGCTACCGGTTCGCCCACCCCCGGCGCGCGCCCAGCCGCCTGGCCCACACCAAGCAGAACCTGGTCCACGAGGTCGGCGGCCAGCCCTTGCGGCTGGAGATCCACACCCACCCCGACGGGCTGGGACACCGGGGGCCCCCGACGGGAGAGCTCCTCGGCCGGGCGCAGGCCACCCGGCTCGACGGGGAGCCCTTCCTCGTGCCGAGCCCCGCGGACTCGGCCTTGCTGCTCGCAGTGAACTGGACCACGGACCTCTTCGCCGAGCGCCTCAAGGACTGCCTCGATCTGGCGGCCCTGGTCCAGCGCGGGGGGCTCGACCTGGCGGACTCGCGGCCCCGGGCCCGGCGCTGGCGCATCGGCCGGACCTGGGACGCCTTGCTCCGGCGGGCGGCCATCCTCGGGGCCCTGACCCCGGACCAGTCGCCGCTCGAAATCACAGACGATGGACACAAAGACATCGGAAAAGCAGGCCTTTCATCCCATCTCTCCCGGCTCGCGGGCGCACCCGGCCCCCTCCCGGCCCTGCTCCGGCCCTTCCTCGCCGAGGGCACGAGGGACGCCCTGCTCTTGCTGGCGAGGGTCGGCTGGCGCCGGGTGGGGGACGGCTGGGCCGCCCGGCACGAGGGGACGATCGTCCCGGTCGTGACCTGGCCCCTCGCCTGAGGAGCCTGGCGATGGTACCCTGGGCCCCTCGCCGGGGCCTGGGGCCCCGCCTGGCACGAGAGGGTAGCGATGACGGATTTCGAGAAGCTCGGCGTGTTCTACCTGGGGCGGGAGTGCGACCCGCAGGGCCGCCAGGAGCAGCCCGAGCCCTTGCTGTACGACTCCCGCAACCTGACGACCCACGCGGTCTGCGTCGGGATGACCGGCTCCGGCAAGACCGGGCTCGGGGTGGCCCTGCTCGAGGAGGCGGCCATCGACGGCATCCCGAGCCTCGTCATCGACCCCAAGGGCGACCTCGGGAACCTGCTGCTGACCTTCCCGGACCTGCAGCCCGGGGACTTCTTGCCCTGGGTCGAGGAGGAGGAGGCGGTCCGCCAGGGGATCTCGGTCGAGGAGCTGGCGGCCCGCACGGCCGAGCGCTGGCGGCAAGGCCTCGCGGGCTGGGGGGAGGACGGCGCTCGCATCGCCCGCTTCGCCCGGTCGGTGGAGCGGGCCGTCTACACCCCGGGGAGCTCCGCGGGGCGCCCCCTCTCGATCCTGCGCTCCCTGCACGCGCCGGCCGCGTCCCTGCGGGAGGACCCCGATCTGCTGCGGGAGCAGGTGCAGAACGCGGTCTCGGGGCTGCTCGCCCTGCTCGGCCTGGACGCGGACCCCCTGCAGAGCCGGGAGCACATCCTGCTGGCCACCCTGGTCGAGCGGTCCTGGCGCGCCGGGGAGGACCTCGACCTGCCGGCCCTGATCCGTGGCGTGCAGTCCCCGCCCTTCGACCAAGTGGGGGTCTTCGACCTGCAATCGTTCTACCCGGCCAAGGAGCGGTTCGGGCTGGCGATGACCCTCAACAACCTCCTCGCCTCGCCCTCCTTCGCCTCCTGGACCGAGGGCGAGCCCCTGGACATCCGGTCCCTGCTGTACACCCCCGATGGCCGGCCGCGCCTGTCCGTCCTGTCCATCGCCCACCTCGGGGACGCAGAGCGGATGTTCTTCGTCACCACCCTGCTCAACGAGCTGGTGGGCTGGATGCGCGCCCAGCCGGGCACGAGCAGCCTGCGGGCCTTGCTGTACATGGACGAGCTGTTCGGCTACCTGCCGCCGACGGCCAACCCACCCTCCAAGCGCCCACTGCTGACCTTGCTGAAGCAGGCCCGAGCCTTCGGGCTCGGGGTGATCCTGGCGACGCAGAACCCCGTGGACCTCGACTACAAGGCCCTGTCCAACGCGGGGACCTGGTTCATCGGCAAGCTCCAGACCGAGCGGGACCGGCTGCGCATGCTCGACGGCCTCACGGGCGCGGGCAGCGGCGAGGTCCTCGACCGGGCCGCGCTCGACCAGACCCTCGGCGCGCTCGCCGGGCGGGTCTTCCTGCTCCACGACGTGCGCGCCCGGGGGCCGGTGGTGTTCAAGACCCGCTGGGCGCTGTCCTTCCTGCGGGGGCCGCTGACCAGGGCCCAGCTCCGCACCCTTGCGGGCGAGCGCTCGGCTCCTGCTCCTCAACCGCCTGATCTTCCGCAAGAATTCGCCGACGAGCCAGCCCCCCGGGCCATCGCCGGCCCCCGGCCCGGTCCCGCCACCGCGGGCGGCCCCCCCCTGCTGCCACCCGAGGTGCCCGTGCGCTGGGCCATGCCGCGCCGCCCGCTCCCCCCGGGGAGCCGGCTGCTGTACCGGCCGCGCATCCTCGCCACGGCCCGGCTGCACTACGTCTCGGCCCCGGCGCAGCTCGATCTGTGGCGCCCCCTGACCCTCTTCGTCACCCCGGAAGGAGCGAGCGGGGCGCTGAGCTGGGAGGGGGCGCGGCCCCTGGCCGGCGATCCCCCGCCCCTGGCCACCACGCCCCCGGCGCCGGGAGAGTACGAGCCCCTGCCGACCGCCGCGGCCCAGCCCAAGTCCTACACCTCGTGGGAGAAGACCCTGCGCAGCCACCTCTACCAGAGCCAGGCCCTGACCCTCTGGAAGAGCCAAGCCCTCCGCCTGGTCTCCCGCCCGGGGGAGAGCGAGGGCGACTACCGGATCCGGGTGCGCCTGGCGACCCACGAGCTGCGGGACCAGGGCCTCGACAAGCTGCGCCGCCGCTACGAGCCGAAGGTCCAGCGCCTGCAGGACCAGATCGCCCGGGCGGAGGACCGGCTGCAGAAGGAGCGGGAGCAGCTCACCCAGCGGGGGGCCGAGACCGCGCTCGACCTGGGCTCCACCGTGCTCGGTGCGCTCTTCGGCCGCCGAGTGCTGAGCGCGGGCAACGCGCGCCGGGCTGCGGGGACCCTGAAGTCCGCGGGCCGGGCCGCGCGGGAGGGCAGCGACCTGAAGCGGGCGCAGGAGCAGTTGCACGAGCTGCGGGCTCGCCTGCAGGCCCTCGACGAGGAGGTCGCGGCCGAGGTCGAGCGGACCCGCGCCCAGCTCGAGGAGCAGGCGGGGACCCTGGAGCCGCTGACGGTCGCGCCCCGCAAGGGGGACATCACGGTGTCCCTGCTGACCCTGGTCTGGTCGCCCTGGGCCGTCGCGGGCGACGAGCCGCCGGTCCCCTTGATCTGACCGACGATCTGCGAGGAGCGGGGCTCAGTCCGGAACGGGCAGGGGGAAGCCGAACTCCTGCAGGGGGTTGTCCCGGTCGACCCGGGGGTGCTGGAGCTCCCGCGTGGCCTCGGCCACGGTCCGGATGACGTACTGGCGCAGCTCGGTGGTGTCCAGGGTCCGGTCCGCGTTGAGGTCGGCCTTCCCGGCCAAGGCGTCGAGGAGCGCCTGCGTGAAGAAGCCGTTGGCGATGCGCCGATCCTCGTAGGACAGCTCGTTGGCCCCGGAGGAAGATAGTACGAGAGTACCAGTGCGTCGCTCGAGACTGGTATAAAGGAACCGCTCGCGGTTGACCTGGAAGCGACGGGGCTGGGCCGGGGCCTCCTGCCGGGCCGCGACCTTGAACCCCCGGATGGCCCGGGCCGTGACCCCGATGCGGGTCGCGACCTGGACCTGGGTATTCAGCTCCTCCGGGTCCCGCTCCCCCGACTCGCAGGTGTCGATCAGCAACAGCTTGCGCTGGGGGGTGATGTCGGTCACCAGCGCCTCCAGCAGCGCGAAGTCGGCCGCGGTCTCGGCCAGCCGCTCCACCTGCGCGCCGTGGGTCAGGTAGTAGTAGCGAGCCTCGGGGCCGGGGCCATACAGGCCGTGGCCCGCGACGAAGACCACCACCGTGTCCTCCAGCCCCGCCCCGGCCAGCCGGGAGCGGGCCTCCTGGATCGCCGCCGGCGTGACCTGGGCGTCGGTCCAGGTGTGGACGTGGATCCGCTCGTACCCCGGCAAGCCTCGCAGCGCGGCGGCCAGGTCCAGCGCGTCCTTGTGCGCGTAGGCCAGGTCGTACTCCCGGCGCGCGTACTTCGAGACCCCGAACCCCAAAAAGTGCAGCGCGCCCCGGGGCGCACCCGGCACCACCACCTCGGCCAGCGCGGGCACCGAGAGCAGACCGTCCCGGCCCTGGGCCTCCACCTCGATCCGGTTGGGGCCGCGGGCCAGGGGCAGGGTGACCGAGGTCCGGAGCCGCTCCCCCGCGGCCGCCCGCTGCGCCGCGGGCAGCGCGGGCACGCCGTTGACGTAGATCTGCTGGCCGGCCAGCCCGGCCGGGTGGCGCAGCTCGTAGCGCAAGGTGGCCTGCTCGCCGGTGGTCTCCAGCTCGAGGATGCGCGCGCGGGGCAGGCGATCGGGTTGCACGCTGGCGCCGGCCGTCACGCCGAGCCGCCGGGACCGCTGCTCCGCCCGCGCGGCGAGGTGGGCGAGCAGCTCCGGCGCCCCCAGCCCGAGCCGGGCCAGCAGCCGATCGGGCCGGTTGAGGTGGACCGCCAGCCGATCCACCGCGAAGGACTCGGTCCCCCGGATCAACCGGATCAGTCGGGCGCCGCCCGGGGACGCGGAGAAGAGCCCCTCCTCGTCGAAGACCAGCCAGTCCGCCCCCTGGGTGAGGAAGCGCACCGGTCGCGGCCGCTCTCCCTCGGCCAGGTTCCAGACCACGAAGCCGCCCAGGCCGTGGCTGCCCACCAGGAGGCGGCCGTCGGGATGGGGGAAGAGGTGGCCCACGTCCCCCTCCAGGACGGCCCGGGTCGCGCCGCTCGCCGGGTCGTACAGGAAGGTGCGCTCGTCCACGGTGGCCCGCAGCAGATCGGTCCGGATCGCCTGCAGCCGGGTACGGGTGTGCTCCGCGTGGGGGATGGTGCGGCGCAGCGCCCCGGTGGCCGCCTCGTGGATCCGGATCCCCTCGGCCGAGGTCAAGGCGTACCAGCTCCCGTCGGGCGCGACGGTGCCGGTGTCGTACCGACCGGCCTGGTCGCGGCGGAGCTCCTGGCCGGTGTGCGGGTTCCAGAAGACCACCCGTTCGCCCGCGGTCCAGACCGTCTGGCCATCGGCGGAGATGCCCTGCTCGTTCATGATGCCGCTGTCGATGACCCGGGCGATCCGGCCCCGCCGCGCGTCGAGGAAGAAGAGCTTGGCGCTGTGGAAGGAGCGGCCCACGGCCCAGCGGCCATCGGCCGAGAAGCGAAACTGGTAGTTGCCGCCGCTGGCGTCGTAGCCCGGGGGGAACTCGGCCCGCCCGAGTGGCTTGAAGCTCCGGCCGTCGAACGCGTGGATCGCCTTCCCCGCGGTCAGCAGGACACGCCCGTCCGGGCTGAACGCCTCGGAGGTGCCCGCGTCCTGGGGCAAGGTGGCGACCACCCGGCCCGTGGCCAGCTCCCGCACCACCCGGCGGTGGTGCCAGTCGATGGCTTGCCCCATGATCATCCGGCGGCCGTCCGGCGAGAAGGTGCCGTTCGCGTCGTCCGGCAGCCCCTCGTAGCGCGCGGCCGGGGCCAGCTCGGCCAGGTCCCAGCGCACGGTGCCCTGGGCGCACTGGGAGACGAGCACCTGGCGGCCGTCCGGGGAGAGGTCCAGCCAGCAGCCCTGGTCGAGCGGCTGGTTCAGCCGGCGCCGGGTGGCTCGGTCCAGGTCCACCAGCTCCAGCACGCCGTCCTTCAGCGTGATCAGCCGGGCCGAGTCGAGGAAGACGACCTGGTCCGGATCGGGAGAGTACGGTGGGAAGGGGCGCTCCCGGCCAGACTCCAGGTGATGGATCTTCGGGCCGCGCAGGTAGACCCACTCGCCGTCCGGGGAGAAGACGGGGTAGCTGAACTCGGGGGACGGGATGGTGCGCAGCGGCCGCCCGGTGGCCAGGTCGTGCAGCTCGGTGCGCCGGAGGAAGTGGCGACCTCCCGGGTGCAGGGTGTTGCGGGTCGAGGTGGGATAGTGATGCCGGGCGACCTGCTGCCCGGTGCGGCCGTCCAGCACCAGCACCGTCTGCTCGTTGTCGCCGAAGAGCGCGCAGCGCTGGCCGTCGGCCGAGACCTGGGCGCGGAACCAGAGGCCGTCGTGGGTGGCCAGCAGCTCGAGGCCCGGGAAGGTGCGCAGCTCGGACTTCCAGACCCGGCCCTGCCCCTGCCGCACCAGGATCCGGTCGCCCAGGGGCGAGAAGAGGCCCCAGTTGTAGCCAGGGTGGTGGGCCACCCGCTCCCCGGTCTCGAGATCCCAGAGCTCCAGCCCCGCATCGGTGAAGGTGGCCAGCAGGTGGCCGAAGGGGTGGAAATCACCGCCGCTGCAGTCGCCTTCCACGGTGAAGGTACGGAGCAGCGCGCCCGTGGTGACGTCCCAGAGGCGGGTGGTCCGTTTCCCGAAGGTGGCCAGGAGGCGCCCGCCGGGATGGAGGCGCAGCGCGTCGTGCCCGACCAGCCCCAGGCCGCTGGCCGGGACCGGCTGGACCTGGACCTGCAAGGGCAGGGACGCGGGCGGGCGGGGGGGCGGGGACCAGCCCCGCTGGACCGCGACCAGCCGGCCCCAGCGCTCGTGGGGCAGGGGCTGATCGAACAGGGCCACCTCGCCGAAGGTGGTCCCGCAGCCGTCCGTCCCGCCGAGCTCCAGCGAGCCACCGCCCTCGAGGCGGCGATCGGCCCGGAGCGGGCCCTGCCAGCCCCGCCGGCCGTCGACGCTCAGGACCGCCTCCCCGGCCAGCGCGTCCCAGGACCAGCCGAGGTGCTGCCACGCGTCCCCGCCACAGGCCACGCCGGTGTCCACCGTGGCCTGCCCGAGGGTCGCCCGCACCGTGGTCGCGCAGGCCAGGGTGAAGGCCAGCCCGGCCGGGCTGGTGTAGCGGACCAGGGTGGCCCGGGGGCCCTTCACCCAGAGGGAGAGGCCGAGATCGTCACCGGCCCAACCCTGGTGACCCTCCAGGGTCGCGCAGCCGACCCGGCCCGACGTGGGTCCGCCCCCCCCCGGCCGCCAGCGGGCGATGGGCTCGTAGGCCTCCAGGGTGCGGGCCACGTCGTCGTCGGTGGACTGCTCCGGTGGCAGGCTCGGAGCCGAGGCCGCCCGGGCCGGGGTGGGCCAGGCGGGCAGGGCAGCGAGGGCCAAGGCCAGGGGGAGGAGCAGGAACCCTGGAAATGTAAAAGTGAACCGGGAGCGCACGAGCTGCGGGACGATCATGAATCCTCCGTTGTCTGGGCAGGGCGAGTGTACCGCGCGCGCGAGTCACGGGACACTGGCCAGGGGGAGAGCCCCGACGCGCACCGCCGGATGCGGGGAGGATGAGCGGGAGAGGAGGACCGGACGCTACTCGAGGGTGCTGATCCCGTGGAGGATGGCGTACCGGGTGAGCTCGGCCACCGAGCTCACCCCCAGCTTCTTGCAGAGCTGGCCGCGGTGCATCTCGACGGTGCGCGGGCTGATGCACAGGCGGTCCGCGATCTGCTTGGAGCTCTGCCCCTCGGCGAGGAGCTGCAGGACCTGCCGCTCCCGCAGCGAGAGCTTGCGCTCCTGCTGCTCACGGTGGCGCAGCCGGCCGACGTAGTCGCTCAGCACCGTGTCGGTGAGCTGGCTGCAGACGTAGAAGCCGCCCTGCAGCACGGTCCGCACCGCGGCGACGATCTCGTCGGCGACGCAGCTCTTCAGCAGGTAGCCGGCCGCGCCGGCCCGCAGGATGCCCTGCACGAACTCGGCGTTGGCGTGCATCGACAGCGCCAGCACCCGCGTCGCGGGCAGCTCGGCGAGGATCGCCTCGGTGGCGTCCACCCCGTTCATCGCCGGCATCGAGACGTCCATGACCACCAGCGCGGGGTGCAGCTCGCGACACCGGCGCAGCCCCTCGTGGCCATCGGCGGCCTCCCCGACCACCTCCAGGTCGGTGCGGGCCGTGAGCAGGGCCCGGATGCCCTCCCGGACGATGGTGTGATCGTCCACCAGCAGCACGGTCGCGCCCATCGCAGTCTCACCTCCTCACGGATGGAACCCCTGGGGGATCGGGACGTGCAGCGCCACGCTGCAGCCGCGTCCCGGTGCGGCGTCGATCTCCACCCGTCCCCCCAGGTACTCTACCCGCTCCCGCACGCTGAGGAGCCCGAAGTGCCGTCCACCGACGTGGGCCGCCGCGGCCTGGCCGGGATCGAAGCCCACCCCGTCGTCGGTGACCATGAGCGAGACCTCGGCCGCGTCGGCCAGCAGCACGATCTCGGCCGCGCTGGCCCCAGCGTGCTTGACCACGTTGCGCAAGAGCTCCCGGGCGAGCTGGTACAGCACGATGTCCAGCTCGGTGGAGCGGCCGGCGCCGTCGCCCTGGCAAGAGAAGTCGTGCTGCACGCCCGCCTCGCCGAGCATCCGGGTCGCGAGGTCGCGCAACGCCGGGGCCAGCCCCTGGCTGAAGAGCAAGGGCGAGGAGAGGTCGAAGGTCGTGTGGCGGACCTGCTCGAGCACCTCGCCGATGAGCTTGCGGCACTCCTCGACCAGCCGACGCTCCGGGGCGGAGAAGTCGGCTTCCTGCAAGGTCTGCAGCTTCATCCACGCGGCGGCCAGGCTCTGCCCGGTGTGGTCGTGCAGCTCCTGGGCCAGGCGCCGCCGCTCCCGCTCCTCGGCCACGGCGAGCTGCATGCCCAGGGCACGCAGCTCCCGGCTCGACCGCTGCAGCGACGCGTTGGCCTGCTCCAGCTCGGTGACCCGGCGGTCTCGCTCCCGACGCAGCCCCCAGATCCGCTCGGCGAGCGCGAAGGTCATCAGGATCCCCTGCAGCGCCGAGCCGGCCTGGTAGGAGTAGGACCCAGCCGTGGTGAAGGGCACCCAACCCTGCTGGGTAGCCACGTTGAAGAGGATGCCACCGAGGAAGAGTCCCCAGGCAGCGAAGAAGATGGTGTTGGGTACCGGTTGGCGGGGTACCAAGGTCACTAGCGGCAAGAAGACCACCACGCCGGCGAGCCCCAGCCCGTTGGCCAGCCAGTCCATGACCTGCTCGTCGCAGGCCAGGCCGACCACCACGGCAGCCACCACCGCCACCAGGTAGCCCCGCAGCAGCCGGTCGAGCCGCGGCGCGTGGCGGGCCGTGTCGAGGAACCTGCGGGAGAACTGCGTGGCGAGCAGCGCGAGCAGCCCCTCCTGGACGAAGCCGACGGTGAAGCTGCGCAGCTCGTACGTGGCCTCCGGGGGCGGACCCGTCAGCCCGGGGATCCCCTCCTGGACCCCGTAGAAGAAGGTCACGGTGATGGCCTGGAACGCGACGTACCAGAGGTAGCGGGGGTCGCGCAGCGCGACGAACACCAGCAGGTTGATGGCGAGGATCGCCAGCATCATGCCGTAGTAGGCGCCGTGCCACCGGCTGCCGGCGTCGACCGCCGCGAGGAAGGCCTCCGGGGTTTCGGCCCGCGGCACCAGCAGCAGGTTGGCCCGGTCTTCCACCCGCAGGTAGAAGGGCGTCGGCCGGTCCGGGACCGTCGGCAGCTCGAATCGGGGGTGGACCTGCACCGGGTGGCCGGGCGCCGCGCCGTGCAGCGCGGTGACCCCGGCCGACTGCCAGCCCGCCGGGTCCCGCGGGTCGCAGCTCCCCGGGGGCCCCCGGTACAGATCGGCGAGCAGCGAGCGGGAGGGGCCGAGGGACAGGAGCTGCCGGACGGAGGCCAGACTCCCCTGGACGCAGAAGCGCAGCCAGAAGGCCGAGCGGGTGGTGCCGAGCGCGATCTGCTCGGTGGTGATGGGACGAAAGGACTGGGTTCGTGCCAGGACGTCGGCGAGCCCGAGCCGGCCCGTGGGATCGACCAGCAGCTCCATCGCCGGGCCCAGCGCGACCGAGGTCTGGTTCGAGGTGAGGACGACGGACGGCGGCGTCGCGGCCACACTCACCGGCAGCAGCAGGAGCAGGAGCGAGGCGACGGCGGCGGACAGGGCCCGGGGCCACCGGACCCTGCCCGCCACGCTCCCTGCTGGTCGCTCCGCCGCCGGCATCGCCCGAGTCTACTGGACCATGTACTGGATGACGAGGAACGTCTGGGAGCCCGGGCCGTCCTGCATCGTCTGGTAGTAGCCGAACAGGTCGAAGTCGTAGACTTCGTTGGCGTGCGCCGCGTCGACGCCGCCCACCGTCCCCTCGACCGTCGTGCCGGTGGAGAAGGATTGCTCGAACGTCGTCTCGGCAGAGAAGGTCTGCGAGCCGCTCACGCACGCGCCGACGAGGCAGAAGTGCTCGCTGGTCTCCACGCTGGCCCCGAGGGTCACGCCGAAGCTGCCGCCGACCCCGACGGTCTTCCTCGCGCTCACCGCGCCGCCCGCGTTGATGGGCACCGTGACCACGCTGACCGGTTCACTGAACAGCAGGAGCTTGCCCCTGATCCAGTCGCCGACCTCGAGGGGGCCCGGATAGCTCGACAGGACGCCGGGGCGGCTGGGGAGGATGGTCTCGTCGATGTCCCGCTGCAGGCCGTTGGTGGCGTTGTAGTAGTCCCGGGTCACCGTGAAGGTCCGCGGCCGCAGCGGGATCGACACGTCCAGCAGGTCGTCGCCCGGGACCATCAGCTCGGGGACCGGGGAGGAGACGATGCGATAGCGGTAGTTCTTGAAGGGGTGGGTGCGGAAGATGACCATGTCCGCGACGCGCCCGCTGCTCTCGTCCCACCCCGTGATGTAGGTGTCCTCGCGCTCGTAGGAGAAGGTCGGGCCACCGAAGGCCGTCACGCTCGCGGTAGCGGTCACCTCCCCGCCGACGTCCAGGGCCGTGGTGTTCACGAACCCCGTGCCAGCGGACATCTCGATGGAGAACCCGAACCCGATGCTCACCTCGAGGCCGAGGGCGAGCGACAGCGCCTGCTCGTTGCCGTGGCTCCAGCCGATCGCGGTGGAGCAGGCCTCCACGTTCTGGCCGATGTCGGTGGAATAGGGGGGCGCGGCGACCACCGCCACGATCGAGTTCTGGGCGAAGCTCATCGACTGGCCGATGGGCTCCACGACGGTGCCGTCGAGGTCGACGTCGACCCCGAGCAGCACCGCGGCCGGGCTGGGAGTCGACGGACGCATCTGGCGATCCAGCTCGACGAAGGCCAGGGTGTCGTCGTAGCCGAAGGCGACGACCGAGCCGTCCCGGCCGAGCAACAGCAGGTCGTCCATCCGGCGCCCGGTCTTGTTGCCGTCGGCGTCCGTCGAGGTGGTGTTGCCGTTGACGTTGTCGACCACGATCCCCTGGAGGAAGGGGTTGCTGGTGGGGGAGAGGACGGGGCTGCTCAGCACGGTGTCGAGCTGCGCCGGATCGAACCGGCTGACGCGCAGGACCTCGGAGCCGATCTGGATCTCGTGGCGGCCGTCGCCGTCGAGGTCCGGCAGGGTCATGATGTTGTCTCGCGTGTAGCCCGCGTAGTCCTGCGCCACGGGCTGCGTTGCGGCGAACTGGTTCAGCCCCTCGCAGAGGGTATCGAACGCGTCGCCGGCCGGGTGGCCCCAGGTGACGAGGCCGTCGTGCTGGTTGTCGTTGGCGGGATCGAAGCGCTGGACAACGCCCGTCACGACCTCGGCGCGGCGGTCCCCGTCGAGGTCCGCGACCCCGAGCTGCCAGCCGTGATAGTTCTGCCAACCGAACATCGTCGCGCCGTACGTGCCCAAGAACGTGCCGCACATCGAGAGCGTCGCCAGGCCACCGTCCTCGCTGTAGGAATAGGTGGAGAGGAGAACGACCCCCATCGGAGCGCGGAAGGTGACGCCAATGACGATCTCTGCGACGCCCTCCCGGTCGCCGTCGAGGTTGCCGAGGGCCAGACGCACCTGGCCCAGGGGCATGTTCTGCACCCCCGGCGCCGGCGGGGGGAGCTCCCAGCTCGTCAGCAGGGAGACCTCGTAGCCGGCCTGCGCGTCCTCGATCAGCCAGGCCCGGAAGCCGACCTCGGTGAGCCGCACCAGGACCGCCTCGGCGCGGCCGTCGCCGTCCACGTCCCCCGCCGCGATCGCCCGGTCGACCTCGGCGCCGAGGTCGCCGAGGCCGAGGTCCCCCGCGAGCACGGTGGCCGGCATGGTGCGGTCGCCGTTGGCGCCGCCGTCGAGCAGGACGAGGTAGTCCTGCTGGGCGATCGCGGATCCGACCGAGCTGAACGCGATGGCCTCGTCGTACCAGTCGTCATCGAAGTTGCCGCGGGCCGCGACCATGGCTCCCGCCAGCTCCGGCTGCGCCACCGACGCGAGGGTCGGGCTCGGCGGGTTGGCCAGCGCGCCGTTGTGGCCGAAGGGGTCGACCAGTACCAGCGAGTCCTGCGGCAGGGTCCCGAGCCCAACCCCCAGCACGAGGTACTCGGCGCGGCGATCGGTGACGGTGAAGGCCGCGGGGCCGAGGGGCCGGAAGCTGGGTGGGAACAGCGACGGCTGCCCGTTGCCGTCCAGGTTCCCCGCGACGAAGCTGCTGGAGTAGGCCGGGGCCGCGCCGGCTGCCTTCCACGGCAGCCGACGGGGGACGAGGTCGCCGGTGAGCGGGTGGCCCCAGCGGTCCTGGATGCCCGAGGTGAGCTGCAGGGTGTAGGTGGTGTTGTCCGTGTACTGGACCGGCTCCAGGCGGAGCATCCGCCCGTGGACCGTCATCCGCAGCGTGGCGTGCTCGCCCTGCGGGTCCTCGAGCCAGACGGTGTCACCGGAGATCGTGGCCCCGTCGACGTCCTGGGAGAAGGTGATGACGACCTGCCGGTCGATCGCGACGTCGACCGCGCCGTTCGCCGGAGAGATCCCGACCACCCTGAGCACGCAGGCGATCGCGCAGGGGCCGCCGCAGTCGGGCCCCTCCTCACCGTGGTTGGCGACCCCGTCGTCGCAGGTGGCCACGACGCAGGTGTTGCGGCAGAGGTCGGCGTCGTCGGCGTCGCCGTCGTCGCAGCCCTCGCCCGGATCGGTCACGCCGTCCCCGCAGTGGGCCGCAACGCAGCTCGTGCGGCAGGCGCCTGCCGCCACATCGGAGTTGGCCAGGCCGTCGTCGCACCGCTCGTCGGGTGTGTTGATCACACCGTCGCCGCAGAGGGGTGCCGTGCAGGTCCCGTCGTCGCAGATGCCGCTGGCGCAGTCGGCGTCGCCCTCGCAGGCCCGCGCAGCCGCGCAGGGCGCGCACGAGGGGCCGCCGCAGTCGACGTCGGTCTCGCCCGCGCCCAGCCGGCCGTCGTGGCAGAGGTCCCGCCGGACGAAGACCCGCTGCAGCGTGGCCGCGGAGTAGCCATTGTCCACCGGGCCCTCCACGCCGTCGTTCTTCAGCCAGCCGTCGACCTCCCAGCGCTCGGCGGCCCCGACATTCCAGTGGTCCACGGCCGAGTGATAGAAGGGGTGGTTCAGCAAGGCCGCGTCGCCCTGGTTGACGAAGAAGCTGTCGGCCGTGGCCGGCAGGCGGGTGGTGTGACCGGGCAGCGCCAAGAAGCGGCGCGGCAGACCGGCGAAGCTCCCCAGGCCCGTGGTGACGTAGGAGAGCGCGCCGGGCAGGTCGGTGTGGAAGTTCATGACGCCCTCGTGCGCCGAGGTCCGACCGTAGAAGCGGACCTGGGTCGGCCGCAGGGCGGCGAGCAGGGCGATCGAGGCGTGGCCCCAGAACTCGGTGCCGGCCTCGGCGGCGCCCAGCTCGTCGCTGCCGTGCAGCGGCAGGCGGTCGGTGAGCACCTGCGTGTCCGGGTCCGTCCCGGCCGCGCGCACGTAGTTGAGCACCAGCATCCAGCCGCCGCCGTCGTTGGCCGGGTCCATGTCGCAGTAGGCCTGCAGCGGCGCCAGCGGGCCCGCGCCGTCCGGATCGACGGTGTAGACGCCGCTCGGCCGGCCCGGGTCGTTGGTGAGCAGGGTGACGCAGTCCTCGAAGACGCGGCAGATCCCGTCCAGGCAGAGCCCGGCCGCGCAGTCGCGGTCCGCGGCGCAGCCCTCCCCGTCCGGGCAGGGACCGCACGCGGGGCCGCCGCAGTCGGAGCCGGTCTCGTCACCGTTGGTCTCGCCGTCGCCGCAGTAGGGGGCCAGAGCGCCGCAGCCGGCCGTGCAGCCGCCGTAGCTGCCCTCGTTGGCCCCGTCGTCGCAGCTCTCGTCGCCGTTGACCTCGCCGTCGCCGCAGTGGGGGGCGAGCGCCGCGCAGCCGGGCAGGCAGCCGTCGTAGGAGCCATCGTTGACGCCGTCGTCGCAGGCCTCGTCGCCGTTGGTCACGCCGTCGCCGCAGGCGGCCGCGGCGCAGGTCTCGCCGGCGCAGACGCCGCTGGCGCAGTCCTCGTCGCGGCTGCAGGCCAGGTCGGTCGCGCAGGGCGCGCACGCGGGGCCGCCGCAGTCGACGTCGCTCTCCTCCCCGTCGAGCCGCCCGTCGTGGCAGCCGTCCCGGCGGACGAAGACCCGCTGCAGCGTCGCCGCGGTGTGGCCGTTGCCCTCCTCGCCGCCGTTGAACTCGTTGACCAGCCAGCCGTCGACCTCCCAGCGCTCGTAGGCCCCGACGTTCCAGTGGTCGTTGCCCCCATAGAAGAAGGGGTGGTTCAGCAAGGCCGCGTCGCCCTGGTCCGCGAAGAACAGGTTCGCGTTGGCCGGCAGGTTGGTGGTGTGGCCGGGCAGCGGCAGGAACTGGCCCGGCAGACCCGTGAAGCTGCCCTGGCCGGTGGTCACGTAGGCGAGCGCGCCGGGCAGGTCGGTACGGAAGTTCATCACTCGCTCGTGAGCGGAGGTCTCGCCGAAAAAGCGAATCTGGGTCGGCCGCAAGGCGGCGAGCAGCCCGTTCGAGGCGTGGCCCCAAGAGTCCGTGCCGGCCTCGTCGGCGCCCAAGGCGTCGCTGCCGTGCTGCGGCAGGCGGTCGCTCAGGACCACCGTGTCGGGGTCCGACCCCGCGGGCCGCAGGTAGTTGAGCACCAGCATCCAGCCGCCGCCGTCATTGGCCGGGTCCATGTCGCAGTAGGCCTGCAGCGGCGCCCCCGGGCCCTCGCCGTCCGGGTCGACGGTGTAGACGCCGCTTTGCCGGCTCGGGTCGCGCACGAGGATGGCGAAGCAGTCTTCACGGAGCTGGCAGACGGCCTCGAGGCAGAGGCCGGCCGCGCAGTCCCGATCCGCGGCGCAGCCGCCACCGAGCGGGCAGGGCCCGCAGTGGACGCCGCCGCAGTCGGCGCCGGTCTCGTCGCCGTTGCGCGCGTCGTCGTCGCAGCGCGGGCCCTCCGCGACGCAGTCGGGCAGGCACCCTTCGTAGCTGCCATCGTTGACGCCGTCGTCACAGGCCTCGTCGCCGTTGACCTCCTCGTCGCCGCAGTAGGGACCGCGCGCAGCGCAGCCGGCCAGGCAGCCGTCGTAGCTGCCGTCGTTGACGCCGTCGTCGCAGACCTCGTCGCCGTTGACCTCCTCGTCGCCGCAGTAGGGACCGGGCGCCGCACAGCCGGGCAGGCAGCCGCCGTAGCTGCCATCGTTGACGCCGTCGTCGCAGACCTCGTCGCCGTTGACCTCGCCGTCGCCGCAGATGGGATCGGTCCCTTCGCCCTCCCCTTCGGTCCCTTCGCCCTCCCCTTCGGTCCCTTCGCCCTCCCCTTCGGTCCCTTCGCCCTCCCCTTCCCCTTCGCCCTCCCCTTCCCCTTCGCCCTCCCCTTCCCCTTCGCCCTCCCCTTCCCCTTCGCCCTCCCCTTCGCCCTCCCCTTCCCCTTCCCCTTCGCCAGCTTTCTGGCCATCGTCGTCGCACGCGGGCAGCGCCAGCAAGGCGGCGGCGAGGAAGAGGGGGCGTCCCCAGTCGAAGAGTCGGTTCTGCATCGGCCATCCTCCACACGCTCGCCTTTCCGCTACGCAAAAAGGCAATGAATCCAATGGCTTCCTCGCAACAAGGAGGCCGCTTCCCCTGGCGGACGTGGCGGGGTCGAGTCGAGCTTCTGCCCCGCCGGGCTCAGTATCGCAGGCAGGGGCGCGCCAGCCACCTCGGAAAACTACCGGGAATGCGCCCGGGGGATCTGCGGAGGGCCCACCGCCCGTCGCCCCACCGGCGGAGCCAGGCCCACCTCACCAGTGGGAATCTGCCAGCTCCCACATCTCGATGTAGCCCTCCGCGGAGCGGAAGAGGGGGACGAGGTCCTCCTCGGTCAGCCCCACCGCTATCAGATCGGCGATGAAGTCGGGGAGCAGCCCGACGTGGGCCAGGCCGTCGGTGTTGTAATCGAAGGTTCGCGCCCCCTCGACGTGGCGGTCGAAGGAGCCCGGGATGCGGGGCAGGGTGAAGGGGTAGGAGACCCCTGCTCCCTGAGGCGCCGAGCGCTCGGTGGTGCCCGTGACGAGGGTGCGGCAGGCCTCGGCACCGAAGCGGGGCCCGATGCTGCCGCCCAGCCCGTTGACGTCCGTGGCCAGGGCGACCGAGCCATGGGGCAGATGATCCACCGCATACTGGTAGAACTGCGCCCAGGTCCGGGACGAGTTGGTGCAGGTGGCCTCCACCGTCCCATACTGCTCGACGCAGCTCACGTTGGGGCCCACCGCGGGGCAGGCATGGGCGGGAGTGGTGACGGGCGCCACCAGCCCCCCCAGGGTGTCGATGGCGGCGAGGTCCCCATCCTCGAGCCCCTCCTCGTTCCGGCCCGGTCCGCGGATGATGGAGTTGTAGGCGTTGTGCGAAGAGATGACCGCCGGGCGACGGCCCGCCCAGGTGGTGGTCAGGGTTTGCAGCAGTGCATCCCGGCCGACCCGGGAGGTGTGGTCGATGTCGATGACCATGCCCATGTCCGTCATCGCGTTGACGAGCGAATGGCCCAGCTCGGTCATGCCCTTGCCGTTGCAGTGGCCTGCTGGGGCGCCGGGGTATGCCGGAGGGAAGTAGCCCGAGATCACGCCCAGTACGGCCGCCGTCAGCAGGTCCTGCTCCAGGCGGAAATCGTAGCCGGCGGCCGAGCAGTCGAAGACGTCGAAGTACGCGCCGTTGTAGTCCTTGTTCGACACGCCGTAGACCGGCTGGAACAGGGCGGTCCCGCCGAAGGCGTTGTTCTCGCCGTGCATGAAGGTGATCTGGCGCACGCCCGCGTCGTAGTAGCGCCGCAATCCGGTCCAGACGATATTCCCATCGCAGCCGGCCCGCTCGCTGCAGCCGAAGAGCGCGCCCACCTCGATGCCCAGCACCACGGCCAGCCGACCCGCGGCGACGACCCGCCGCGCCTCCGCCGGGCTGGTGACGATGCGCCACCAGCCCGAGTCGTTCAGGACGCCGTCGTCCCATTGATCGATGTAGGTCTGGAGGTCCCGCGCGGCCTGGAGCTGCCGATCCACCGAGCTCATGTCGTCGCAGGGATAGATCGGGGTGGCCAGGTTGCAGAGGGTCTTGTTCTCGACGGCGATCATCACCATCAGCCGCATCCCACCTCGCCAGGCCCGCTCGATCCACTCGTAGTAGGCCTTCTGGTGCGTCATCGAGTACCAGCGCGGCCAGCCCTGCAGATCGGGGTAGCCGCTGATGTTGTGGAAGGGCAGCTCGCCCATGGCCGTGCCGATGGTGTCGCCGCCGCCGCAGAGACCGTGGCCGGGGATCGGGTTCTCCTGACACTGGATGTCGCCGCAGACGAACGAGTCGACCCCGCAGCATGGCAGCGACGCGGCCTTCTGGTCCCACCCCGGCGCGACTCCGGGGGTGAAGACGTGCCCCTGCAGCATCTTCCCGCCGAATCCGAGGTCGGCGAAGGGGTGAGTGTGCACGTCCGCGAAGCCCCACAGCCGCTCGGTACGGGTCCAGCGGCAATCGCTCCCGCAGTACGTACAGTCCTGCTCCCCGGCCACGTGCCGGCAGGGCACGCCGTTGTAGGCTCCGGCGTCGCACTCCTCGACGCCGGCCTCCACCGTCCCATCGCCGCACCTGGCGATCTGGCAGTTGGGCAGGCACCGATTCGCAGGGCCGTTGTCCGGGCCGTCGTCGCACTGCTCACTGCCGAAGAGCAAGCCGTCCCCGCAGTAGGCGAGGGTGCAGTCCGGCTTGCAGACACCGGTAGGATCGAAGGCGGCGTCGTCGCACTCCTCGACGCCCCACTGCGTCCAGCCGTCCCCGCAGCGGGCGAGGCGGCAGAGCGGACAGGGGCCGTTGAAGTTCATCACCTGCCACTGCCCGAGGTCGCACTCCTCCGCACCCTCCATGACGAAGTTGTCCCCGCAGACGTTGAATCTGCAGTCATTCCGGCAGTAGTCCGTGTTGAGGTCGTTGCCGTCGTCGCAGTCCTCGCCGATCAACCAGTTGGGGAACCCGTCTCCGCAACGGGCGAACATGCAGTTGGGATTGCAGGTCGTCAGGTCTTCCAGCCCCCGCGATTCGCAATCCTCCACGCCGCTCCACACCACGCCGTCGCCGCAGGTGGCCCGCCGGCACGTGGTGAGGCAGGCGTCGGTCTCGACGTCGTTGCCGTCGTCGCACTCCTCGCCGGCCGCGGCGTTGGGCACGCCGTCCCCGCAGGCCGACGGGGTGCAGTCGACGTCGCAGGCGGCCGACTCGCCCCGATCGTCGCAGCCCTCGCCAGCGTCCACGACGCCGTCCCCGCACGCGGCCCGGCGACAGCTCGTGCGGCAGGCGTCGGCCCGCTCGTCCGAGTTGGCCTCCCCGTCGTCGCACTCCTCGCCGGCTGAGTTGACGACACCGTCGCCGCAGCGGGCCTCCAGGCAGCGCCCGTCCTGACATCGCAGGCTCGCGCAGTCGGCGTCGGCGCGGCAGCTCGCGCCGGCGGTGCACGGCTCGCAGGCGGGGCCGCCGCAGTCACGGTCGCTCTCCTCTCCGTCGAGCCGGTCGTCGTGGCAGCCGTCTCGGCGGACGAAGACCCGCTGCAGCGTCGCCGCGGTGTAGCCGTTGCCCTGCTCGCCGCCGTGGAGCTCGTTGACCAGCCAGCCGTCGACCTCCCAGCGCTCGTAGGCCCCGACGTTCCAGTGATCGCCGCCCCCGAGGTAGAAGGGGTGGTTCAGCAAGGCCGCGTCGCCCTGGTCGGCGAAGAAGAGGTTCGCGTTGGCCGGCAGGTTGGTGGTGTGGCCCGGCAGCGGCAGGAACTGGCCCGGAAGGCCCGTGAAGCTCCCCTGGCCGGTGGTCACGTAGGCGAGCGCGTCCGGCAGGTCGGTACTGAAGTTCATCACCCGCTCGTGATGGGAGGTCTCACCGTAGAAGCGGATTTGGGTCGGTCGCAACGCGGCGAGCAAGGCGGTCGAGGCGTGGCCCCAGGAGTCGGTGTTGGCCTCGTCCGCGCCCAAGGCGTCGCTGCCGTGTCGCGGCAGGCGGTCGCTGAGGATCACGGTGTCGGGGTCCGACCCGGCAGGCCGCAGGTAGTTGAGCACCAGCATCCAGCCGCCGCCGTCGTTGGCCGGGTCCATGTCGCAGTATGCCTGCAACGGCGCGATCTCGCCCTCGCCGTCCGGGTCGATGGAGTAGACACCGCTGGGCCGAGCCGGGTCGCGCACGAGGATGGCGAAGCAGTCTTCGCGGATCTGGCAGAGGCCCTCGAGGCAGAGGCCGGCCGCGCAGTCCGGGTCCGCCGCGCAGCCGTCGCCGAGCGCGCAGGGCCCACAGGTGGGGCCGCCGCAGTCGGCGCCCGTCTCTTCGCCGGTGCGCTGGCTGTCGCCGCAGTAAGGTCCGAGCGCCACGCAGCCGGGCAGGCAGCCGTCGTAGGAGCCATCGTTGACGCCGTCGTCGCAGGCCTCGTCGCCGTTGATCACGCCGTCGCCGCAGGTGGCCGGCGCGCAGACGTCGGCGGTGCAGACGCCGCTGGCGCAGTCCTCGTCGCCGCGGCAGGCTCGCTCGGCCACGCAGGGCTCGCAGGCCGGGCCGCCACAGTCGAGGTCGCTCTCCTCCCCGTCGAGCCGCCCGTCGTGGCAGCCGTCCCGGCGGACGAAGACCCGCTGCAGGGTCGCAGCGGAGTTGCCGTTGTCCACCGGACCGGCGACGCCGTCGTTTTGCAGCCAGCCGTCGACCTCCCAGCGCTCGTAGGCCCCGACGTTCCAGTGGTCCATGGCCCCGTGGTAGAAGGGGTGGCTCAGCAGCGCCGCGTCGCCCTGATCCGCGAAGAAGAGGTCCGCGCTGGCGGGCAGGTAGGTGGTGTGGCCGGGCAGCGCCAGGAAGTGATCCTGGAGGCCAGCGAAGCTCCCCAGGCCACTGGTGACATAGGCCAGTGCGCCAGGCAAGTCGGTACTGAAGTTCATCACCCGCTCGTGATGGGAGGTCTCGCCGTAGAAACGGATCTGGGTCGGCCGGAGCGCCTCGAGCAGCGCGTTGGAGGCGTGGCCCCAGGAGTCGGTGCCGGCCTCGTCCGCGCCCAGCACGTCACTGCCGTGCTGCGGCAGGCGCTCGCTGAGGATCACGGTGTCGGGGTCCGCCCCCGCGGGCCGCAGGTAGTTGAGCACCAGCGTCCAGCCGCCGCCGTCGTTGGCCGGGTCCATGTCGCACCAGGCCTGCAGGGGCGCGCCCGGGCCCTCGCCGTCCGGGTCGACGAGGTAGACACCGCTAGGCCGAGCCGGGTCGCGGACGAGGATGGCGAAGCAGTCTTCCCGGATCTGGCAGAGGCCCTCGAGGCAGAGGCCGGCTGCGCAGTCCCGGTCCGCCGCGCAGCCGTCGCCGCGCGCGCAGGGCCCGCAGGCGGGGCCGCCGCAGTCGGCGCCCGTCTCCTCGCCGTTGCGCTGGCCGTCGCCGCAGTATGGTCCGACCGCCACGCAGCCGGGCAGGCAGCCGTCGTAGGCGCCGTCGTTGGTCCCGTCGTCGCAGGCCTCGTCGCCGTTGACCACGCCGTCACCACAGAACGGCGCGGCCCCCTCGCCCTCCCCTTCCCCCTCACCCTCGCCCTCCCCTTCCCCCTCACCCTCGCCCTCGCCCTCCCCTTCCCCCTCACCTTCGCCCTCCCCTTCCCCCTCACCCTCGCCCTCGCCCTCGCCCTCACCCTCACCCTCGCCCTCACCCTCACCCACCCCATCGCCCTCGCCCTCCCCCACGGCAGCGAGGCAG